>JADGNY010000004.1 GCA_017883235.1 Thermoanaerobaculia bacterium | reverse complement strand
AGGCGCAAAACCACGGGCAGCGTAACTTGACAGGGTCACTCCATATCAGCCAGGGGTGCGAGCGTTTTTTGCGAGCACCCCTGGAACCCGATGCGATCTAAAATCGTGCCGCGTCAGCGGCACTGGATGGAGTCCCCGATTACTCCAATGCCGCTGACGCGGCACCAAACCACGACACCTCTTCACCAGGGGTGCTCGCAAAAAACGCTCGCACCCCTGGCTACCTTCTTGTTGCCGCTAACGCGGCAAGGCGGCAAGGCGGCAAGTAGAGCCGGCGAAGCTCTCGCCGGCCCTGTCTGTTGAGTTGTTCTTACCGTGTGCTTGCGTGCGACTGTGTCTTCGCAACCCAGGTCTTGAACGTTTCCGCGGGGACGCTGCCGGAGATCGAGACCGAGTTGTCCGTCCGGGTGACGGTGAACTTGCGCAGCAGCGAAACCATCTCGGGCGACTTATCCTGCACCGCGAGACGCATCGCCGAGAGGGCGCCGCGAAGCGTATCTTCGACGAGGCCGAGAGTCTCGGCATCGGTCGAGAGGCCGAGAGCGCTCAGCTTCAGTGAATCGCCGGTGTCGGTGGCCCAGATCGCAACCGTGGAGACGTTCTTCAGCGCGGCACCGAGTGCCTGAGACTGCGCGCTGCTGCCGCCGATCTTCGGGGCACCGGTGATGCGCTGCGCGCGCGGCACATCGACGAGCACAAAGGCCGTGGCATGCGGATCGACACGCACCATGTCGCGGCCGAGGCCGCTGGTGGTGGCGAATGTCGTTCCGCCCGCGGCGCGGCTGGCCAGCGCTTCGATGACTGCCGCCTCGCTGCCGATCAGTGCAAGGCTCGAATCAGGGAACGCCACTACGCCCGGATGACCGTGTTCCGCGTTCTTCTCCGGCATCACGAAGTAGGCGCCGTGCGCCGACGACTTCTTCACCGCGCCACGTGCCACGAGGGCGGTGGTGAGACGATCGACGTTGAACCGGCCGTCCGCGGCGATGAGGAAATCCGCCTCACTGCCGAGGTTCGTGCGCGGCGACGTGGCGAAGACCACGACGTCGACGTCCTTGGTCGGCTGCAGGCCGGACTCGGAGAGGAACTTCGCCGAGTCGGCGTCATTGGTGATGTGAGCCGTCTGCGCGAATAGGGCCGCGGAGAGCGGGCTGCTGCGCATGTCCGCGAGACGGACGACGCCGACCGAAACAGAATCGTTCGGGATGAGCGACATCGCGTCGGTTTTTGCGAATGCCGCCGGCGCGAGCGCCAGCGCGAGAATTGCCAATGCAACAAACTGCCTTTTCATTTAGAACTCCTTTCGTTGGAACAACCAGGAAGCGAGAGCGAGACAGACAAATCCGAAGATAGCCGTGCTGACGAACGGCGCGGCCGTCACCTTGAGTATTTCGTTGTTTACCTGTGGCCCGGCCACAAACCCGACGACCGCCGTGGCCAGCTCCGCGGTCTTCGGCATGATCCAATAAAGGAGCTTGATCCCCATCGCCTGCCACTCTTTCGACAACGCCGCCTCGATTCGCGCGTGGCCGGCCAGCATCACGCCGAAGAAAAAGACGCCGTAGGTGGCCATGATCGAGACCGCGGTCGATGAGGTGACCACGCCGATCAGGAACGCGAACGCCAGCAAGGTCGCGATCAGAAAAAGGATGATGGCGCCGGCCAGGAAGAACCTTGGATGGAGAACATGCGTCTTCCACGCCACGATCATCCAGATCGATCCGATGAGGTAGAGGACATTGCTGCCGGCGAGGATCAGCCCCGCCAGGTAGCGCGAAAGGATCAATTTCACCCGCGACACAGGCCTCGAGAGGTAGAGATCGATCGTTCCCTTCTCCTGCATACGCGGCACGAGGTGGGCGGTGGCGAAAATCGCCAGGAAGGTGCAGAGGACGTAGAGCACGCCCGAGAAGCCGGACTCGAAACCCATGACCAGCTTCTCGATCGACATCGTGCCGCTGACTTCGACCTGCTTCCCGAACAGCTTGGCGCCGGCCAGAGCGCCGTCGACGATGTCGAGATTGATGGCCGATGCAAAGATCAGAATGAAGATCGTGGAGAGGAAGAAGTATGCGACGAGCGTCCACCGCGCCGCGGCTTCGCGCATCACATCTTCGATATTCGCCATCAGGACTTTCATCGCGCGTCTCCTTCGACCGACTGCTGTGCGCCCGGGTCGACGGCGCGGACGAGATCGACGAATACGTCTTCGAGGGTGGAGCGGACCGGCGAGAGCTCTGCCAGCAGGCCGCCACTGGCGCGAAGTTTGTCGACGAGTGCGTTGAGATGCGTCACGTCATCGACCGTCAAGAGCATGTGACCGTTCACCCGCTCCACGCCCGCTCCGCTTTCACGGAACGCCGCCACGAGCGAGTCGTCGACCGGTACCACCGGAACGAATTTGTATTGCGTAGCGCGGCGGGTCAGCTCTTCGATACTGCCGGCCGCGGCCACCTTGCCGTTGCGAAGCACGGCCACGTGATCACAGGTCAGTTCGATCTCCGAGAGCAAATGCGAGTTCAGCAGTACCGCGGTCCCGTTCGTCGCCGCCTCGGTGCGCAGGATGTCGCGAATCTCGCGGCGGCCGACGGGATCAACGCCGTCTGTAGGCTCGTCGAGCAGCAGCACATGCGGCGAGTGCAGAAGGGCGATGGCCAGGCCGAGGCGCTGGGTCATCCCCTTCGAGTACTTCTTGACGCGGACGTCGATCCACTGAGCGATGCGCAGTTTCTCGAGCAGCTCCAGAGAGCGGCGCTTGATGGTGACGTTGTCGAGGCCCGACATCTTGCCGAAGATCCCGAGCGCCTGACGCGCGGTGAGATAGCTGGGTATCTTGTGACCTTCCGGCAGGTAGCCGACGCGGCGACGGCTTTCCGGGTGTCCCGCCGGCAGGCCGTTGAGGCGCGCTTCGCCGGCGGTAGGGCGGGTGAGATCGAGAAGAATCTTGACAGCGGTCGTTTTTCCGGCCCCGTTCGGGCCGAGAAGACCGAACAACTCGCCTTCACGAACCGAGAAGTCGATGCCGTCGAGGGCCGTGATGAGCGAACGCCCGACCGACGACCGGTACTTTTTTTTGAGGTTCGAAACCTCGATGACGGTCTGACTCATGGTGAGGTCTTACGGGGTAACACGGCCCGGGTTGCGCAGAATGCCTCCGGACGGCCTCCGGTTCGATATGATCGTCCGATTCTCGACCATGCCTGACAGCGCCGTCTTCTTCGACCCGAGCCATCGCCGATGGTGGTGGGTAAAACGCATAGGCACCCTGCTGGGCTTGGTGTCCGTGCTGATTGTCAGCGCCTGGCTGGTCAGCCTCTTCACCGTTCCGCTGTTGCCTGGTTTCATCGGGATCACGGAGGCCATCAAGCGTGGCGGGCGCCTCCCGCCGCACCGGCAGGCGCGGGCACAGTACGTTCTCAAACGTGATCGGGAGCGCCTCCTCGCCAGCATTGCAAAAGACTACAAGGACCAGCGCACGCGCGAGGCGAAAGGCCCTGTCCGTACGATTGAGGCCGGAAACAGCATCGTCGCGGCGTTCTACGCGCCGTGGCAGGAAACCGGACTCCATTCGCTGACGGCAAACGCCAACCGGATGACACACCTCCTTCCGGTCTGGGTCCACCTCAGCCCGGATGCCGGAGCGCTCGACTTTCACGACTGGGATCCGATCCTGACGCCACACAACATCGATGTGTTGAGAATCGCGCGTGCGAACAACCTCAACGTGATGCCGGTCTTCAGCAACGCGCAGATTTCGTCGAACGGCTCCGGCGTCTTCGACCGGCAGCGCGTCCACGTCTTTCTGCACGATCCGACGTTGCAGCAAAAAGCGATCGCCGGATTGAGGAACTGGTGCATCGCGTACAAGTTCCAGGGAATCAACGTCGATTTCGAGAACCTCCAGCCGGACGACTACCCTCTCCTGGTTCCCTTCCTGGGCCGCATGAAAAACGCGTTCGCCCAGGCTCCGCATCTGCTCGTCAGCATCGATCTCGAGTCGAAGAGCACGGTCGACTGGCGTGCGGTTTCCTCTGTCTGCGATTTCGTCGTGGTCATGGCCTATGACGAGCACTCGGAGAACAGTGCTCCCGGTCCCATCGCTTCGGTCTCGTGGTACCGAGACGTCGTGCGGCGCGCCGTCGACCCCGCGCATGGCGTTCCGCGCGAGAAGCTCGTCATCGGCATCGCCAACTACGCCTACGACTGGATGGACGGCCGCGATTGGGCCGAGCCGATGACGTATCAGGGAGCGCTCGTCACCGCTCATGACTACCGGCAGAAGGAAAAGCCGGAGGATATCGTCGACTTCGATGACGAGACGCTCAATCCGACGTTTCGTTACCAGGACGACGACCTGAAATGGCATGAGGTCTGGATGCTGGACGCGGTCACGGCCGCGAATCAATGGTTGATCGCGCAGAACTATGGCGTGCGCGGGATGGCCATCTGGGTTCTCGGCTCGTCCGATCCGTCGATCTGGTCATTCATTCATCGCGGCAATCTCAACCAGCGGCCGAATATGTCGGAACTGGAAGCGCCCACCTTTCCGTTCGACGTCGAGTTCATCGGCGAAGGGGAGATCGCACACGTCGATCAAAATCCGACGACGGGATCGCGCACGCTGGAGATCGATCCGCTGACGGGCCTCGCCCTCGACGAGAGTTACCACAAGTTCCCAACGTCCTACGTCATCAGCCGCACGGGCTACAAGCCGAAGATGATTGCGTTGACGATCGATGATGGGCCTGCCGATCCCTACACCGCCGAAATTCTCGATGAGCTGAAGGCGCTCCATGTTCCGGCGACGTTCTTCATGATCGGCCAGAACGCGGAGCGCTATCCCGGTCTTCTCAAACGCATCTGGGCCGAGGGACATGAGATCGGGAACCACACGTTCACGCATCCAAACATCGGCGAGATCAAGGAATCGGAAGCGCGTCTTCAGTTGAACGCGACACGCCGCGTCTTCGAGAGCATCCTCCATCGCTCGACGCTTCTTTTCCGCCCTCCGTACAACGCCGACGCGGAGCCGACGGCGAATTTTGAAGTCACGCCGATCAAAATCGCGTCGGGTCTCAACTACATCACCGTCCTGGAGTACATCGATTCCCAGGACTGGAATACCGCCGAACGGATGCCCGACGGATCGATCCACCACCGGGGCGCTGACGAGATGCTGCGAACGGTCCTCGCGCAACTGGAGGGAGAGCATGGCAGTTGCATCCTCCTGCACGACGGAGGCGGTGACCGCACCGAGACGGTGAAGCTGATTCCTCTCATCGTCAATGAGCTCCACAAGCGCGGCTACACATTCGTCCCTGTCTCAACTCTCATCAATACGGACCGCGACACGGTCAATCCGCCGGTCAAGTCGTCGGACACGCTGATGCTGGCCAGCGACCGGATCGTTTTCGAAGCGATCTATCTGTTCGAGCTGTTTCTCGGCATCGCTTTCGTGACAGCGATCATCCTCGGCACGGCACGCGTGATCTTCTCGATCATCCTGGCGCTGATCGCCAAATGGCGCGAGCGCCACGAGTCGTTCGACGGTTCCTACCGGCCGGCCGTGAGCGTCGTCATCGCCGCGTACAACGAGGAAACCGTGATCGTGAATACGATCCGTGCCGTGCTGGCGAACGGTTACGAGCCGCTGGAGATCATCGTCGTCGACGATGGCTCCGCCGACGACACCTCCGGACAGGTTCGCGCAAACTTCGGCGACACGGTAACGCTTCTCACCCAGGCGAACGGCGGCAAGGCATCCGCCCTCAACCTCGGCATTGCACTGGCCACGGGAGAGATCATCATCGCTCTCGACGCCGACACAGTCTTTGCGCGCGACACGATCGAGAAACTCGTTCGTCATTTCGACAAGCCGCTCGTGGGTGCGGTAGCCGGAAACGTAAAAGTCGGCAATCGCATCAATCCGCTGACGCATTGGCAATCGATCGAATACGTCACAAGCCAGAATCTCGACCGGCGTGCCTACGCGACGATCAACGCCGTGACGGTCGTGCCGGGCGCGGTCGGCGCATGGCGGCGCGAAGCCATCCTGGCCGCCGGCGGCTACACGACCGACACGATGGCCGAAGATATGGATCTGACGTGGCGAATCCGCCGGATCGGGTGGCGGGTCGAAACGGAGTCCAATGCCCTCGGACACACCGAAGCCCCGGATAGCATCCGGTCACTCTTCAAACAGCGCTTCCGCTGGGCTTTCGGCACCCTCCAGGCGCTCTGGAAACACCGACGGGCCCTGGGCCGCTACGGCTATTTCGGCCGCGTGATGCTACCCACGCTCTGGCTGTTCCAGGTGGCGTTCCAGGTGCTGTCACCGCTCGTCGACTTGCAGATCATCTGGTCGATCGGGACCGTCATCCGCGCCTGGATGCGCGGCCGCCTGGTCGGCGATTGGCAGCCGCTGCCCAACGCGCTCACGTCGCTGTACGTGATCGGTTTCATGTATGCGTTTTTCTTCGTCGTCGAGCTCGTCGGATCGCTGGTGGCCTATAAGCTCGATCATGAAGATCCACGCCCCCTGGTGTGGCTGTTCTGGCAGAGATTCCTTTACCGCCAGCTCATGTACGCCGTCGTCCTCAAGTCGCTCAAGACCGCCATCTCGGGCATCCGCACAGGATGGGGAAAGCTCGAGCGGAAAGGGACGGTCGAGGTATTGGGCGAAGAAGCTGGCCTGCAGGTACGCGAGGCGCAGTAAGCGCGCATTTCTCACATTCTCACTGGAATCGTCGGCACCCTGTTACTCGCCGAGAGCCTTCTCCCCCAGCGCTTTTCAGCTGGGGGAGAAGGTGACAGGCGGATGAGGGGGCGTTGGTTCTTGCCGAGCAGTGAACTATTTTCATGAACGGGCGTGGGAAACTCATGAAGACACTCAACTTCAGTGCGAGAACCGCCCCCTCATCCGCCTTCGGCACCTTCTCCCCCCGCAAGAAGCCGCGGGAGGAGAAGGACTCTCGACGAAGGGAGTCGCAAGTGGTTCAAGCAGACTGTGAGAAATGCGGGGTAGCGCGTGCCGAGTGAAACCATTGCGTCGCTTCGGGCGCGGCTCCGCGGAGCGGCGCAAGCCGGCGGCGTGAATCCCCGCGACGTCGACGTGCTGCTGGCCGATGTCTCCGCCCGGTCGCCTGCATGGCTCTTCGCGCATGGCGAAGAACAGATCGATCCGGCAGCGCTCGAAGGACTTGTGGCCCGCCGGATGCGCGGCGAGCCGTTGCAGTACATCCGCGGACATGCGGAGTTCCTCGGCCGTCGATTCTTCGTCGACGATCGCGTGCTGATTCCACGTCCGGAAACGGAATTGCTCGTCGAGGCGGCCATCGCCCGCGCGCCGCGCGGTGCACGCGTGCTCGACATCGGATCCGGTAGCGGCTGCATCGCCATCTCGCTGGAACGCGAGCGGCCGGATCTCGACGTCAGCTCGATCGACATCTCTTTCGCCGCGCTTGCCGTCGCATCCCGCAACGCGCGCGAGCACGAGTCACGAGCTCGTTTTTTTGCGTCGGACTTGTTCGACGCGATCCGCGGAGAGTTCGATCTCATCGTCTCGAATCCACCCTACATCCCGCTGGACGACTACATCAATCTGGCCGCCGAGGTGCGCGACCATGAGCCCCGCGACGCCTTGACACCCGGGCCGCGTGGAACGGAAGTGATCGAACGGATTCTCCTAGCGAAGCGCGCACCGGTGGTCATGCTGGAGATCGGGTTCGGTCAGCTTGATGACGTTCGCCATGTCGCGAACGGCTACGAAATCATCGAAGTCATCAACGACCTCGCCGGCATCGAGCGCGTTGTCGTACTATCGCGCCATGGCCACAAATGAACGTTGCCTCTTTTGCCGCATCGCCTGCGGCGAGATCACCGCGAAGATCGTATTCGAGGACGACATCGTCGTTGCCTTCAACGACATCAACCCGCAGGCACCGACGCATGTGCTGGTCGTCCCGCGCACGCACATTTCGACGCTGGATGATCTCGACGAGGAGGAGGCGAACGTCGTCGGCATGACGATCGTGCGCGCCTCTCAGATCGCGCGCAATCTTCAGCTCAACTCCGAGGGCTACCGGCTGGTGGTCAATCACGGCGAAGCCGCGGGTCAGACGGTGTTTCACATTCACGTCCACCTTCTCGGCGGACGCAACTTCGGCTGGCCGCCCGGGTAAGCGCTGCGAAGAATTCCGCGGTTTTCGCGATCACCCTCTCTACGCCTGTTAATGACTACATTTCTGTTCCAGTCCAGATCCACGACCAGACCGCGAAAAACGGCCTCGACTACCAGTGGTCCGGTGGATCCGCTCTCTTTTATCCCGGACAGCAATCCAGCACGATCTCGGTTCCGATCATTGCCGACGACCTGCCAGAGGACAACGAGACATTCCAGGTCGAGTTGGTTCCCTACCCTCCGGTTCAGCCCGGGAAAGCGACGGTTATTGCACGATCATTGACGACGACGATGCGATCGCTCCTCCGGATCAAAGGATCGCCAAGGGTGAGAAGGGAATCATCAACATCCGGCTCATCGACCGAGGGCGGCCCTATCGTGACGATCGCCGGAAATGGCTTTGCGGCGGGTGCGGTCGTCGCCTTCGGCGCAGCCGACTCCTCCGATGTAACGGTCATCGATGCGCACACGATCTCCGCCAGGGTGCCTCCGTCATCCGGCCTCGCCAGCGAGACGATCACCGTGACGAATCCGAACGGCGATTCCGCGCAATTGTCGAACGCCTTCCATTATCGGTGGCCCGACCCCGGTTGCGGATTGAGACGTCACCGAGGGGCAACGCACTAAGCCGAGAGGGACAGAAGAGCGTTTTGCTGACGGAAGTCGCCGGCTCGCGCCATCGATTTTGTTGGAGTGATTCCGTAGCTGCGGTAACACACCTGAAAATTTGACAGGCCAGAACCAAATGGCTACACTTCCACCCGTAAGGGAGAACTCATGAAGACAAAGTCGATCCTTTCACGTTACCGCGTTCTAACCCTTGTGATAACCCTTGCCCTCACCATGGCTGCCTTGGCCCCGTCGCCGGCTGCTGCCGATGTTGCACTGGTGGCGGATGGGTGGCAGTGTGAGGACGGCTGCTGGTCCTGGGACGTCGATAACGGCTGCACCCAACCAGTCACCTGCTGCGCGAACAGCAATGGCAGCTGGTTTTGCATTATGTGGTGACTATCTCATCCAATCTGATCCGGGGCGCTAAGTCTGGTCGCTCCGGGAAGTTGCGAATACGCGTCCACTGGTAGCCGGGGACGGTTAAACACCGTCCTCGACACGGTCTCTGAGACTGGACAGCGACGTGGCCGCTTTTTTTGAAGATGCCCTTGCCAGCCTCGTCCCTCGCGCGTGGAAGGTGGGACGGCTGCCGAGTCCTTAATCAACCGACGATTAGGTCGTCCACCTGCGGTCACGGTCCTGTAGGTGTTGGAAAACCCGAAGGGGGCGTCGCAAGAACGGTGTCGATCACTTGCTGCTCAGTCTCCGCGGACAACTTGCCTTCCCATACGAACCGAACCAAACCGCGTTCGTCGACAAGCATCAACGTTGGAGTGCCTCGAATCTTCAATCCCTGAAACGAACCCTGCCTCACGTCGCTTACCTGAAGGCCGAGACTTCGTACATACTTCGCGCCTTCTTCCACGTTCTCCGGCAGAAGGGCGGTCAGATGAACGCGCTGGCGCGGCAACTCCGCCGAGAGACGCCGGTAGAAGGGCGAACTCTCGGTGCAATAATGGCAGTTCGTGCTGAGCGCGAGAACGAGCGTGTTGCCGTTAACTCCCCAGTCGATCCCCGGCACCGACAACTTCGTGCCAATGGCGATTCGCTGCGGCATGTCTCTCGTCGTTCTCTGTGAGAGATAGTTCTTGACCAGCACGACACTGGCGAGCGCCGCCACGATCAGGATGGCGATGTTCGTCACGAACTCGAGCTTTCTTGCCATAAATACCTCGTTACTCGGGAGCGTACCCACTCCTCGTCGTATCTGTCAAACGGACCATGGCGCCGCTTGACCTCTGGACTCGAGTCCGGGCACCTCTTGCAAGAACTTGCAAGAAGGGACTCGATGTTAAGCGGGCACTCTTGGAAGCAACCCGGCGACTGCACGCTACGCCGACGGCGGAACCCGGAACCTCGTTCCGCTGAACGTGATCGATCGGGAGGACTTTCGCCGGGCCGCTTTGCGCCGGGTCAGGAAGTCTTCCTTTGCCTCGGTGAGCGTTGTGGGAACGTACGTGGCGCCCGCGGAGAGCGTTTTCGTGCGGTCGCGGGCGAACGCCGAGCCGCCGGCGACGATCGTCAGTTCATGGAAGGTCGCGGCCAGAAGTTGCAGCAATCCGTGACCTGCCTGCAGATGGTCCTGGTTCGTACAGGAGACGAAGACTGCCTCCGGCATTACCTCGCCGATGAAGGAGAGAAGCTCCTGGTCGGGGAGGTCGGTGAAGTAGTCGATCGAGAAGCCTTCCTCGCGCAGCAGTTGCGTCAGCATCAGGGTGCCGAGGGAGAGACGCTCACTGGCAACGGAAACGGCCACGATGTGGCGCTCGGGATCGGGAACGCCGGCGTTGCGGTCGCCGTAGCGGATGATCAGCTCGCGGATCACATCCTTGATGAAGTGATCGTTCGCCGGCGTGATCCGTTTGCGGTCGAGCTCCTCCTGCGCGAAGGTCAGCGTCGGGATGAAGAGGTCTGAAAACATCTCCTCCATCGTGTCGCTCTCCGCGTGCCGGTCGGCGATGGCGATGGCTCCGGTGCGGTCGCGCAGGAGCAGACGGTTGTAGAAGCTGAGGTACCCCTCGAGCGGATCCTCGGCGCCGAACATGATCGAGAAGATGCGCAGCGCGGGGATGAACTCGCCGCCGACGGTCAGGCAAACCGAGATCGGAGTCGCCAGCAGCAGTCCCACCGGTCCCCACAGCCATCCCCAGAAAATCGCGGAGACGAGGAGCGCGATCGGTGAGACACCGACACGATGTCCGACCACGATCGGCTCGATGAATCCGCCGATGAGCTGATCGGTCAGGACGAACAGGCCCATCACCGCCAGTGGCACGTACCAGTTCGGAAAGACCGCAATCGAGAGGAACGTCGGCAGCGCCGCGCTCAATACCGCGCCGACGTACGGGATGAATCGGAACAGGCCGGCCAGCACGCCCCACAGCGGCGCGTTTGGTACCTTCAGCAAAAAAAGTCCGAATCCTACGAGAAGGCCAAAACAGACGTTGAGCAGCGCGATAGTCAGCAGGTAGCGGCTGATGCGATCCGAGGTCTCGCCGATGGCTTGCGTGGTGACCGTGAGATGGGCGCGGCCGGCCAGCCGCAGCATCTTGTCCCGCAACTGTTCGCGGTCCTGCAGCAGAAAAAAGACCAGGACGATGACGAGAAAAGCGGCCGCGACGAGCTCGATCGTCGGCGCAAGTGTTTTGTAGCGGTCGGCGAAGCTCCTGCGGTCCGGGATGACCCGCACTTTGAGGTCGGCCTTCTCCTGCTTGTCGGTTGCGTCGGTGACACGCTGAATCGTCCTCTCGACCAGGGCGAACGTTTTTCCGCCGGGAAGCTTCAGGTTCAGGAACCGGAGCTTCTGTTCGATCTTGCCGACCGTGGCGGCTTCGACGAACTGATTGGCGACGTCATTGAACTGCTGGTACAGCCACCATCCGCCAAACCCGATGCCGGTCACGATGAGCGTGAGGGAAAGGACGATCGCGCCGGTGCGGCGAAGCAGAGTCCGCTCGAGCAGCGTGACGATCGGTGTCAGCAGAAAGGCGAAGAGGATTGCCAAGGCGATCGGAACGCAAACCGGCTTCGCCAGGTAGAGGATGGCGATGACGACGACGGTGGTGAAAAGAATGCGCGACTGTGACTGCCCGCGCCGGTCCTGCGTGGTCCGTTTGTCGGAGAACGTCGTCACGGACTCCGGCAGCCGGCGCAGGGAAAGCGTCTTGTCTAAGTCGTCAGGTTCATCGTCGTCGTAGGGACGCACAGAGGGTCAGTTTACTTTACTGCGCTTCGCGCGTTGTCTGCGGCTTCGCCGCGTTGTCGGTTGTCTGCGCGCTGCGGCGCGCGTGGTCAGTCATCAAGGACGCTGAGTTTGGTGGTGGCTGAGTTTGGTAGTGGTTGATTCCGCGAGCAATCATCAAGAGCGGCCACGCGCCGCAGCGCAGACAACCGACAACGCGGCGAAGCCGCAGACAACGCGTTGGCGCAGCGGCGTCAGCCGCGACGCCAACGCAGTACAGGCTGCCTCGCCGCCCGCGCCTCGTCCAGCCTCCGTACCGGCGTCGTGTGCGGCGCGCTGCGCACCAGCTCCGGACGCTCCTCGCACTCGCGGGCGATGGCGATCATGGCGTCGCAGAAGGCGTCCAGCTCTTCCTTCGGCTCACTCTCGGTCGGCTCGATCATCAGCGCACCGGCCACGATCAACGGAAAGTAGATCGTCGGCGGGTGGAAACCGTAATCCATCAGCCGCTTGGCGATGTCGAGCGTGTGGACATCTTTCGCGGTCTGCAGCTTGTCGCTGAAGACGACCTCGTGAAGCGACGGCGCGTCGTACGGCAGGTGATACGAGCCGCGAAGGCGGGCGCGAATGTAGTTCGCATTGAGCACGGCGATCTGGGCGATCCGGCGCAGACCGTCCGGACCCATCGAGCGCATATAGGTCAGCGCGCGGACCAGCACGTTGAAATTGCCGTTGAACGCGCGGACGCGGCCGATCGATTCGGGATGACCGTGGTCGAGGTAGAACGTCCCGTCGTCGCGGCGCTCGACCGTCGGCGTCGGCAGAAACGGAATGAGCCGCTGCGAAACACCGACCGGTCCCGCTCCCGGGCCGCCGCCGCCATGCGGCGTCGAAAACGTCTTGTGCAGATTCGAGTGGATGACGTCGATCCCCATGTCGCCGGGGCGGGCGATGCCGACGAACGAGTTGAGGTTGGCGCCATCGCAGTAGAGGTAGGCACCCTTCTCGTGCAGGATGCCGGCGAATCGCTTGATGTCGGTCTCGAAAACGCCGAGCGTGTTCGGCACCGTGATCATCAGCGCGGCGACGTCTTCGGTCACCGCGGCTGCAAGCGTGTCGATATCCACCGTCCCCCGGCTGTTCGACTTGAGCTCTTTGATCTCGTACCCGGCGAATGCCGCCGAGGCCGGGTTCGTGCCGTGCGCGGAATCGGGGATCAGGATGTACTTGCGCGCATTCCCGCTCTTCGCCAGCGCTTTGTGCACCATGAGAATGCCGGTGAGCTCGCCGTGCGCTCCCGCCACCGGCTGGAGCGTGACGCGCGGCATCCCGAGGATCTCCATCAGCGTCTGCTCGATGTGCCAGAGCAGCGAGAGGTTGCCCTGCACCTGATGATCGGGCTGCAGCGGATGCGACAGCGCGAATCCCGGGGTGCGCGCGATCTCTTCGTTGAGCCGCGGGTTGTGCTTCATCGTGCACGAGCCGAGCGGATAGAGACCCGCGTCGATGGAGACGTTGAGCTTCGACAGCCGCGTGAAATGCCTGATGACGTCGACCTCGGAGACTTCGACTTCGTCCGCGATCTCACTCCGCATCAGCGCGGCCGGCAGCGCATCGCTTGCCTCCGGGACATCGAGCGCCGGAAGGCGGTAGCCCTTCCGTCCGCGCTTCGAGTGCTCGAAGATCAGGAGTCGTTCCGAAGGAGTGGGTATCGTCGTCATCGCCGCTCCCTCGCAATCGCCGCCGTCAGCACGGCGACGAATTGATCGAGATGTTCACGCGTGTGGAGCTCCGTGACCGCGACCAGGAAGTCGTTCTCGAACCCGTCGTAGAACTGCCCCAGCGGAATCCCGCCGAGGATCTTCTCGTGCTCCAGATCAGCCAGGATCTCCGCGGCGGGAAACGGCGTACGCACCGCAAACTCGTTGTAGACCGGTCCGCTGAAAGGCAGCGACACGGAACTGATCCTGTTCAGTTGCGCGCGAAGATACGCCGTCTTCTGCACACATTGCTGGCCGACCTCGCGCAGACCTTCTTTGCCCATCAGCGAGAGGTACATGTTCGCGGCCAGCGCGATCAGAGCCTCGTTCGTGCAGATGTTCGACGTGGCCTTTCCCCTGCGAATGTGCTGCTCGCGCGTCGCGAGCGTGAGTACGTAGGCGCGGCGGCCATCGACGTCGACGGTCTCACCGACGAGGCGCCCCGGCATATGCCGTTTCAGCGCGTCCTTGACGACCATGAATCCGACGAACGGTCCGCCGTACTGCGTCGGCACTCCCCATGCCTGTCCCTCGCCCACGACGATGTCGAAACCATGCGCACCAGGCGGCGTGAGGATTCCGAGTGACGTCGCCTCGGCGATGACGGCGATCTTCACCGCGCCGGCGGCATCGGCGATCGCGGCTACGGCGTAGTAGTCTTCGATGACGCCGAAGAAGTTCGGCGACTGGATGGCGACGGCGAAGACATCGCTCGTACACGCTTCGAGCAACGCTGTTGTATCGATCCGTCCGTCGTTCGTCCAGCCGACTTCGACGATCTCGTATCCGAGGTTCTGAACGTACGTGCGGACGGTCTCGGCGTATTGCGGGTGGACCGACTTCGCGATCACGACCTTTTTCCGTTTGCGCACGACGCGCTCGGCAAGAAGCACCGCTTCGCAGAGCGCCGTGGAGCCGTCGTACAGCGAGGCGTTGGCGACGTCGAGTCCAGTCAGCAGACACTGGTGCGTCTGGTATTCGAAGATCGACTGCAGCGTTCCCTGCGAGACCTCGGGCTGGTAGGGCGTGTAGGAGGTGAGAAACTCCGCCCGCAAAAGCAGTTGATCGATGCAGGCCGGCTGGTAGTGCAGGTAGGCGCCACCGCCGAGAAATGAGACGTGATCCGCCGCGCTCTTGTTCTTCGCCGCCAGCGCGCGGAACCAACGCCGCGATTCGATCTCCGACCAGGGGCCGGGGATGTCGAGGAGCTCCGTCAGCTTGACGTCGTCAGGAATCGTCTCGAAGAGGCGGTCGATCGAATCGACGCCGATGACGTCGAGCATCTCGCGGACGTCCTGCGAGGCGTTGGAGATGTAGCGATGTTGATCGGTTAGCGGGTCGGGCAGGGTCATCGGAAAGGCGAAATGTCCAATGTTGAATGTTCAGTGTTGAATGTTGAATGGAAAAGCGGAGTGGTGCGATACCGAACATTCAACATCGAACATTCGACATTGAACATTCAGATTTTCAGCCGTTCAGTGCCCCGACTCCTTCTCGACGTACTCCTCGTACTCCTCGGCGGTCATCATCTCGTCGACCTCCTCGGGGACGCTCAGCCGCATCTTCATCATCCATCCGTCGCCGTAGGGGTCGGTGTTGACGAGCTCCGGCTTGTCGGTGAGCGCTTCGTTGATCTCGATGACCTCGCCCGTGACCGGCGAGAAAAGCTCGGACACGGCCTTGACCGATTCGATGCTCCCGAACTCGTCGCCGAGCTCCAGTTCCGTCCCGACCGCCGGCAATTCGACGAAGACGACATCGCCGAGCTCCTTCTGCGCGTAGTCGGTGATACCGATGACGACCGTGTCGCCCGCCTCGGGATGAACGTACTCGTGGCTCTTGGCGTACCTGCTGTCTTCGGGTGTCATGGCTGGCTCCTTCGTCACTTCGCGCGCTTATAGAACGGCGTGGGAACGACCCGGGCCCGCGTCTCTTTTCCACGGATGAGAACCATGAATTCCGCGCCGGGCACAGATTTGTCGAGCGGAAGATATGCGAGTCCGATCGCTTTTTTCAATGTCGGCGAGTGCGTACCGCTGGTGACGACACCGATCTCCTCGCTGCCATCGACGATCGGATAGCCATGGCGGGCGATTCCGCGGTCGACCATCTCGAATCCGACCAGCCTCCGCCGCGGTCCCTCAGCCTTCTCGCGCTGCAGCACATCGCGGCCAAAAAAATCGCCCTTCTCGACCTTGACGATCCATCCGAGGCCGGCTTCGAGCGGCGTGGTGGTCTCGTCGATGTCGTTGCCATAGAGGGCCATCTTCGCTTCGAGCCGGAGCGTGTCGCGAGCGCCGAGGCCGCACGGCTTCGCGCCGGCGCCGATCAGCTTGCGCATGATGCGCGGCCCCTCGGACGGCGCGACATAGATCTCGAACCCGTCTTCGCCAGTGTAGCCGGTTCGCGAAACGATCGCCGGCACGCCATCGACGGTCCCGGTGCTGAAGTGGTAATACTTCATCGAAGCGAGGTCGACGCCGGTCATCGGCTGCAGGAGCCGCTCCGCCTCGGGACCCTGCAGCGCGAGCTGGGCGTAGTCGGCGCTGACGTTGCGGACGTCGACGTCCATCCCTTTCGCCGCGTCGGCGATCCACTCGTAGTCCTTGTCGCTGTTCGATGCATTGACGACGATGAAGAAATCGTCGGGCGCGTTCTGGTAGATGACGATGTCGTCGACGAATCCAGCCGTCGGATACAGCAGCCCGTTGTATTGCGCGCGGCCGTTCTCGAGCTTCGAGACGTCGTTGCACGTGGCCCGCTGCAGAAGCGCCAACGCCTCCGGCCCTTTGACCGTCAGCTCGCCCATGTGCGAGACATCGAACAGCCCGACATGCTCGCGGACCGCCGCATGCTCCTCGATGATGCCGCTGAAGTGCACCGGCAGCTCCCACCCCCCGAAATCAACCATCTTCCCGCCGAGCTCGTGCTCGACGGCGTTGAGGGGGGTCTTCTTGAGAGTTGCAGCCTCGTCTGACATGGACAGCCTCCGGGGGGTGGGAACCTAGCACGCGGTGTGCCGCAGCGCAACGCCACATTCCGGGTAGGGAACTGGCACGTATGCAACACTCCGTCAGTAAGGAGTCCCAAATGGCGACAAAGAAAGCGAGCAAGAAAGCGTCCCCCCGAGCAGCGGCAGCCGGCAACAATCGCATCACCACCATGGTGATCGGCGAAGAAACGATTCTCACGACCTTGGCCGTTGGCGAGGAGGTGCCGGTCACGACGCTCATCGAAGGCGAGGAGAACGGCGGCACGATCTTCACCACACTCCGTCTCGGCGAGGAGAGTCCCGGCACGACGAAGCGCCTCGGCGAGGAGGATCCGACCACCAAGCGCCTCGGCGAAGAGGGCGGCCCGACCACGATGCGTGTGGGCGAAGAAGGTCCGACCACCGAGGCGATCGGCGAAGAGGATCCGACTCCGAAGCGCGGCGAACATCCGCCGATCACCACGCTGGCCATCGGCGAAGAGGACAAGCTGCAGACGCTCAGCACCGCCGCCGCGCGAGCGGGCGCGAAGAAGAAGAAGCCGAATGAGACGCTGACCACGCTCGTCGTCGGCGAAGAGGAAGGGCGCGGCGGCGAAAGCGGAGGTGGAAATCCTTTCGGCTCGTTCTAAGCCGATTCTCGTCGCCGGCGGCGACGCCGATTTGAACATTCACTCGCTGCTGCAGGAGCTCGAGCATCAGCGCACGCCGCACGTGCGCCTCCTCGCAGGCAGCGAAACGCATCCCGTGCTGACCTGGGATCTCGCCGACGACGTCCTGACGATCGACGGCGAGATCGTCGCGCCACGCGCCGTGTTTCTCCGCCACGACGTCTTCAGCACTCCCTCGGCCGCGCGTGCGTATGCGTGGTACACGACCGTGCTGTCGTGGGCCATGGCGCATCGTGACGTGCGTCTGCTCAATCGCCATCACGCGGCGCACCTGCTCAAGCCCCAGCAGCTCCTCCTCGCACGTCAATCCGGACTGGACATCCCAGCGACCGTGATCTCGAACGACGCAAGCGCGCTCGAAGCGATGCGGGATCGCGTCGTGAAGCCGGTTGCCGGCGGCGAATACACACAGCCGCTGGACACTGCACTCGCCGGGGCGCCCCGTCGTAACAACGCGCTCGCGTCACCAGCGATCGTGCAGGAGACGCTCGTCCCACCCGAGCTGCGGATCTACCGCGCCGGTGATCGCTTCGTCTCGTTCCACGTCGTCGCCAGCACGCTCGACTACCGCACCGACAGCAGGGCGCGCGTCGAGCCCGTGAAGAATGATCGCCATCTCGTCGCCGGCCTGCGCAAACTCACCGACACACTCTTCCTCGAGTTCGCCGCCGCCGATTTCAAGCAATGCCCGAAGACGAAGCGGATGCTCTTTCTCGAAGTGAACTCCGGCCCGATGTTCGCGGCCTTCGACGCCGCGTCGGACCGTGCCGTGTCACGCGCGCTCGTTCGCGCGCTACGCTGAGAGGGCATATCATGGTTCCGGGAGGGTGGGCGTGCAGAACGAAATCGGAGACTTTCTCGACTATCTCACCTACGAGAAGAACGCCTCGCCCAACACCATCTCCGCCTACCGGATGGACCTCGAGCAGTTCATCACGTTCCTCTGCAACGACTACTTCACGCTCGGCCGCGATCTGCTTGACCTGAAGAAGGTCGATCACCTTACCGTCCGTTCCTACCTTGCGTTCCTGGCGCACCGCAAGCTGGCGCGGTCGTCGGCGGCACGGCAACTCTCGGCGTTGCGGTCGTTTTTCAAGTATCTGATGCGCGAAGAGGCGGTCGAAATGAATCCAGCCCGCAGCGTTGCCACACCGAAGCGGGAGAAGCATCTTCCGTCCGTGATGCAGCCGTCCGACGTGGTGTTGCTTCTCGAACAGGCCGACACTTCGACCACGCTCGGCATCCGCGATCGCGCCTTTCTGGAGGTCATGTACGCCTCGGGGCTTCGCATCAGCGAGCTCGTGGGCATCGACATTGAGGATGTCGAGCTGCGCGCGCGGCTGGTGAAGGTACGGGGCAAGGGCTCAAAGCAGCGCATCGTGCCGTTCGGTTCAAAAGCGGAAGAGTCGATCCGAGCCTGGCTCGCCTCTCGCGGCGATCTTGTGTCGAACATCGAGGAGCCGGCGCTGTTCGTGAACTATCGAGGCGAGCGAATCACGACGCGCAGCGTCCGGCGCCTCTTCGACCGCTACGTGCGCAAGGCCTCATTGCGCGCCGGCATCTCACCACACACGATGCGTCACTCCTTCGCCACACACCTGCTCAACGCCGGCGCCGACCTTCGCGGGATCCAGGAGTTGCTCGGCCATGTCTCGCTATCGACGACCCAGAAGTACACGCACCTCAACGACTTCCAGTTGATCGCCGTTTACAGGAAGGCGCATCCGAAGGCGTAGCGGCCTGTGTCGGCATAGACTCTGAAAGCATGACCAACCGCCTCGCGAACGAAACCTCCCCATACCTCCTCCAGCACGCTCACAACCCCGTCGACTGGTATCCCTGGGGCGGCGAGGCCTTCGCCAGGGCGCGTGCCGAGGACAGGCCGGTGTTTCTCTCGATCGGCTACTCGGCGTGCCACTGGTGCCACGTCATGGAGCGGGAGTCATTCGAGAACGACGACATCGCCGCCGTGCTGAACGAAAACTTTGTGTCGATCAAGGTCGATCGCGAGGAGAGGCCGGACGTCGACTCGATTTACATGGAAGCGGTGCAGATGATGACCGGACATGGCGGCTGGCCGATGTCAATGTTCCTGACGCCGGCCGGCGCCCCGTTCTACGCCGGGACCTACTTTCCGCCCGACGACCGGCACGGCATGCCGGGCTTCCGGCGCGTGCTCGAGCACGTGGCGCATACCTACCATGAGCGGCGGACGGACGTCGAAGCGGCGTCGGCCGAGGTGATTCGAAGCCTGAGCACGGTCAAGTTCCAGGGGGGTGGCGCACTCGAACGCGATGCGCTCGATCGGGCGGCTGCCCGCATCGCGCAGAGTTACGACGCGGTCAATGGTGGTTTCGGCGGCGCGCCGAAGTTTCCGCCGTCGATGTCGCTCGACTTCCTCATGCAGGTGGCGTGGAGAAAAAACGACCGGGAGCTCGACGGCATCATCACCAACACCCTGACGAAGATGGCGCACGGCGGGATGTACGACCAGATCGGCGGCGGCTTCCATCGATATTCCGTCGACGCCCGCTGGCTCGTCCCGCACTTCGAGAAGATGTTGTACGACAACGCCCTCCTGGCGCGCCTCTACACGCGCGCCTGGCAGTGGAAAAAGGACCCGTTCTTTGCGCGGGTGGTGAGCGAGATCCTCGGATACGTCGAGCGCGAGATGACCTCGCCCGAGGGCGGCTTCTATGCGACGCAGGACGCCGATAGCGAGGGGGAAGAGGGGAAGTTCTACGTCTGGTCGCGCGCCGAGGTGATGTCGATTCTCGGCGAGGAGGAAGGCCGGATCTTCTGTGCGCTCTACGACATCACCGACCGGGGCAATTGGGAGGAACAGAACATCCTCAACGTGCCGCGCGATCCCACGGCGGTGGCAGCCGATCTCGGCGTGTCCCTCGATCGGCTCGGCGAAATTTCGTCGCGTGGCAAGTGCAAGCTGTATGGCGTCCGCGCGCAGCGCGTCTGGCCGGCCCGCGACGAAAAGGTCCTGGCTGGATGGAACGGCTGGATGCTGGCCGCATTCGCCGAAGCAGCGGTCGCGTTCGATCGCGATGGCTATCGCGACGTCGTCCGCCGCAACGCCGACTTTCTGCTGACGCGCATCGTCGACGGACGCTTGATGCGTACACCGAAGATTCCCGGTTTGCTCGAAGACTACAGCGGAGTGGCCTGGGGACTGGCGCTTGCCTACGAGGCCACGCACGCGCGGCGCTACCTCGATGCGTCGCGCCAGTTGGCTGATCAGATCCTCGAGCGGTTTGTGGACGAGCAGAACGGCGGATTCTTCGACACGCCGATCGATCACGAAGCGCTGATCACGCGTCCGAAAGACCTCTTCGACAACGCCACGCCTTCAGGCAACTCCGTTGCCGCCGATGTACTTCTCCGGCTCGCTCTCCTCTTCGGAGACGAACGGTACGTTGTTGCGGCGACGAAGACACTGGAAGCAATCGCGCCGCTGGCTGAGCGGTATCCATCCGGTTTCGGCCTTCTCCTCGGCGTTGCCGAATGGCGCGCGGGACAGCCGAAGGAGATCGCGATCACGGGTCCGCTCGACGATGCTGCATTCCGCGCACTTCGCCGGATCGCAGGCGAAGAGTATCTTCCGCATCGGGTTCTCGTCGCCGGAGACGGCGCGGCCGACCTGCCCCTGATGCAGAGCCGCCCTGCCGACCGCGTGCTCGCGTACGTCTGCGAGGCTTACATGTGCGTGGAACCGACAGCGGATCCGGAGCGATTGCGGGCGTTGCTGCAGGTGTAACGCGGAATCAGTTATCGAGCCCCTCGCGGAGATACTCCTCCTCCATCAACTGGTGGAAGAGCATCTCGTACTCACGGGAGCGCGCGGCCGGCGGCTTTTTCATCGTTGCGATGCGTCGCCGGACGTTCTCTTCGCGCTCTTCCTCGCGCTTCAGCTCGTCGGCCAGCGCGTGGGCGATCGACTGGCGGACGACTTCACGTTCCTTCAGAAGCGCGACCGCCTTCGTGCGCGTCATCGCTTCCAGAAGGTCGCGCGCGAGCTGCGTCACGCGCTCGCGCGAGATTTTATGCATGCCTGATTGTACGTCGCCATCGACTCAGTGAATCGTGTCGTCATCAGGAGATTCGCCGGCAACGTCCGAATCGCCGGCCGGGATTTCTTCATCCCCTTCGTCTTTGTCGACCAGCTTCACGGCGGCGACGACGAGATCGTTCTCGTCGATATTGATGACGCGAACGCCCTGCGTGTTCCGTCCGATCGAGCGGATGTCGGCGACGTTCGTGCGGATGATCATCCCCTGTTCGGTGATCAACAGCACCTGATCGTCCTCGAAGACGTAGGAAATGCCGGCCACCTTGCCGTTCTTATCGGTGGTCTTGATGTTCGTGACACCGATGCCGCCGCGCGACTGCAGGCGATAGGCGGAGACCGGAGTGCGCTTGCCGAAGCCCTTTTCCGTGATCGTCAGCACCTGGCCGCGCTCGTCGGAAACGATGATCTCGGCGTCGTCGCCTTCCGGCTCGCTCTCGACGATCTCCGGCTCTTCGCCCTCGGCCAACGGCTCGGGAGCAGCCTCGCCGGAAGCGGGGAGGACGTCCATCTCGACTACGTAGTCACCTTCGCGGAGGGAGATCCCCTTCACGCCGGCGGCGCCGCGGCCCATCGGACGGACGCCGTTTTCGTTGAAGCGAATGGCCATGCCGTCATGTGTACCGATGAAAATCTCGTCGTCGCCCTGGGAGAGGCGCACGGCGTAGAGGTCATCGCCCTCGTTGATGTCGATGGCGATGATGCCGTTGGCGCGAACGTTCGAAAACGCCGTCAGCTCGGTCTTCTTGATCTTGCCGGCGCGCGTGACCATGACGACGTACTTGGCGTCATTGAAGTCGCGAACGGTCAGAAGGGCACGCACGCTCTCGCCCTGTTCGACGGTCAACAGGTTCACGATTGCCTTGCCGCGCGCGTTGGAGGCAACCTCGGGGATCTGATGCACCTTGATCCAGTAGAGCCGTCCGCGATCGGTGAAGACCAGGACATACGAGTGTGCGCTGGCCACGAAGAGATGCTCGACGATGTCCTCTTCCTTCGTCTGCATGCCGATGCGGCCTTTGCCGCCGCGGCGCTGCGCACGATAGAGCGACAGCGGCGAACGCTTGATGTAACCGCCGCGCGACACGGTGATGACCATGTCTTCGTCGGCGATCATGTCTTCGATAGTGATGTCGCTGGCCTGCGGGACGATCTCCGTGCGGCGCTCGTCGCCGTAGGCTTCCCTGATCTCGCGCAGCTCAGTGCTGATGATCCCGAGAACCAGCGTCTCGGAGCCCAGGATCTCGCGTAGACGGCGGATCGTGGCCTGCACCTCTTCGTACTCGGCGATGATCTTCTCGCGCTCCAGGCCGGTCAGGCGCTGCAAACGCATATCGAGAATGGCCTGTGCCTGCACGTCGCTGAACTGCCAGCGCTCGATCAAGCCGCTCTTCGCCTCCGGCGGCGTCCGGCTACTGCGGATGAACGCGATCAAGGCGTCGAGGATGTCGAGCGCTTTGACGAGACCTTCGAGGATATGGGCGCGCTCCTCGGCCTTGCGTAGATCGAAGCGCGTCCGGCGGACGACGATCTCTCTCCGGTGCTCGACGAAGTGATGGAGCAGCGTAGGGAGGTCCATCACCTCCGGCCGGTTGTTGACGATGGCCAGGAAGATGATGCCGAACGTCGTCTGCATCTGCGTGTTGCGATAGAGGTTGTTGAGCACGACCTCGGCGATGGCATCGCGCTTCAACTCGATCACGATGCGCATCCCCTCGCGATCGGATTCGTCGCGCAGATCAGAGATGCCTTCGATCCTCTTGTCGTGAACCAGTTCGGCGATCTTTTCGAGCAGCCGCTTCTTGTTCGTCATGTACGGAATCTCCGTCACGACGATCTGCTCGCGGTCGCCTTTCTTCATGGCCTCGATGGCGGCGCGGGCGCGCACCTGGATGATGCCGCGGCCGGTGTTGTACGCCTCGTAGATCCCTTCGATGCCGAAGATGAAACCGGCGGTTGGAAAATCGGGCCCCGGCATCACGCTCATCAGCTCTTTGACGGTCGCGTGCGGGTTCTCGATCACCATGAGACAGGCGTCGATCACCTCGCCGAGGTTGTGCGGCGGGATGTTCGTGGCCATGCCGACAGCGATGCCCGACGAGCCGTTGACAAGAAGGTTCGGGTACTTGGCAGGCAACACCGACGGCTCGCTCTCCGTGCCGTCGTAGTTCGGGATGAAATCAACCGTCTCCTTGTCGATGTCATCGCGCATGAGCTCTTCGGCGAGGCGCGTGAGCCGGACCTCGGTGTAACGCATGGCCGCCGGATTGTCGCCGTCGACGGAGCCGAAGTTTCCCTGCCCATCGACCAACCGGTAGCGCATCGAAAAGTCCTGCGCCATGCGGACGACGGAGTCATAGATCGCGGAGTCGCCGTGCGGGTGATACTTACCCATCACGTCGCCCACGATGCGAGCCGATTTCTTGTACGCCTTGCCGGCCGTGTTTCCCTGCTCGTACATGCCGTAAAGGATGCGGCGATGCACCGGCTTGAGACCGTCGCGGACGTCGGGCAACGCGCGGCCGATGATGACCGACATCGCGTAGTCGAGATACGACTTGCGCATCTCGTCTTCGATGTTGACGGGGAATCGCTGCTCGTTGTGGGTTGTGTAGTCGAAGTCGTCGCTCATTAGATATCGAGGTTCTTCACTTCCAGCGCGTTGTCCTGAATGAACACGCGCCGCGGTTCGACCTGATCGCCCATGAGCACCGTGAAGAGCTCCTCGGCGCCGACGCCGTCTTCAATCTTGACCTGCAACAAACGCCGCTTCTGGGGATCCATCGTCGTTTCCCAGAGCTGCTCGGGATTCATCTCGCCGAGACCTTTGTAGCGGCTGATGGCCAGGCCTTTCTTGGCCAGGTCGTAAATGCGCTCGATCAGATCGTCGATGGTGATGACGACATCCGAGGCCTCGTTGTGTTTCAAGGTGTATGGCGGGAGCCCGAACGCGGAAAGCTGTTCGAACGACTTTGCCATCTGACGGTATTCGTAGGTCGAAAGCAGCTCGCTGTTGATGATGACTTTCTTGCCGGTACCATTGCCGCCGACCGAGAACTGGATCGTCGGCGTCTCTGTCTCCTCGTCGGTCATCAGGCGCACGTGCTCGAAGCCGTGAGCCGATAGCGCTTTCGCCAGAGACGTGAGCTTGTCGGAATCCCCCATGGCGCTGCGATCGAGGAAACCCTCGGCGAACAGCACGTCGAGCGCTTCGCGCGGGACGCCGCGCGACTGCAGCTTGCGGGCGTGGCTCTGGTACTCCTCCATCCGCTGCATCAAGTTCACCAGCGCATCGCCCTTGAGCGAGAGACCGGCCTGCGGCGTGATCTCCACGCTCTCCGAAACGCGCGTCAGAAGGAAGCGAGAGAGCTCGCCTTCGTCCTTGATGTACGAATCCTTTTTCCCCTGCGAGACCTTGAACAACGGCGGCTGGGCGATGAAGAGAAATCCGCGGTCGATGATCTCGCGCATGTAGCGGAAGAAGAACGTCAGGATCAGCGTGCGGATATGCGAGCCGTCGACGTCGGCGTCCGTCATGATGATGATCTTGTGATAGCGGAGCTTGGCGATGTCGAAATCGCCGGCGCCGATGCCTGTGCCGAGGGCAGTGATCATCAGCCGGATTTCCTCAGAGGAAAGCATCTTGTCGAGACGTGCGCGCTCGACGTTGAGGATCTTGCCTTTGAGCGGCAGGATGGCCTGGAAGCGGCGATCGCGCCCCTGTTTCGCTGAGCCGCCTGCCGAATCACCCTCGACGAAATAGATCTCGCAGAAGCGGGGATCGCGCTCCTGGCAGTCGGCCAGTTTGCCCGGCAGTGAAGCGGAATCGAGAGCCCCTTTGCGGCGGGTGAGGTCGCGCGCCTTGCGTGCTGCTTCGCGAGCCCGGGCCGCTTCGATGACCTTGTCGACGATGCGGCGGACTTCCTTCGGGTTCTCTTCGAGAAACTCGCCGAGACGCTCGCCGACAACCTGCTCAACCCACGTCTTCACGTGTGACGAGACGAGTTTGTCCTTCGTCTGCGAGGAGAACTTCGGGTCGCGGATCTTGACGGAGATCACGCAGCTCAACCCCTCGCGGATGTCGTCGCCTTCCAGGCTGAGCTTCAGCTTCTGGAGGATGCCCGAGGCCTCGATGTACTTGTTCATCGTCCGCGTCAGCGCGGCCTTGAAGCCGACAAGGTGGGTGCCGCCGTCGAGGTTCTTGATCGTGTTCGTGAAGCAGTAGAGGTTCTCGGTGTATCCCTCGTTCCACTGCAGCGCGATCTCCACCGCCTCGCCGTCTTTCTCGTCGCGGATGAAGATCGGATCGCCGTGCAGCGGAACCTTGTTCTTGTTCAGATCCTTGACGAACGAGACGATGCCGCCCTGATAGCAGAACTCGTGCTTTTTCTCGGTACGGTCATCGGCAATGGCGATGAAGACGCCGGAGTTGAGGAAGGCCAGCTCGCGAAGACGCTGCGAAAGCGTTTCGAAGTTCATCTCCATCACGGAGAAGATCGCCGAATCGGCCTTGAACGTGACGCGCGTGCCGCGCTGCGCCGTTTTCTCACCGCGGGCAATGGCCTTTGTCGGCACGCCGCCCTCGTAGCGCTGGCGCCAGATGTAGTCGTCGCGATGAATCTCCAGCTCCAACCATTCGGAGAGGAAGTTGACCACCGAGACACCGACGCCGTGCAGACCGCCGGAGACTTTGTACGAGTTGTTGTCGAACTTACCGCCGGCGTGCAGCTCGGTCATGATGACCTCGGCCGCCGAGCGGTTCTCTTCTTTGTGCAAATCGACCGGGATGCCGCGGCCGTTGTCTTCGACCGTCACCGAGTTGTCGGTGTGGATGGTGACCAGGACCTTATTCGCGTAGCCGGCCAGTGCTTCGTCGATGGCGTTGTCGACGACTTCGTAGACCATGTGGTGCAGACCGGTGATGTCATCGGTGTCGCCGATGTACATGCCGGGGCGCTTGCGGACCGCGTCGAGCCCCTTGAGGACTTTGATGTCTTCCGCGGTGTAATCGCCCGCGATCGAAGGGGTCTGCGGCGTGATTTCGGACGATTCGTATTCGCTATCGTCGGTGGTGTAGTCGTCTGCCATTCAATTGCTTTCCAGCGTTGGGTTGTGCGGTAGGTTGGCGCGTCTCCCGACGAGCCATTTTCGCGAGGTGCACGCCGCGTTTGAGAACGCCGAATTGTACCGCGAATATTGCGTTCCACGGAACGTTTCACGGCAAATCGGAGATCGATGTAACCAGCCCATTTTCAATGAGTAAGCGGCGATGCGGTCCCGCTTCCAGCGTCCGCAGGAACCGTTCTTTTGCAGAGGTTGCAAAAACCTGCGTCTGAGACGGCAGTTTGAGCAGCAGTTGTTCGAGTATTTCGAGGTCGAGCTCGGCATCGATGTCGTCGAGAAGAAACAATGCAGGCTCGTCAAAACGACGCCGGAAAAGATTCAGTTTGGCGAATTTCAGGAAGAGGACGACCATCTTCTGCTCCCCTCCCGACAACACCTCGGCGGCAGGCCTTCCGTCCACCGAAAACTCGAGTAGATCGCGCTGCGGCCCGACAAGGGACATCCGCGCCCGCAACTCCTCGCGCCGTATGTGTGGAAGGGCGTCCACGCTGCTCGGCTGGTAGCCGACCGCGAGATTGCGGATGTGGTATCCGTGCTCCGCAACGATCTCCACGAACGCTCCGATGAGCGCCTCGGTGTACGCGCTCCTTCCTTCCTGGAGCGGAGCGGCCGCCGCGGCGAGCTCCGCATCCCACGCATTGAGCGATGACGTGTCACCGCTCGCAAGGAGCGCGTTGCGCTGCCGCAGAGCACGTCCGTAGCGGCTGACCGCTTCGAGATAGGCAGGGTCGATACTGGCGATGCCGCGATCGAGAAAACGCCGCCGTTCTTCCGGCGCGCCGCGAAGAATATCCAGCCGCGCGGACGAGTAGGCGAAGACGCTCATCGTGTTGACATACCCCGGCAGCGCTACGCGCTCGCCGTTGATCAGCAGCGCGCGACGCCTTACCTCACCGGTCTCCAATCCGACCGAGAGCGTCTTGTCGACACCAAAGCGATGCAACAGCCCGGAGACGAAGACACTCGGCGATCCGAATTGAAAGACGCTGGCCACGCGCGCCGTGCGGAACGACTTCGTCGTCGCCAGGAAGTAGATTGCTTCGAGAAGGTTGGTCTTCCCCTGACCGTTGCGGCCGACGACGATGTTGACCTGATCGTGAAACGTTACCTCTTCGGAGGCGAGGTTGCGGAAGTGTTGGTTTGTGAGGCTGCGGAGAATCACGGAGGTCTATTCAGACGCCACTGTTGGCCGAGCCTTGGGCAATCAACGCTGCCGGCCGTGCCGGCTCAGGCCGTCAAACGCATCGGCATGACCACGTACAGATATTCGTACGCCAGGTCGGCGTCGTTCGACGATGGACGACCGATGCATTGGCTGTTCTCGTCCTTCAGATCGAGCGATACCTGCTGCGTGTCGACGGCGCTCAAAAAGTCGGTCACGTATGCGGCGTTGAGACCGACGAAGAAGGGATTGCCGGCATAGTCGATGGGAACTGTCTCGCGGGCATCACCGAGCTCCGGGTTCGTTGACGAGACCGTCAGTTTGCCCGGCGCAAAGTCGAACCGGACGGCGCGCGTCCTTTCGTTCGCCACGAGCGAGATACGGCGGATCGTCGCAAGCAGCCGCTCGCGATCGACGAGCACCCTGCGATCGTTATCGCGGGCGATGACTTCCATGTAGTTCGGGAAGTTGACGTCGATCATTCGCGCGAGCAGACGCCGCTCGGCAGCCTCGAAGAAGAGATGGTTCTCTGACACACCGAAACGCACCGTGCCGTCCTCGCCCGGCTCGAGACGCATGATCTCTTCCATCGCCTTGCGGGGCACGAGAATCGTCAACTCGTTGACTTTGCCTTTGCCTTTGCTGCCCTGCGGGAAGTTGATCAGCGCCATGCGATGACCATCGGTGGCAACCATCTCCATCTTTGTCGGCAGCACCTTGAGAAGGGCGCCGTTGAGTTGGAAACGCGTCTCCTCGTGCGTGATCGCAAACTTTACTTTTGCGACCATGGTCTTCAGCTCATCGAGTGGGATGTCGTATGACTCCGTGACGTTGACAGTCGGCAGCGTCGGATAGTCCTCGGCGGGCAATCCAAGCAGACGGAACTTGGCTGTTCCGGAATCGATGAGGAGCGAGTTGTTCTCCTGCAGCGTGATGTGAACGTCCTCGTCGGGAAGTGAGCGGACGATGTCGAATAGCCGTTTCGCCTCGATCGTTACGCCGCCCGGGGTGGTGATGCGTGCGGGGCAGGAACTGAGAATCGTTACGTCGAGATCGGTCGCGGCCATCTGCAGCCGGCCGTCTTCGGCGCGGAGCAGCACGTTCGATAGGATCGGAATCGTCGAGCGCTTTTCGACGACTCCCTGGCAGAGCTGCAGCTCTTTCTGAAGATCAGTTTTTGCAACGGTCAGCTCCATGTCTCTTCCTTCAGAACAAAGTCTTTATTCTTAGTGGTAGTGGTAGTAGATGCGTGCGGAAAAACTCGGCATCACGCTGCAAAGGTTTCGAAAGTATAGCAGTTCCTTCCTCGGTGAAACTGCGGGTTTCCGTGTGGAAAATCGATGGAGATTTCTCCTGTTTTCCGCAGTCGGACGGTGGCCCCGAAACGAGACCGCTTTTGTCCGCAGGATTTCGACGGACCTTTCCGCAGAGGCTGTGGATTTCAAATCCTGAGGAGCAAAGCGACGAAGGATCTGGCGAGCATGAACGCTGGTGGACTTCGCCGGCAGATCCTTCGTCGCTCCGCTCCTCAGGATAAAGTTGGACCTCATCATCGGAACTGCTTCATCAGCCCTTCGAGCACGCGCGCGAACTGAGGGTCGTTCTGCATCTTCTCGTCGATCTTTTCAACCGAGTACATCACCGTGGAGTGATGCTTGTTGTTGAAGATGCGGCCGATCTCCGGGTACGAAAGGTCCGTCAGATGCTTGCACATGTACATCGCCACCTGGCGTGGGAAAGCGATGGTTTGGGCGTTCGATTTGGATTTGAGATTGGTCACCGTGGTGCCGTAATGCGCGGCGACGACACGAACGATCTCCGGCGGTGTGATCGGCTTGTTGTCTTTCGACAGCAGTTCCTTGAGCGCTTCCTTGGTCAGCTCGAGTGAGATCTCCTGCCGGCCGGCCATCGACGCGTAGACCACCACGCGGTTGAGCAAACCTTCTAGCTCGCGGATGTTCGTGCGCACGCGCTCGGCAATGAAGAGAGCAGCGTCGTTCGGCAGATCGATCTTTTTCTCCTCTGCCTTTCTGCGGAGGATGGCCACCTTTGTCTCGAGGTCAGGCGGTTGGATGTCGGCGATCAAGCCCCACTCGAAGCGCGAACGGAGGCGATCTTCGAGCGTCGGGATCTCTTTCGGAGGCGCGTCAGACGTGAAGACGATTTGCTTCTGCGCTTCATACAGCGCGTTGAAGGTGTGGAAGAACTCCTCCTGGGTTCGCTCCTTGCCCGCCATGAACTGAATGTCGTCGAGGAGGAGGGAGTCGACCTTGCGGTAGCGGTCGCGGAAGAGCTGCATCCGGTCGTAACGGATCGAGGTGATGAGTTCGTTGATGAACGCGTCCGCTGACATATAGACAACCTTTGCGCCGGGCTTATTGTCTCGAAGCTGCTGTCCGATTGCCTGGATCAGATGCGTCTTGCCGAGCCCCGCACCACCGTAGATGAACAGGGGATTGAAGGAACCGGCGGGGTTTTCCGCGATCGATTTCGATGCGGCGAATGCCAGCTCGTTCGATTTGCCGACGACGAAGGTCTCGAAACGGTATCCAGGATTGAAGATGGATGTGGGCAGGTCGACGGCCGCGGGTGGCCCGGAGGGGAGGACGACATCGCCGGCGGTCTCGGTGTCGGCGACGAGGTGGAGGTTGAGATGATCGGTCGAAAGCTCGTCGAGGATGGCGCGGATCTGCTGGGCGTAGTTCTGACGGATCTCGCTCACGAAGCGCTGCGACGGCACACTCACATCGATCGTGTCGCCCTTCTGGGCGAGGAAACGGGTGGGCACAAACCACGTTTCATACTGAGCCGTGTCAATGGTTTGCTCGAGCCGATCGAGGACTTGCTTCCATAGATTCATCGTCGCAGATTCACTGCCGGGCGGGGTCTATCCTTCTGAAAATCCACAGCTTTTCCACAACTGCGGAAAATCCCGACCTGAAAAAGGGGAGGCGAATATAGCACACGGCCGTTCGGCTGGGGCAACCGCGAGGCCGCGGAATAGCCCACTACCACCCCACGTTCCGCCCGGTCGCTGGCTGGTTTGACGACCCTCCGACCCGCCGCTATACTCCCCGCTTTCTTTTCAGAAGGTTAAGGAAAACATGAAGCGTACATTTCAGCCGAACAACCGCCGCCGCAAGCGCACGCACGGTTTTCTGGTCCGGATGCGGACCAAAGACGGGCAGGCGGTGCTTTCGCGCCGCCGCCGTAAGGGCCGCAAGCGCCTGGCGGTCTAGTCCTTTGTCAGCCGATGCCGGCGGACTTTCCGCCAGCTCCGAGGCTCTGCCGAAAGAGAAACGATTGGCAAAACGTCGCGAATTCCTTCGCGTCTACGAGGCCGGCCGCAAACTCTTTTCTCGCTACAGCGTGCTCTTTTTTGCCGCCAACGGCTTGCCGTACTCGCGGGTCGGCATCACCGCGACCAAGAAAAGCGGCAAAGCCAACGTGCGCAACCGGCTCAAACGGTGGACGCGGGAGATCTATCGCCGCCAGCGAGAGCCGCTCGGCCTCGACAGCCGTGCCATCGACGTCGTTGTGAACATCAAGCCGAACGCCGCGCAGGCTGAATGGCCGGACTATAGTCTCGACTTGCAACGCGCCTTGAAGCGCGTCGTATCAGAGAGCGCCGGTTCCCGATGAGTCATGCGTTCGATCGCTCTTGTTCCGCTCCGTTTTTACAAACGATTTCTCTCGCCATTGCTGCCGCCGATGTGTCGCTTCGACCCCACCTGTTCGATTTACATGATGCAGGCGATCGAAAAGCACGGCACACTGCGCGGAGTCTGGCTCGGCCTGCGCAGGCTCGCACGCTGCCACCCGTTCAATCCTGGAGGTTGGGACCCGGTCCCTTGAGATGGAAAAACGAATCTTTGTCGCAGTACTGATCTCGATCGGGTTCCTCTGGCTTTGGGCGGCGGTCGCTCCGAAGCTCTTTCCCGATCTGATGAAGAAGCCGGTGCCGGAAAAGCCCGCGGTAACCGCGACCACCGCGACGACGGCTTCCGCTCCGGCCGCTCCTCCAACGTCGACCACGACGACAGCGACGACGACAACGACGGTCGAACCGGCTGCCGCTGTCCCTGCCGCCGAGCCGATCGCGGCATCCGCGCAAACGATCACGAAGGTCATCACCGACGACTTCGCCGCGAAGTTCTCGAACCGCGGGGCGGAGCTGATTTCGTTTCAACTCACGAATTACAAGGCCAAGCCGAGCTCGAAGAGCGATCAGAGCAAAGTCGAGCTGGTCAAAGACCGCGAGCCGAACCGTACCGACTTCCCCTTCGCCATCGAAGCCACAGACGCGAACTTCTCGCGCGTTGCGAACAGCGCGCTCTACGCCGTTCGTGAGTTCGATGAGAAGGGATCGCACGTCATCGAGTACCGCTGGTCCGATGGCGTCCACGCCGTCACGAAGACCTTTCGCTTCAACGGCGAGTATCTCTTCAACTTCGCGGTTTCCGTAACACCGCCCATCGGCTACCGCGTCGCCATCGGTCCGGGAATCCGGACCCTTGGACCTGACGAGAAGGACAACCAGTTCATCATCACCGGCAATGGCGTCATGCAGAACGACGACAGCCTGAAGGTCATTCGCCGCGAGAAGGCTGACACACTCAGCATCTTCCCCTCGGTGCAGTACGTCGGTGTCGAGGACAATTACTTCCTCACCGTGCTGCGCCCGGAGAAGTCGTCCGGGGCGATCATCCGAGCGATTGACGTCCCTGCCGGAGGCAAGAGCGAAAAACGCCGCGAGCTGTACGCCGCCGTCAACGCCGCACCGGATGGGGTCGTTTCCGGCGCCGCCTATTTCGGACCGAAAGAGGCCAAGGTCGTCGACCGCTACGGCTTCGAGAAAACGCTGCAGTTGGGCTACTTCGGCATCATCGCCCGGTTCTTCCTGGCTGCTCTTCTCTGGCTGAACCGCTTCACGAAAAACTACGGTTTCGCCATCATCGTCCTGACGATCATCATCAAAGTCGTGCTCTATCCGCTGCAGCACAAGTGGATCGTCTCGATGAAGAAGATGCAGAAGCTTCAGCCGAAGATGGAGTCGATCAAGGCACGCTTCAAGAAGGCCAAGACCGATCCCGAGCAGAAGCAGAAGATGAACGCGGAGATGATGAAGTTGTATCAGCAGGAAGGAATCAATCCTGCGGGCGGCTGTCTCCCGTTCGTGCTGCAGATCCCGATCCTCTGGGGGTTCTACGGTCTGCTCACGCACGCCATCGAGCTGCGTGGGGCACCGTTCATGCTGTGGATCACCGACCTCTCGATGAAGGATCCGTACTACATCACGCCGGCGCTGATGACGATTACGATGTTCATCCAGCAGGCCATCACGCCGTCGACGGCGGATCCGGCCCAGAAGCGGATGTTCCTGATCATGCCGTTGGTGATGGGATGGATTTTCAAGGAGTTCCCGACCGGCGTCGTGCTTTACTGGCTGATGCAGAACCTTCTGACGATTGCCCAGCAGCTCATCATGAACAAATTTTGGAAGGATCACCCGTCGGACCCGAACCCGGCGTGATCGTGCGGAACGACCATGGCTCAACGATTCGAAGGTAAGAATCTCGACGAAGCATTGACGATGGCGTCGGAAGCGTTCGGCGTCGAGCGCGTGCAACTGACGTATCACGTCGTCCTCGAAAAACGAGGCTTTCTCGGCGGCTTCAAGCGCATCGTCGTCGAAGCCGAGGTCAACGAAGCCGCGGTGGCACAACCGGCGCCGCCGGCGGCGGCGCCCATTCCGGGAAGAGCGGCGCGGAACGCCGGCGGTGGAGGGCGTGGACGCGGAGGCCGCGACCGCGGACGTGGCGATGGCCGCGATCGTGGCGGCCGTTCGGCCGGCGGCAACCGCGCGCGCGGACCGCGGCGCGAACATGAGGACGACTTTCAGACCGGCGACTTCGAACGCTTCGCCGGCGAGATCCCCGAACAGGGGCCGGAGTCCGAACAAGCCGGCGTCGTGCGCGCCTGGTATGCGCAGGTGATCGAGCTGGCAAAGCTGCAACTCGAGATCCGCACCGAGGAGAACGAGACGCAGATCATCGTGCGCCTGTTCGGAGGCGATGCCCGGCTGCTGACCGAGCAGCACGGCGAGCTTCTCGATGCCATTCAGGTTCTCGGCAACAAGGCTCTCGCCGGCCGCAAGGTTGAGAAGGAAATCGAGCTGAATTGCGAGGCCTTCAAGGAGCGCCGCGCCGAGCAACTCGCCGAGAAGGCCCGCGAGCTGGCCGACCGCGTCCGCGGCACCGGCCGCGAGCAGCTCCTCCCGGCCATGACCCCGATCGAGCGCCGCCTCGTTCACCTCGCGCTGCAGGAAGACGCGGACGTGACCACGGAGTCGCGCGGCGACGGCTTCTACAAAAGGGTGGCCATCGTCATGCGAGGCGACGCGCCGGAGTAGTTGCGTGTGGCAACCGGGCAATCAGAACTCGACACCATCGTCGCTCCCGCCACCCCCCTCGGCAGGGGAGCGCTCGCGATCGTCCGTATCGATGGACCCCGAAGCGCGCCGATTCTGGAGACGCTCGGAGGCATCGCCCCGGACGCTCGCATCGCGACGTTCGCTCGATTGATGCATAACGGCTTCGTGCTCGATGAATGTATTGCCGTCCGCTACGCATCGCCACACTCATTCACCGGCAACGATCTCGTCGAGCTCACGCTGCATGGCAGTCCGCTCCTGGTTGAGCGCGTCATCGCCGCTGTGGTGGAGTTGGGGGCGCGGTTGGCCGAGCCGGGCGAGTTTACGGAGCGGGCCGTGCTGAACGGAAAGCTCGACCTGGTGCAGGCCGAGTCGATCGCCGATCTGATCCATTCTCGCACGGCGCTGCAGGCCAAACTGTCACTCGGAAATCTGCAAGGAGAATTGAGCCGCCGCGCCATGGCCATTCGTGAATCGCTGCTTCACGTGATCTCCCGTCTCGAGGCCGCGCTCGATTTCTCAGAAGAGGGTTATGAGTTCATCACCCCCGCCGACGCGCGTCTCCAAGTCGAAGGGGCCATCGCCGACACCGATGCGCTCGTGCAAACCTATCGCCGGGGGAAGGCCACCATCTCCGGCCTTACGGCAGTGATCCTCGGACGTCCGAATGCCGGCAAGTCGACGCTGCTCAACCGGCTCGTCGGTAGCGACCGGGCCATCGTCACACCGATTCCGGGAACGACGCGGGACATCGTGCGCGAGACGATTGAGATCGGAGGGCTGCCGGTGACGATCGCGGATACCGCCGGTCTTCGAAGCAGCGGCGATATCGTGGAGGAGATCGGCGTTGCGCGCGCGCGCGAGGCAGCCGGAAACGCGGACATCATCCTCTATCTTGTCGATGCAACTGTTGGTCTGACCGACGATGATGAGCACGCCGCTTTCCCGGATGCGATTATTATTTACACTAAAACTGACCTTGCTCCAGCACCTTCTGGTGAGCTCGGCATCAGTGTCGCGGCCGAACGCGGCATCGATGAACTGCTGAGCAGGCTCGATGCTCTGGTTCGCGATGAGTTTGCTGCGCCGGAAGGCAGTCTGGTCAACGAGCGGCAGCGCCAAGCCGTCCTCGGCTGCAGGGAAGCGCTCACGACGGCGCTCGGCGCGCTCGATGCCGGATTCGAGGAACAGATCGTCCTGGTCGATCTTCATCGAGCCTCGACAGCGCTCGGCCTGCTTACCGGCGCCATCACGCGCGACGAAGTGTTCTCGGAGATCTTCTCGAAGTTCTGCATCGGGAAGTGAGCGCTCCGGCGTCACTGTTCCACGTGAAACATGTTCGATGTCATTGTCATCGGCGGGGGCCACGCCGGCGCGGAAGCGGCTCGCGTCTGCGCACGCGGCGGTGTGCGTGTGGCTCTGGTGACGATGCTGCGGGCTGCGATCGGCCGCATGTCGTGCAATCCAGCCATCGGCGGGCTCGCCAAAGGGAATCTGGTCAAGGAAATCGACGCCCTAGGTGGCTTGATGGGGGAGGCGACAGACCGCGCCGGCATCCAATTCAAGCTGCTGAACCGCTCCAAGGGTCCCGCCGTCCAGGGTCCCCGCGCCCAGTGTGACCGCGACCTTTACGCCGCGGCAGTCCGGAAGATCCTCGAAGAGGAGCCGAATGTAACGATCGTCGAGGCCTCCGTCTCCTCGCTTCTGCGCGACGGCGCGGGCGTTCGGGGAGTGGTGCTGAAAGACGGCACGCGGCTTGGTGCCCACGCCGTGATCGTCACCACCGGGACCTTTCTTCGCGCGTTGATGCACTCCGGAGAGCAGAAGACCGTCGGCGGCCGTTTCGGCGAGCCGGCCGCGGAAACGCTTTCGGACTCTCTTCGCGATCTCGGCCTGAAATTAGGCCGGCTGAAGACGGGAACCCCGCCGCGCGTCGATCGCACCTCCGTCGACTTCTCCAAACTGGAGGAAGCACCCGGCGATGCGGAACCGCGGCCGTTCTCCATTCTCACCGACCGGCTCGCCTTGCCGCAGGTTCTCTGTCATCTCACCTACACTGGTTCTTTTGCCCATGAATTGATCCGCGCCAATCTCCATCGTGCGCCGATGTACTCCGGACAGATCCACGCCACCGGTCCGCGCTATTGCCCGTCGATCGAAGACAAGGTCGTCCGATTCGCGGAAAAGGAGCGCCATCAGGTTTTCGTCGAGCCGGAGGGCCTCGAGCATCCGTGGCTTTACCTCAACGGCATCTCAACCTCATTGCCTCCCGACGTTCAGGATGGGGTGGTCCGCTCGCTTCCGGGTTTCGAAAACGCGGTCATCGCCCGCTACGGATATGCGGTCGAATACGATTTCAGCAATCCCGAGCAGCTCGATCCGACGTTGCAGGCTCGCGGCATCGACGGCCTCTTCCTGGCCGGGCAGATCAACGGCACCTCCGGTTACGAAGAAGCCGCCGCGCAGGGACTGCTGGCTGGGATCAACGCGCTGCAGACGATACGCGGCGGCGCGCCGGTCATTCTCCGGCGCGATCAGGCCTACGCCGCGGTAATGATCGACGACCTCGTCACGCAAGGCACCGAAGAGCCGTACCGGATGTTCACCTCGCGCGCGGAGCACCGCCTCCTGCTCGGCTGCGACTCGGTTTACGAGCGCCTTTCGCCGATCGCTGCACGGCTCGGAATTCTCGATGACGGGAGAAAGCGGCGCGTCGAAGCCCGCGTCGCGCGGATGCAGCGAGCGAGGGACGCTGCCGAATCGGCCAGCGTCACGCCGGACCGCGAGACCCTGATCTGGCTCGGCTCCGCAAATGTATCGCTCAACGAGAAAGCAACCATCGCCCGGCTCATGCAGCGCGCCGACTTCGATATCGAGCGCTTCACCAACGTCTGCGAACCCGTCCTGCCCGATGTCGCGGACGCCTTTCGAGCATTGAGCGGCGAGGAATCGGACGGCGTCGTCAGTCAGCTTCGCTACGCCGGCTACATCGAGCGTCAGCAGCGCGAAGCGTCACGGCAGGCGGATGAGGAAGGGCTGCGGATCCCGGCGGACATGTCATACCGCCTTCCCGGACTCTCTCGTGAGATGGTCGAGAAGCTGAGTTTCGTCCGTCCTGTCTCGCTGGGGCAGGCCAGCCGCATCCCCGGTGTGACGCCGGCAGCGATCTCGATCGTACGGATGCATCTCCGGCGCGGCGTCGTGCAGACGGTATGAACGCGCGGCTGGAGACGTACAAGCGAGAGCTCCTTCGCTGGAACGAGCGGATCAACCTCATCGGGCCCGAAGCAAAGGCGAACCTGGATGATCATGTTGCCGAAGCCATCACCGCGGCAGGCCTTCTCGAGCCGCGCGGCAACGTGCTCGACTTCGGGAGCGGGGGAGGACTTCCGGCCATTCCGATGGCCATCGTTTCGCCCGAAGCCCGGTTTCACCTCGTCGAAGCGGACATGAAAAAGTGGGCCTTTCTGAAACACATCGTCCGTGCCTGCGAATTGAACGCAGTGGTTTACGGTGATAGATTGGCGCGCGCCGTGACCAGGTTCCCGCCCGACGTTCGCTTTTCTCTGGTTACATCGCGTGCCGTCGGAGCTCCCGAAGAATGGGTACCGTCGCTGACGGCGTGGATGGAGCCGGGCGGGCGCATCGCACTCTTTCAAAGCTCGCCGGCAGTCGCTTCGATCGCTGGTTTTGAAGCGGGCGAAGCCTTTCCACTTCCCCGCGGAACCTCGAATTATCTCGTGACTCTCACGTTCCACGTGGAACAGTCAAACTGATGACGAAGATCGTCGCTCTGGCGAATCAAAAGGGCGGTGTCGGCAAGACGACGACCGCGATCAACCTCGGCGCATCCGTCGCCGCCTGCGAGCGGCGCGTCCTGCTGGTCGATCTCGATCCTCAATCGAATGCCTCCTCGGGCATCGGTGTAACCGAGGCTGATCCGTCGATGTACGACGTCCTCATCGAGAACATGCCGCTTCGGGACATCATCCGGCCAACCGAGATCCCGACGCTGTATCTGGCGCCGTCGTCGACCGATCTTGTTGGTGCCGAGGTCGAATTGCGCGACGCCATCGGCCGCGAGTACTACCTCAAACGGGTCCTCGAACCGATCGCGGCCGAATACGACTACATCCTCATCGACTCGCCGCCGTCACTCGGGCTGCTGACCGTCAACGGTCTGACCGCGGCCAACTCCGTCCTCGTCCCGCTTCAAGCCGAGTACTTCGCGCTCGAAGGGGTCTCGCAACTGCTGGCAACCATCGACCGCGTCCGCAGCGCCGTCAACGCCGAACTGGAGATCGAAGGGATCGTCCTGACGATGTACGACGAGCGGGTCAATCTTGCTCGCCAGGTGGCCGAGGAGGTGCGCAACCACTTCGGCGAAAAAGTCTACAAGACGGTCATCCCACGGAACATCCGTCTCAGCGAAGCGCCGTCGTTCGGCAAACCGATTATTCTCTACGATATCCGTTCGCGTGGAAGCGAAGCGTACGTAAGTCTGGCCAGGGAATTCATTCAGCGCGCGGAGAACGTGATCTGATGAACCACAAGAAAGTGCTCGGACGTGGTCTCGTCGCTCTCATTCCGCAGCGGCCGGAAGCGCTCGAAGCTCATGCCACTCCCGGTCTCGCCGAGATTCCCATCTCGCAGATCCAGCCGAATCCCTACCAGCCACGCAAGACGTTCAACGAAGCATCGATTGAAGAGTTGGCGCGCAGCGTTCGCGAGCATGGGATCGTGCAGCCGCTCGTCGTCACGCGCGCAGGCGACAAGTACAAGCTCATCGCCGGCGAGCGTCGTTTCCGCGCCGCACAGAAGGCCGGTCTGACCACCGTTCCTGCCCTCATCAAAGAGATGATGCAGGAAGGCGATGCCCTGCAGATCGCACTGATCGAGAACATCCAGCGCGAGGATCTGAACCCGATCGAAGAAGCGCTCGCCTACCACCAGCTTCACGACGACTTCCAGCTCACGCAGGAGGAGATCTCCAAGCGGGTGGGGAAGGAACGTTCGACCGTCGCCAACTTCCTGCGTCTACTCAAGCTGCCCGACCCGGTGAAGAAGTTACTCGCTTCCGGACAGCTCTCCATGGGACACGCACGTGCCTTGCTGGCCATCGAGTCGCCGAAGAAGCAGGAGCAGTTGGCCGACCGGGTCGTCCGGAAGAATCTCAATGTCCGTCAGACGGAGATGCTCGCTTCCGAGAGCTCGCCCAAGACGACGGAGAAGAAAGAGAAAGAAAAAGATGTCTTCACGCGCGATGCGGAAGACAAGCTTCAAAGGACTTTACGCACAAAAGTGGAGATCGACCGCAGGCGGCGCGGCGGCGTGATCCACATCCGGTATGGCAGCGAAGATGAATTGATTCGTGTCGTCGACGAACTGATGGGGAGACGCCGTTAGCGGAATGCTTATCGCGGTTGCGGCAGCGGTTATCGTCGCCGCGATCGTGTTCGTGTTCGTATTCGTTCGCGGCCGCCAGGAGAAAGGCATGGGAGCAGAGATGAAGAACAAGAGCGGTGAACTGAATGGCTTTCTCGATCGCGGCTCATCGTTTCGCGGCGAGCTGGAGTTCGAAGACACGATGCGCATCGACGGCCGCTTCAACGGCAAGATCATGTCGAAGAACGAGCTGATCGTCGGCGAGAGCGCGCACATCGAAGGCGACGTCCATGTCGGCCGGATCGCCATCAGCGGAACGATCGTCGGCAAGATCGTCGCCGCGCAGCGGGTCGAGATCCACCGGAACGGCAAGGTCTACAGCGACATTGAAACGCCGGCGTTGATCATCGAAGAAGGAGCCATCTTCCAGGGCAACTGCGTGATGGGCGACAAGAAGCCGGCGACCGTGACGAACATCGCCGCGAAGGCTTGAAGAGGGAGAGTCGAAGGACTTGGTGTCCGGCGCGGGGCGCCCTGCCTTGCACTCGCGATCACCCACCTTCGTGAGCCGTCGATGCTTCGAACGATCTCCGGCAAACGTACACTCATACCATGGTAAGAGCCCGAGCATCGAAACGAAGCACGCGAGGGTCGAAATGAAGCGCGCGAGCATCGAAACGAAGCTCGAAAGGATCGAAATGTAGCGTGCCAGCCTCAAAATGAAGCAGTCGAGAGCCGAATTGAAGCAGGCGAGGGCCGAAATGAAGGTAGCTTTCTTACCATGGTAGGAGAACAGGTATCACAATGAGATACGGATGCTTTCAAATATAGCATAGATGCTTTCAAATGGAGCATGCATGCTCAAAAACAAAGCATGCGATGTTCGAAATGAAGCAACGCGGGGTCAGAAAGAAGCGCGCGAGCATCAAAACCGAGCAGGCGCTCTTACCATGGTAAGAGCGGCGCGCCTCAGGGACGAGGCAAAACGAGGTTCGAACGACGAGTGCCGGGGCGAGAAACGAGGGTAAGCGTGTTCAGCGACGATTAGACCTGCGCCACGCAGGTCTGGTTGACGCCGGACACCGCGCGGAACAGATTTTTCTTCCGCGTTGCCAAATTGCTTCTTTTACGGGCCGGCTTCCGTGTGAAACCTGATCTGCATCGTCCCGGTGCCGGTGGCCCAAGGATGGCAGGGCACGTGTCATACAATACCGCCCGCCCCATGGACATCGACCCATCTGGTAGCGCGGCAGTTCTTCGCGCTCGGTGAGAATGCCTACCTGGTATCTGCTGCTCGCCCTGCTGTTCATCATCGCGAACGGATTCTTCGTCGCCGCTGAATTCGCGATCATCAAGGTTCGCCCGACGCAGCTCGCGGAAATGGCGGCCGAGGGGAGCACGCGCGCGCGCATGGCGCGGCGCATCATCAAGAAACTCGACAGCTACCTCTCCGCCACGCAGCTCGGAGTGACGCTGGCATCTCTCGCACTCGGCTGGGTCGGCGAGCCGGCTTTCGAGAGTCTCATCCAGCCGCGCCTGGCGTTTCTCGGCGTGTACAGCGTCCCCGTATCGCACACCATCGCCGCTTCGATCGCGTTCGTCCTGATCTCGTCACTCCACATCATCTTCGGCGAGCTCGGACCGAAGTATCTGGCCATCGACAAGACCCTCGGCACGGCGCTCTGGTCGGCCCATTTCCTCCGCGCCTTCTACGTCGTGATGTACCCGATCATCTGGATGTTGAACCGGACCACGAACGCGGTGCTGCGTCTCATCGGTATCAAGCCGGCCAGCAGCAACGAGATGGCGCATTCACAGGAAGAGCTTCGCCTCATCCTGGCCCACTCCGAGAAGGCCGGCATCCTCTCCGAGGAAAACCGCGAGATCATCGAAGGCGTCTTCCAGTTCTCGAAACGGACGGCGCGGCAGATCATGGTGCCGCGTACCGACGTCTCGGTCCTCTCCACGCTGAAGTCGATCGAGGAAAACCTCGAGATCATCCGCACGACGCGCCATACCCGCTACCCGCTCTGCGACGGAACGCTCGATCAGACCATCGGCCTGATCCACGTCAAGGATCTTTTCCTCGCGCAACTGCGCGGACCCGGGCGGACGCTGATGGAGCTCAAGCGCGACGTCCTGTTTGTCCCGGAGAACTCGACGGTCGACGCGCTGCTCTCGCAGTTCATCGAGCATAAGACGCACATGGCCATCGTCCTCGACGAGTACGGCGGCGCCTCGGGGATTGTGTCGCTGGAGAACATCACCGAGGAGTTGTTCGGGCAGATCCAGGACGAGTTTGACCGCGAACGGCCCGAGATCGAGCCGCTCGGCAACGGACGGTATCGCGTGCGCGGCGACTACCTCATCGAGGATCTGGCGGACCGGCTCAAAGTCGACGTCGGAGAGCCGGCAGAGGAGACCCTCGGAGGTTATGTCGCGGCCCGGCTCGGACGCGAAGTCGTCCCGGGCGACCGGACGCAGCTCGGCGATCTCTCGATCGAAGTGCTGGATGCCGAGCGTTTCCGCGTGCGTTGGGTGATCGTGCAGACGGAGATGCCGCCGACGGAAGAGATCGAAGAGTCTACGAACGTTTGAAGATGCCGGTCAGCGATCGCCAAGCACGCTGCCACAGGCCGCCGCGCTCGCGTTCCTGCAACGCATGGTAGTGCCGTGCATAACGCGCCTCTTTGAGGATCTGATCCGTTTCCTGGATACGCATTGAGGGCTCTCCTTGCAATGCAAATAACTGCAAGATCACTGCCGCTTCGCGGCGTTGTCGGTTATCAGGTGTCGGTTTGGAGAAGCGCGAAGCGCAATCAACCGACAACGCGGCGAAGCCGCTAATCCTCGCTCGTCACCAGCGGCGGCGTCCGCTCATCCTCATCCGCGTTTGTGATCAGCGCCTGATCGTGAAACGCGCAGACGATCTCGCAGACGCGCTTCGGGTCATCGACGAGATGGAGGCTGTCGACGTCCTCCTTCGTGATGTTGTTCGCGGCCAGTACCGTCTTGCGCAACCAGTCGAGGAGTCCGCCCCAGTACTCGCTGCCGTACAGGATCACCGGAAAATTCGTGATCTTCTTCGTTTCGATCAGCGTCAGTGCGCCCATCAACTCGTCGAGTGTGCCGAAGCCGCCGGGGAAGGTGATGAAGGCCTCCGAATACTTCACGAACATCGTCTTGCGGACGAAGAAGTAGCGGAAGGTCATGGCCTTGTCGACGAACTGGTTGATCTTCTGCTCGAACGGCAGCTCGATGTTGCAGCCGATTGACAGCGCCCCCGCCTGGCGTGCCCCTTTGTTCGCCGCTTCCATGATGCCGAGGCCGCCGCCGGTGATGACGGCGAAGCCGGCCTTGCCGATCAGTTCGGCCGTCTTCACCGCGGCGTCGTAATACTCATTGGCAAGCTGCGTTCGCGCCGAACCGAAGATGGACACCGCCGGATAGACCTCGGCCAGATGATCGAATCCGGCGACGAACTCGCTCGTGATCCGCAGTACGCGCCACGATTCACTTTGAAGCAATTCGTTCCGGCTCGGCCGGTCGAGGAGTTTGCGGTCTTCGAGCGATTTTCGCGGTTTCGGCGGGATGTGGATCTCGTGTCCTGCTCCCGCCGCCGTTGCCGATTCATCAAGGTCCATCTGCAGACATTAGCAGAGCTACGGCCGGCACGGCCGGCTGCGCTGGTTGCCTAAGGCTCGGCCACCATCTTCGCTTTCATCGTTATGCCGCGCAGACTCCTAGGAGCCTGCGCCGTAGAAACGTTCTTGCACCACTGCCGGCGGAGCCTTGGGCAACCAACGCCGCCGGCCGTGCCGGCTAGGGCCGGAGCTTGATCGAGGCCGTCTCCACCAGCCGGTCGCCGGTCAGGTCACGTTGCCACGCCGTCGCTCGGATGCTGCCGCTGTCCGTCATCGTGCCGAACGACGTGCGGATCCGGTAGTGAATCGTCGAATCCTCCGCCGGCTGCAGGTTGCTCAGCGTGTAGTGATACGAGTTGGAGCCGGGGTCGTGGCTCATCGTCACGCCGCGTTCGTGTTTTTCATCGAGCACCACCAGTTGCGGCGGAAGCTCGACATCGACCAGAACGTCCTTCACGTATCGCACGCCGCGGTTGCCGAGCACGATGCCGATATCGCCCTCGCCCTGATCCGGCAGGTCGACGGGATGTTCGATGTTGATCTTCAAAAGCTGTCCACGTTTGGTAAAGGCCATACCGCCGTACTTGCAGCCGGCCGCCGCGATGAGGGCTGCCGCGACGATCGCCAGCGCCGCAATCGTCAAAACTCGATTCGATTTCATGACGTCTCCTTCAAGTGGCAGACTCTGCAAGGAACAGTCCCGGCGCGGTCGCGCGGTTGCGGGGTCTCGCGGTGTTTGAGTTGCTGAGTTGCAAGGTTGCTTGGTTGCGACGTAAAGGGCTGCGGGCTGTGACTCGGCACCCAGCAACCCCAGCAACTCAGCAACCACAACCGCGAGACCGCGCAACCGCGTAACCTCACGTCCGGCACCACACTTGCGGTAAAAGAGTGTTCGCATGGCGTACTACCTCGGCGTCGACGGCGGCGCGTCGAAAACGGCAGCGCTTGTCACGGACGACACTGGCCGTCCGCTTGGCGATGGCATCGCCGGTCCGTCCAACCACCTGCGCGTCGGGATCGAGACGGCTGCCCGCAACATCGAGCGCGCGGTCAACAAGGCGCTCGTCAAAGCCGATGTGGCCAGCCGCGAGATCATCTGGACGTACTGCGGGATCGCCGGATCGGACCATCCAGCGCATCGCCAGGAAGTCGTCGATTCGCTGAGCGTCTTCTTTCCGCGCGGTAATTTCACCGTCGACAACGACGCCCGCATCGCTCTCACCGGCGCCATCGGCTTCGGTCCCGGCGTGGTCGTCATCGCAGGCACCGGCTCGGTCGTCGTCGGCCGCAACGCCGCCGGCGAGGAAGCGCGCGCCGGAGGTTGGGGGCCGATCGTCGGCGACGAGGGGAGCGGCTACGCCATCGCCCGCGCCGGCCTTGCCGCGATCCTGCGCGCCTACGACGGACGCGGCCCGGCGACGCTGATGACCGAGCTCCTGAGGCGCGACTACGACATGAAGCCCTCCGACCTCCCGCGCTTTGTCTACGCGCAGACGACGCACGCCGACGACATCGCCCGCCTCGGCAAACTCGTCATCGATGCCGCCGAAAACGGCGATGCCCAGGCCGCCGAGATCGTGGCGCGGTCCGGCGGCGAGCTGGCCAGGGCGGTCCTGGCGGTGGCGCAGAGACTCGGACTCACATCATCCGAGTTCCCGGTCGCCTACGTCGGCGGAGCCTTCAACGCCGGCGAAACGCTTCTGGCCCCGATGCGCAACGGAGTTCTTGCCGAGGCGCCGCGTGCGCGCATCGCGCCACCGGTACACACGCCCGTCGAAGGGGCCGCGCAGATGGCCATCCGTGCGGCGACGAATCCACGTCCTACGCGTGCGGGAGCGTGAGCGTTCGGGCAATCGATCGGAGTAAAAGTCGCGTACACCATGCAGGTCAACACGCGCCCGCGCGTCTGGGAAATGGGGCCTAATCTCAATGACCTGACGCCATTGGGCCTAATCTCCATCGCCCATCAGATCTCGCAGAGCCTTGGTGGCCCTTCCAGATTTCATTTGCTTCAGGATCGCCTCGCCAGACCGCCTCGTTACAACCAGTTTCGAGTGGACGATGACGTGGGCTGGTAATTCCAGCGCCTGCAGATGATGACGAAGGGCCTGCTCGACCAAATACCCTTTCCTGACTCCGGTGGCGCGAACGTGTCTCTCCAGCAGGTCCCTTGTAGCCCGCGACACGACTGCCGAGATTCGCGTTTTCTTCTCCATCGCGCCTTCAAGCAGGATGTTATGCCAACCGGCGGAATCGCCGTCAACGCGCCAACGTCACTCCATACTTCTTCGCCAGGTAATCCTCGACCTTCGCTCGCTCGGCGTCGGTGAGGACGCGGGCGTAGACGATCATCTCGGCGATGTCGCCCTTCCAGAACTGATTGAAGCTCGTTCCGGTGCCGCCGATGTACATGTTCGGAAGTGCCTCGCCCCAGTGGGTCTCGATCTTCGTCAGGGCCGGTTTTCCGTCGATCCAGCCGTTGAACTCTGTGGCGGTGTATTGATCGGTCGAGAGATAGGCCTGATTCGCTTTCAGCGCGAAGTAGCCGGCCACGCCGCGGTCGCCGGCGAAAATCACATAGCTCTTTTCGTCGCCGCTGCGATCGTCCAGGCCGGCTGAACGGTCGTAGTCGCCGTTGTCGTCGCCATACACGCTGCGCAGGGGGTTCTTCACCTCGGTGGCGCTGTTGAACACCGTGATGACCGTGACGTCAGGCCACGACGCGGGGCTGATATCGATGTTGGTCATCAGCATGTTCGCCTCGCCGTCGAAGCGCACGGCGGCGTGGCCGTTGATGGCACCGGCCGCGACGGTCGGCTGGGCGTTTTTTTCACTCGACGATGCGGAGACATTCGGCACGAGTGGGTTCGTCCAGGATGCGAGCTTGCCACCGGCGGCAGATTTCATTGCGTCATCGCCGGTCAACCAAAGGGCGAGGCCGTTGCCGGGAATCGGAGCATCGGCGGCAAGGGACACGTTCGGAACCGGCTTGACAGCCCTTGCCGCGGGCGCGGCGCTCGACGTCGTCACGGCTGGTGCTGGCGGGGCAGGCTGAGGGACAGGTGCCTCTTCTTTCTTTTTGCAGCCGGTAAGAACCAGGCCCGTGAGGAGCAGTGCCGCGAAGGTCTTTCTCATTGTCACGCATCGTACTCCAGCGCGGCGTGGTCCGAAGCTGAGCCGCTTCATCAGGGCTCTCCGTGGCTCGGTTTATGCGTAGTGAGTTGGCGGAGGCTACACTTTGATCAAAACATACATCCGTTCCGCAGCGTGCGTCGTCGCGCTCTTCGTTGCCACGGCCGGTATCGCTCAGGACAACAGACACGACAGCGCGCAGTTCAATGATCACGACCGCCAGGTTACGCAGGACTGGTACAAACAACACCAAAGCAACGCACCGAGGGGCCTCAGGTCGCAGGACAGGCTCTCGTCGGAGCAGGAGGCCCGGTTGCAAGCAGGCCGCCCGCTCGACCGCAACTTGAGAAACAGAACGTATGCCGTGCCCTCTGATCTTCGCCGACACCTTCCGCCTGCGCCGCGAGATCACCGCTACGTAACCGTCGGCGGACACGTGGTTCTCGTCGATGGTAGAAACGTCGTCCGCGACGTGATTCACATTCATCTGTGACGCTTCCGCGTCGTTCAGATACGAAAGGCGGCCCATCGGGCCGCCTTTTTGTTGGACGACCTCTTCGAGCGAGCCCTAATCTCCCGGCTTCGCGGTTCTCAGGAGATGCTCAGATATCGACGAAGCACCCGAGCGAGTTGCGGCATACTCGTCGTGGCCGTCTCCCATACCAGATCGCGATCGAGATCCATGTATGCGTGCACAAGCCGATTCCGGGTCGCTATGACGATCGGCCATGGCACATCCGGCAGTTGGTCGCGCGCGGCTGCCGACAGCTTAATTAACGGCGGCCTCACCAGCGTTCTCGATCAACTTGACGATGCCCCAGAAGAAGAGATCGTCGCGCTCAAAATCTTCACGAGACCGGTTCGCAAGGAAACGTTCGATCGCATCAGCCGCATCGAGGATGTGCCGAAGGCGGATCGCGTCACTCTCCTGAATATTGAACCTCCGCATCACGGACCACTTCGTCGCGGAAGTAACGGCTGAGATCCTTGGGCGTCCTTAAATCGACCTTGCGTCCGAGCTTCTCAGTCAGCTCGATCTCCATTCTGGCGAGATCGAACAGTCCTACGCGGGCGCGGTCCTCGAACTCGACGAGCATGTCGATATCGCTCTCAGGACGAAAACGATCCGTCAGCACCGACCCGAAGAGAGCCAGTTTGCGAATCTGGTTTCGCTTGCAGAATTCGGCGACGAAAGCCGGGTCGAGCTGAATGTGCGCTGACATTGCACCCGCATTCTACCCGCGGGCCTGCTGCCGAGCGCCGTTTCGCATGCACAAGCGCCTACCGCTTCCCCTAATCTGTCGGCCTGGCAGCCGTCCTCGCGTAGTGCCCCGCAAACGTCACGTTCATCCCGAAGTGTCCGGCGACGGCGTGCTCTGTTACATCGGCGGCTTTGCGGGATAAGCGGATCACGACGCTGTAGCCGTCCGGATCGCTCCAGGTGACGACGTCGTCTTTCACCGGCGCCTCGAACTCGAGCTCGCCGATGTTCGGGCCGTACTTCTCGTTCTTCGTGTTCCAGAGCGCAACGCCGCTGACCTTGACACGATCGCCGGGAAGCATGGTCACGTCGAGCGAGGCCTGATCATTTTCTCCGTTGCGCTCGTAGTGACCGGAGACGTCGCGGTTGCGCGCGAGCGCAGGAATCGCCAGCAGCAGAATCACGCAGATCCGAAGAGCGGTGCGCGGGGACATTGCGTTACAGAGCCTCACATCGACGACATCGAGTTCAGGAACTCCGAATTCGTCCGGGTCTTCTCGAGCTTCTCGACGAGAAGCTCCATCGACTCGACCGTCGAAAGCGGCGAGAAGACTTTGCGCAGCACCCAGATCCGATTGAGCTCGTTGCGCTCGAGAAGGAGCTCCTCTTTGCGCGTGCCGGACTTGTTGATGTCGATTGCCGGGAAGACGCGCTTGTCGGAGAGCTTGCGGTCGAGGTGGACCTCCATGTTGCCGGTGCCTTTGAACTCTTCGAAGATGACGTCGTCCATGCGCGAGCCGGTATCGATCAGGGCGGTGGCGATGATCGTCAGCGAGCCGCCTTCTTCGACATTACGCGCGGAGCCGAAGAAGCGTTTCGGACGCTGCAGGGCATTGGAGTCGACGCCGCCGGAGAGAACTTTTCCGGATGGAGGCACGACGGTGTTGTAGGCGCGGGCAAGGCGTGTGATCGAGTCGAGCAGGATGACCACATCGCGGCGATGCTCGACGAGCCGCTTCGCTTTCTCGATGACCATCTCCGCGACCTGGACGTGCCGCGACGCCGGCTCATCGAAGGTCGACGAGATGACTTCCCCCGTGACGCTGCGCTGCATGTCGGTGACTTCCTCGGGGCGTTCGTCGATCAGCAGCACGATCAGCGTGACCTCGGGATGGTTGGTGGTGATGGAGTTGGCGATAGCCTGGAGGATCATCGTTTTGCCGGTGCGCGGCGGCGCGACGATCAGACCGCGCTGCCCCTTGCCGACCGGGGCGATGAGATCGAGCACGCGCGACGACATGTTCGACGGCACCTCGAGCTTGATGCGATGCTCGGGATAAAGCGGTGTGAGGTTGTCGAAGAGAATTTTCTCTCTGGCGACGTCCGGATGCTCGAAGTTGACCGCTTCGACTTTAATGAGAGCGAAGTAGCGCTCCCCTTCCTTTGGTGGCCGGACCTGGCCGGAGACGGTGTCGCCGGTATGGAGGTCGAAGCGGCGGATCTGCGAAGGAGAGACGTAGATGTCATCGGGGCCGGGCAGGTAGTTGTACTGGGGGGCTCGAAGGAAGCCAAAACCGTCCGGCAGGCATTCGAGGACGCCTTCCGAGAAGATCAGCCCCGACTTTTCCGTCTGCGCCTGCAGGACCGAGAAGATGAGGTCCTGCTTGCGCATTCCGGTGGCGTTCTCGATGCCGTGCTCCTTGGCGATCTTGGTGAGATCGGGGAGCTTCATCTCCTTGAGGACGCGGATGTCGAGCGTCTCCGCGGCCTGGGTCTGCTCGCCGCGCTTGTTCAGCTGCAACGGGGCCGAGGTAGCGGGCGTCTCGGCTACGGGCGCATCGTTTTCGACATCGATAATCGGAGCGGCAGGCTCAGCGGGCTCGGCATGGGGCTCGGCATTGACGACAGCGACGGCCGCGGCCGGCGACTCTTCCTCGACCGCCACAGGTGCCGCGGCTTTCTCGGCCTTCGGCTTGCGCGTGGTCTTGCGCGCCGGCTTCTCCGGTTTTTCGATCGGCAGTTCTGCTACGGCGACGGTCGTTTCGTTTTCGAATTCAGTTTCGGACATTGGATTGAACCTCGTTAGATTGTGGCCCCGAGTCAAAGACGCGATGCGATCTCGCGCCGCACGGCTTCGATTCCTGTCTTTGTGATGGTGGAACAGGCGATGAGCCTGTCTTCGGTGATCTCGAGCTCTTTCGCGATCGCCGTCCGGCTCTTCGTGAGCTGATTGCTGGACAGCTTGTCGCTTTTGGTCAGAAGGATCCGTTCGTCGATTCCGGATGCGGTGGTCCAGTCATGCATTTGACGATCTTCCGGGCTGGGAGTTCTCCGCGCGTCGAGAAGGATGAAGATCAGCCGGAGAGCATCGGCGCTCTCGAGGTAACCGCGGACGAGCTGCCCCCAGGAGCGGGCGATGTCCTTCGGAACTTTCGCGTAGCCGTAACCGGGGAAGTCGACGATGTAGAAGCGATCGTTGATCAGATAGAACTGAATGGCCTGTGTTTTTCCGGGCGTCTGACTCACACGCGCGACTGCTTTGCGTTTCAGAACGGCGTTGATGAGGCTCGACTTACCGACGTTGGAGCGACCGACCATTGCGAATTGCGGTCTGCGGTCAGTCGGAAAGTCGTCGGGCTTGTACGCCGCGCGGTGGAACTCGACTGTTCGGATGTCCAATTGATGTCTTGCTTAGGGAAGCCAGGGAAATGCAAAGCAGAGGTGCTGCGAAGAGGTACTTGCGAGCGGTTTGGGAGGTTAACGACGAAGATTGTGCAGGTATTCTCCGCCCCAGGTCAAGGGATGGTCACAAAGAGCATATCCACAAGAATGGAACATCCGTGCCAGGCCGGCACGGCCGGCGGCGCTGGTTGCCCAAGGCTCGGCCACCTTCTCCGCTAGTGTCCAGCCGGCCGTTTTCGGCGTTTCCTCAGGTACTCGGATACCTCCTCAACCGGCTTCGTGTTGAAAATCTCCTTTGCCGACAGCCCCGCTTTGCGCGCCACCCAGGTGCCGCTGATGAGCGCGGCGTACTCGTGGACGGAGTGGGCGTCGGGGTTGATCGCGAAGCCGACGCCGAGGTCGAGGGCGCGGCGGACGTGGCGCCAGTCGATGTCGAGGCGGGTTGGGTTGCCGTTGATCTCGATCATCACGCCGCGGGCGGCGGCCTTCTCGAAAATGCGCTCGTAATCGATCGTGTATCCGTCTCGAGAGAGGAGCTTGCGGCCGGTCAGATGGCCGAGGAAGGTCACGCAGGGGTTGTCAAGCGCGCGAAGCATGCGCTCGGTCATCTCATCCTTCGTCATCTGGAAACGCGAATGGATCGAAGCGATGACGAAGTCGAATTTCTCCAGCGTCGTTGCGTCGTAGTCGATGGTGCCGTCCGGGAGGATGTCGGCCTCGGTACCGCGGAAGACGCGCATCGGTGCGACGCCGCGCTCGTTCGCGGCGATTTCTTTCTGTTGCTGCCGGAGCTTCTCCACGCTCAGACCGCCGGCGTAAAACGCCGCGGGCGAGTGATCGGAGATACCGACGTATTCGAAGCCACGCTCATGGGCGGCGGACAGCATCTCGTGCACGGTGTTCCGGCCGTCGGAGAAGGTCGTGTGTACGTGAAACGTCCCGCGAAGATCCGACACTTCGATCAGGCGGCGGTGGCGTCTGTGTTTGAGATCGTCGCCGTTCTCCCGTCTTTCGGGATCGACGTACGCCAGACCGGCTTTGTCGAATAGCTCTTTTTCCGTGCGTGCACGGCGAAGTTTCCCACCGCGCGCGAGGAACGCCGCCACGAACTCGGGAGTACCGGTGGTGGCCAGCAGCGTCGCGCCGAAGGCCTCCGGTTTGGTGAAATGGAACCAGACGGCGATCTCATTGCGCGCGAATGCCTTCACCGTGTCGTCGTCGATCCGTTCGATCCGCTCGACGAATCCGGCAAGCGCCTCGACGACGCGCTCCTGCGCGCGCGTGGCGATGACGATGTTGACGTTCCGGATGACCTCGAGCCGCCGCCGCACGCTGCCGGAAACCTCGGCGTCGTCGATTTCCTCGATGGCTGAGAGGTGCCCGCGAATCTGTTCGCCGACCTCGACGCCGATCGGCAGCAGGAAGTGTGACTCGCGGCGGCGAGCCTTCTCGACGCTGCCGAGGATGAATTGTTCGGTTTTGGTTCCGAAGCCCGGCAACGACGCCAGGCGTCCGGCTCGCGCCGCTTCCTCCAGATCGTCAAGGCTGCCGATGCCTAGTTTCTGGTGGAGGATGCCGATCTTTTTCAGTCCCAGCTTCGGTACGCGGAGCAGTTCGAGAATCCCGGGCGGATATAGCTTGCGCAGATCTTCGAGGTACTTCGATTGCCCCGTGCGCACCAACTCGTCGATGACGGCGGCGGTGCCTTTGCCGATGCCCGCGAGCTTAATCAACTCGCCGCTGGCAATGAGGTCGGCGGGCTCGGCGTCGATCGCGCGGATGCTCTGTGCTGCGCGCTCGAACGCCAGGGCTCGAAACCGGTTGTTCTCGCGCAGCTCGATGTAGGTCGAGATCTCGTCGAGTGCGCGTGCGATGTCGAATTTGTTCATGCGGTCGCTATCATGCCGACTATGCAAGCAACTGACCGATTGATTGTTGCCATCGACCGCTCCTCGCGCGACGACATCCTCCGTCTCGCCGATGCGTTGCACGGAGTAGCCGGCGTCTTCAAGCTTGGATTGCAGGCATTCGTCGCCAACGGGCCGTCGATCGTGCGCGAGGTAATCGCGCGCGGAGCGAAGGTTTTTCTCGACCTCAAGGTCCACGACATCCCGAACACCGCCAGACACGCGGTGGCCGAGGCGGCATCGCTGGGTGCGGCGATGGTGACGGTACACGCGTCGGGCGGTCCAACGATGCTCCGCGCCTGCGCAGTCGTTTCGACTGGCGATTCGACTGGCGATTCAACACTCGTCCTCGGCGTTACGGTCCTGACGAGTCTGAACGACTCGGAGCTGCAGAGAATCGGTTTCGCAGGAACGCTGCGCGAAACCGGCGTGCGGCTGGCCAGGCTGGCGCAGGATGCGGGGCTGCGCGGCGTCGTTGCTTCGTCGCATGAAGTTGCAGCCATCCGGGAGGCTTGTGGCAGTGAGATGTGCATCGTCGTTCCCGGGATTCGTCCCGAAGGGAGCGAGGCGGGAGACCAGCGCAGAACGATGACGCCCGCCGCGGCGCTTGCGGCGGGCGCGGACTACATCGTCGTCGGACGGCCGATCACGGGCGCGAGCGATCCGCGGTCCGCGGCACTCGCGCTCGTCGATACGTTGCGGTGATCAAACCGCGCGTCGGCGCGCCACGCAGTTCGACCCCGGACCCGGAAACAGGATGGTCTGGCTCGAAAACTGACGCCGGTTGCCGGCCGCGTCGGTCCCGACCGCGCGAAGCACGTGCACCCCTTTGGTGATGGCGTCGAGGTTCGCGAATACGCGCCACGTCGAGACCGGCGTAGTCGACGGAATGTCGATGCGCGGCGGTCCGGAGAGCGAGGCGGAGCCGAGCGATCCACCGTCGAGGAATAGCTCGACGTTCGTGATCTTCAACGTTCCCGTGACCCATCCATGAATCTCGGCGCCGCCGCAGACCGTGCCGGCGATCGAGTCGAACTCGATCCGGCCGGTCATCAATCCGCAGGCGCCGTAGGTCTGCGTTCCGGTGATCTCACCGACGACGTAAACGAGCGAGCCCACCGCGAGCGGGTTCCATTTCACTTCGTCGCCCTGCGTGTAGGAGACCTGTTCGTACTGCCGGGGATCGCGCCCTTGCAGCATGGCCGTGGCGTAGTCGAAGACGTCGAAGGCGATCGTGCGCGCCGGCTGGAGCGTCTGGTAGTCGAGCTCGTCGATCAACGTGATGAGGCGTCCGTTCGCCTCATCGAATGTTCCCTGGGGATGGAAGATGATCGGGTTCGACCGCTCCACCTGCAGGTTTGCCGTGGTGTGGAAGGTGAAGGGGTTGAAGAAGGCCGGGGCACCCGGACTGGCATTGATGATGAACGTGAGGATCGCACTGTCATTGCCGATGGCGAGCAGGTTCGAGCCGTTGCTGATCAGGAATTTGCCCGACGTCGCGCTGCCGCCGGCGAAAACCGGACCGGCGGGATTGGTGACGTCCCAAGCGACTGTGCCGCCGTTCGCGGTGCCGATGAGGAAGCCGAAGTTGAAGGCGACGTCATTGAATCCACCGAGCGGGCTAAGGTACGTCGAGATGGAACTGACGCGGACCGGCGCCGCCGGGTTAACGACGCTGTAGATGTCGATGGTGTTGAAGCAGGTCTGGATCGGTCCGATGGCCCCATTCGCGGAGCACGGCAGGTCGGTGGCGGGATAGACCGCGGCCAGTGTGGTGCCGCTGACGGCCAGGCGGTGGTAGCGCAGGCCCGGCGTCCGCGAAACGAGGATCGGCGCGGTGCCGCCGGCGCGGACATTCCGGAGGTCGAAGATCTCCAGTCCGGCTTCGCTGCTGAGGTAGAGGAAGCCGCTTCCGAAGGCGACGCCCCCCTTGGTCTCACGGGCGGCCAGAGCCCCGATGAAGTCCTCCCGGGCGACCTGCATGTCGCCGAGATCGGTAACCGTGTAGGTCGTCAGCGTCTGGCCGCGAAGTGCGAAGACTTGCGCTCCGAATCGGAAGACGCCGTGCGGCGACTGGTAGAACGCGGTCGGTGGCGCATTGGTCGCTACCAGCGTAAGGGGACAGGTTGCCTGGTACTGGTCGGCGAGCGCCGCCGGAGCGGAAAGGACGGCGACAGCAAGGACTACGAAAGCGAGCCGTGACAAAACGCGCATGCATGCCTCCCACAAACAACCACACCCGGAATGCGCTCCGCAGAGCTGGATTCAGAAGCGACTCAGGCGCTAACTATCTATCAAATGGGCACTTTTTTCAAGCCGGCACGGCCGGCAGCATTGGTTGCCCAAGGCTCGGCCACCACTGGAGATGGAAGTACAGGACCCTCATGCCGGCGCGTGTATCATGTCTCCGAACCATCTCCTGACGGTCAGGAGATGGAAACAACCACGGCTGTACGCGGCGTTACGAGTGGGGAACTATGCTCGACGGTCACGTGCTCGTCCTCAACAGGGTCTTCCAGGCTGTGCAGATAACCTCTGCCCGGCGTGCGCTGACCCTGTTGTACAAAGGGCAGGTCAAGGCCGTCGACTCCGAGTACCGGACCTATGACTTCGAGAACTGGGCTGATATCCCCGTGCCAGGCGATGACGAGCATTTCGTCCGCACGCCCAGCCGTAACATCCTGATTCCGCACGTCGTTCAGCTACTGGTGTTCGACCGGCTGCCGCGGCAGGAGGTCAAGTTCTCGCGCGGCAACATCTATCTGCGCGACGGGAACCGCTGCCAGTACTGCGGCAGGAAGTTTTCGTCGTCCGAGCTGTCGCTCGACCATGTCGTCCCCATCTCGCGCGGCGGGAAGTCGACGTGGGAGAACGTCGTCTGCGCCTGCCTCCCCTGCAATGTTAAGAAGGGGAACAAGCTCCTGACCGAGACCGGCCTGCAGCTCAAGCGTCAGCCTGTGCGCCCGAAGTGGCACCCGCTCCATCGCCTCCAGGGCCGGAACTTCCCGGACATCTGGAAGAACTTCCTCGATGAGGCGTACTGGAACGTCGAACTGAAGGAGTAGGCCGGCACGGCCGGCGGCGCTGGTTGCCCAAGGCTCGGCCACCATCTCCGCTCGACCGTTCTGCCGCGCAGACTCCTGGGAGGGCTCAGATCACGCCGAGGTCGATCGCCCGTAGCACTGCCCGCGTGCGGTCACGCACGCCGAGCTTGGCCAGCAGGTTCGAGATGTGGTTCTTCACCGTACCGTCGGTGATGCTCAGCAGCTCTCCGATCTCCTTGTTGCTGTAGCCGCCGGCGAGAAGGCGGAGAATCGTTCGCTCGCGGTCGGTGAGCGGCTCGGGGAGGTCGGCGGACTCGAACGAGGAGTCGCTCTTTTCGAGCGCGCGCATGATCCGCTCCGTGATGACCGGTTCGATACATGTTCCCCCCTCGGCCAGCGTCCGGATAGCGCCGGCCAGGCGTTCCAGGGAGACGTCCTTCAGCAGCCAGCCCTTCGCGCCGGCGCGGACTGCTTCGAACAGGATGGCATCATCGTCGAACGTCGTCAGGATCAGTGTCGGGCGTGCGGCGTTACGTTCGCGAAGGGTGCGCAGGACGCCGACGCCGTCGAGCTTCGGCATGCGCAGATCGAGCAGGACAACGTCCGGCTTCTCGCGCTCGATGACCTCGACCGCTTCCTCGCCGTCGCTGGCCTCGGCGGCGACCTCGATGTCCGGTACGAGAGCAAGGAGGCTTCGCAGGCCCTGTCGGACGATGGTCTGATCTTCGACGATGCAGACGCGGATCACGCCAACGCTCCGAGGGGGAGCGTCACGTGGACGGAGAACCCGCGGCCGCGGGTCGACGTCACTTCAAACGTGCCCTGCGCCTGCTGCACACGCTCGCGAAGGCCGAGCAGGCCGTTGCCGAAGCGGACGTTGTCGGAGCCGACGCCGTCGTCGCGGGCATCGATCGAGAGTGTGCGGCCGGCTGTGGCCTTGTTCAGACTCAGGTTCAGCCAGAGATTGCGGGCACCGGAGTGGCGCACCGCGTTCGTCACGATCTCCTGCACCGTTCGCAGCGCGACCTGGGCGATATTCGCATCGGCCACGGCCAGCTCGTGCGGGAAGTCGAGATGGAGTGAGGGCGCCACGATCACGTCGCGCAGCGACTCCAGAGACGTTGTCAAATCGACCGGCTCGTCAGTGCGAAGGCGGCTGACGACATCGCGAACGTCGGCGAGGAGATGCTTCGCGATCGCCTTGCTCTTCTCGATGTGCTCCTTCGCCTCGCCGGTGGCCACGTGGCTGGCCACTTCCAGGTTCAGGCTGAGCGCAGTCAGGTGGTGGCCGAGCAGATCGTGCAGATCGCGGGCGATGCGAAGCCGCTCCGAGGTGCGGCTGCTGATCTCGAGAAGCTCGGTGGTCATGCGCAACTCGGCATTGGCCTCGGCCAGCGACTTGCGCGCTTCCATCTCGGAATGGGCGACGTGCATCGAGAAGAGCGCGAAGAGTGAGAACGCGAAGTAGACCATCGCATAGATCACCGCCGAGTCGCCGTTCCTGCCCATGATCAAGCCGAGGACGATCGAGTTGATGGCGATGCCGCCGACGGCATAGCGAGGCGGATACCTGCCGAGTTGCGCGGCGATGATGACCAGCAGAACCGGTTGAAAGCCGGTTGGCTGCAGGTTCACGCAGGCGTAGGCCGCCAGCGTCTCGACGATGAGCGTCGGAATCCGCGTGCCCGCGGTGCAGCCGGGCCGTGTGCCGATGAGGAAGGCGACAATGAACACGATGAAGGCGCCGAAGAGCATCGCCGCGCGTGCCGTGTAGAGGGAGCGGAACTCCGCCTCCCATAACACGCTCGGAATCCCGACGAGGATCCATGTCAGAACCCCGACCAGCTTCATCTTTCGTTCGTTCACGTACATGTCATTCTAGAAGTAGTAGCGCGCGCCGGCGGTGGTGACGCGCCGCACCTGCATGTACGAGAGCTCACTGGCACGCGCGCCGGCGAACTCCGTGTCGATTAGGTAGAGGCTCACATTCGCCAGCAACCGCCGGGTGAGCGTGGCACGCGCGAGCAGCGATCCGTCGCGGAGATTCGTGATGGCGATCAACTCTACATCGAGCTTGTCGTGCGGCCAGTCGAGGCGGAAGAAGGCGTAGTTGCGGGCCATGTGCAGCGGCGCGTACGCGGTATTCGCGGCGCGGATGGCCGCTTCGTCGTGAGCAGAATCGGCTGCGGTGCGGAAGGCGCGAAATGCGCTGGCATCGAGACCATCGCCGCCTCGATAGAGCTCGACGACCACGTTGACGTTGCTCTTGAACGTGTACTGACCTCCGGCGAGCGCATGGCGGCGCGCCACCTCGCCGTGCAGCTCCAATGCATCGCCGAAGACGCGCGCGGCACTGATGCCCTGCCGGGTGCCGCTGCCGTCGCGCAGGAAGTGAAGCGAAACATCGGTCCCGCCGACGAGCCGGTAGACGCGCGCGGCAATCGCGCCGTGATCGAGCGCGTAGAGCGAAACGTTCGTGCCCCGGACGAAGAGGTCGGTACGAATCATGCCTATGCCGCGATTGGCGGAGAGGCGGTCGGAGGGATCGGCCGGGTTCTTTTTCGGACTGACGAACGCCGTCGGATTCCAGGCGTAGCCGGTGCCCCACTTTTCGATGATCCGCCCGATCGTGATGTCGAGCCATGGCCGCGGATTGAGCTGCAGGGACGCTTCGCCGATCTCCGCCTTCTGACTGCCTCCCTCGGCGGCATCACCGCGCAGCTTGAGGTGGAGTTTCCAGGCATGGCTTTCCGGTGCGGCGTCAAGGAATGTGACGGCGTCGCCGGAGCCGGTGCGGTAGGGCAGCCGCGCGACGTTGCCGGGATTCAATGCCGAGGCCGAGTTTGCTGGGGTGAATTGCCACTCGGCACCGGCGGAGCCGAAGAACTTGAAGGTCTCGGCATAGACAGTCGTTGCGAACAACGCCATCGCGACAAGGACCGTCTTCACCATTTGCCCAACGCGTCTTTCGTGAACATCTTCTCGGCGTTCTCTTTCGGAGTGAGGTTGGCGTAGCGCATCACGGTCTGATTGCCGGGTCTCAGCAGGTCATCGATCACCACCTCGGTGACGACACGGCGGCCTGCCATCGTGCCGTACTGGCGGTAGGTGGCGCGCTTGATCAGTTTTCCGGAGACGACGTAGAAATCGGCGCGCCGTGGCTCGTACGACTGTTTGTCGATCCAGAGCCGGACGCGGTTGTAGGCGACGGCAGGGTCTTTCGCCAGGAGGTCGACGACGAACGCGTCGCCATCCTCGGCGACCGACTTCGCGTCGTAGTCGATCGAGAAGTTCGTCCGCGCCACATCGCCGTTCGATGCCTGGCCCATGAGCCGCTGCAGCGGCGAGATGCGGATCGGCCGGCTGGCGGTCGGCATGTAGATCCACATGGCGTCGCGCAGCATCAGCAGGTATTTCCCCTTCTCCGTCTGCGGGAAGGTGAACTCGACGATGCTGCGATCACTCCCTTTTCCAAACACGCGGAAGCGCGAGATGTCTGTCCTGCCGCCCGGCGCGAACGAAGTGAGCTCCACGTCGACCGAAAAACTCTCGATCGGATTGCGAAAGACGTCGGCGCGGGCAAGCATCGAGGCCGCACGTGGGTCAGACTCTCCAGTCCGACCGGTACCTGGCAGCATTGCGCAGAAAACTGCGATGGCGATGATCGATTTCATTGATGGCTCCTCGGGTGTCGGGTGTCGGGAGTCGGAGAACACGACGTTCGTTCTCCGACCCCCGACCCCCGACCCCCCGGATCAGATATGCCCCAACGCATCCACGATCTTCAGCCGCGACGCCTTCAGCGCTGGGAGGATCGATGAGAACGTCGAGGTGATGACGGCGATGAGGAAGGCGGTGATGAGAATGCCCGGCTGCATCAGGACGCGCAGCGGGTAGCCCTGCGTGTAGCCGGGCGGCGGTGGAAGCATGAAGTGGGCGTTGTTGATGATGCCCGACGCGCCGGCGCCGGCCAGCAATCCTGCCACGCCGCCGATGATGCCGATGAACAGCCCTTCGAGCAGGAAGAGCCGCCAGACTTTCGATCGGGTCGTTCCGATGGCCATCATCGTGCCGATCTCGCGGGTCCGCTCGAAGATCGACATCACGATCGTGTTGGCGACGCTGAAGATGACGATGCCGAAGACGACCATCCCGATGAAGCCGAAGATGCCGTTGTAGAGCAAGACGACCTGGTGATAGAAGGTCGCGAGCTGCGACCAGTCCTTCATCTCGAGCGACCAGTGCTTCCGCGCGAATAGGCGATCCAGATCCGCTCGAACGGCGTCGGTATCGTCGGTTTCATTGAGCAGGACGAGCAGACGCTCGACCTTCGCGGTTTGCAGGAGCTGCTGCGCGCCGGTCAGCGGCATCTTGATGGCGCGATCGTCGTACTCCTTGACGCCGCTGGTGAAGATGCCGGCGACGCGCACATCGATGGCGTTGAGGGAACCGGAGGTCGTGGTCGACATCAGCGTCAGGTAGTCGCCCGGCTTGGCGTGCATCGAGGCGGCGAGGCCCTTCCCTACGATGACGGCGTCCGGTTCCGCATCGGGGAGATTTGTGCCGGCGACGAGGCGTTGGGCGTTCATGGCCCGGTCCTCCTTCGGTTCGACAGCCGTGGCCATGAAGGTCTCCGACTTGTCGCCGTTGCTGATGAGGCCCATGAGCGTGATCTGGGCGGTGGTCATACGGACGCGCCGATCGCTTTCGATGGCACGCCGTAGCTGTGCAACGTCGTCGAGACCGTACTCCAGAGGCTTCTTTGCCTCCGCGCTCTCGAAGCCGCGCTTGTAGATCTGCAGATGTCCCAGGCGGTCGCGGATGGTGCTCTCGCGAAGGCCGCGGAAAGTGATGGCCTTGTAGCCGCCGAAGAGGATCAGGCCAACGGCACCGAAGACGATAACGAGAAGCGTAATGGCCGAGCGGCGGCGGTTGCGGAAGACGTTGCGAAGCGCGAGTTTGGTCAGCATCGGATTCGTTCCTTCAGGAGGCGCGGGCTTCGAGCCGCGGTTCGGTGACGATGTCGCCGTCGTGCATGCGCACGCAGCGGCGCGCGCGGGCCATGAGGGCGGGGTCGTGTGTTGCGAAGATGAAAGTGCAGTGCGTTCTGTCGTTGAGCTCTTCGACGAGATCGAGGATTCTTCCGGCGGTGACGGAGTCGAGGTTCGCGGTCGGCTCGTCGGCGAGGACGAGTTTCGGCTCGCCGGCCATCGCTCTGGCGATGGCCACGCGCTGCCGCTGACCGCCGGAGAGCTGGTCGGGCCGCTGGCGGGCCTGATCGCTCAGACCGACCTGCTCGAGCCAGTAGCGGACGCGATCGCGCCGCTTCGCCGCCGGCACGTGCTGCAGCAGGAGCGGGTACTCGACGTTCTCATACGCCGTCAGGACCGGAATGAGGTTGAAGGTCTGGAAGATGAATCCGAGCGTGTCGAGGCGGGTGGCGGCCAGGCGGTGCAGCGGCACGGGCGTGACGTCGACCCCGTCGATGACGATGCGTCCGCTGTCGGGCTTGTCGATGCAGCCGATGAGGTTGAGCAGTGTCGTTTTGCCGCTGCCGGAAGGGCCGGCAAGTGCCAGAAAGTCACCGCGGCTCACCTCCAGCGAGACGCCGGTGAGTGCGCGGACGTGGACGCGTCCCAGGCGGTAAGTTCGGGCCACATCGGTCAGCCGGACGAGTGGTTGTTGGTGCATTTGCATCTCCTTTGCACCCCCAATCTAGGCGGCGGTCAGGAGATGCACATGTGCCGGAAGACGGCCTGCCAACCATGACTTTCGGCACACCAACCGAAAATCGCCGTTTGACGCGCAGAGTGCAGTAGCGCACAATCGCGCGAAAACGTAGTAGGAGAGGAAATACTGATGGCGACAACGAGCAAGAAAAGCGGCGGCAAAGGGCTGGCCGCCGAAGTCACCCCGAGCAGCGATCTGGCCGCAATCGTCGGCGACAAGCCGATTCCCCGCAGCGAAGTCACCAAGCGCGTGTGGGATTACATCAAGGCCAAAGGCCTTCAGGACAAGACGAACAAGCGGATGATCAACGCAGACGACAAGCTGCTGAAGATCTTCAACGGCAAGAAGCAGGTCTCGATGTTCGAGATGACTGCTCTCGTCAGCAAGCACCTGAAAGCCTAGCTCTCACGCGACCACGGCGAACAAGGCCGGCGTATCTGCCGGCCTTTTTGTTGTCCTGCGCGCGGCATGGTTGTCCTTTGACGAAATGGCGGCGGAGCCTTGGGCAACCAACGCCGCCGGCCGTGCCGGCCTACCGGATGCCGGTATCGATGTTCACGTCGATGCGCGTGACGATATTCGCCTTGATCTCGACGACCTGCGGCAGGTCGGACGTGTGATCGATGCCGTTCGGCTTGAGATCGACCGTGTACCTCGCTGGCGTGAGATCGATGAGGTAGGCGCCCTGCGAATCGATGTCGACCGTGAAGAGGAGATTGGTCTTCGCCTCGTTGTAGATGAGGATCTTGCGCGCGGCGTACGCCGAGGGCGGCGTTGGACAGGGATTGGTCGTCTCCGGCCCGGGACAGTTCGGGCCGATCGTGACGATACCGGAGAGGCGTCCGTGCTCGGTGACCGTTGCCGAGTCGCTTGGCGACGTCGGGCTGTGGCAGGCCAGGATCGAAGCAGTGACCAGGAACAGGAACACGATTGCGATCGCGACTGCCGGACGTTGGGGGCGCATGGCGCCTATTCTAGCCATCCGTTCGCCTTCGGCAAGCGCAATGGATGCATCGGATATGCCCCTGCCGAAGTAGGGTCAGGACGACAAGAGCTCATCCAACGTCTTCCAGAACCGCGGGTACGACTTCGATACCACCTGCTCGTCGGCGATGGTGACGTTGCCCCGCGCCAGTCCGGCGATGGCGAAGGCCATGGCGATGCGGTGATCGTTATGCGTCTCGATGATCGCCGGATCGCTTGCCGGATCGCTTGCCGGATCGGACGACCAGCCGGGCTGAATGAGCAGCGAGTCGGGACGTTCTTCGACCGTCGCGCCGAGGCGGCGGAGCTCTGACGTCACGGTGGCCAGGCGGTCCGACTCTTTGACGCGGAGGTTGGCCACGTTGACGATCTCGACCGGCGACGACGCGAGCGGCGCGATCGCGGCAAGTGTCGGTACGAGATCGGGGGAGGAGTTGCAGTCAAAGCGGCCACCGCGTAGCTCTTCCGTTCCGGTGACGGTGATCTCGTCCGCAATATTCACCGTGCAGCCCATTGCCGCGAGGATGTCGAGAAAGGAAGCGTCGCCCTGCGCGCTGGGATGCACCAGGCCGCGAACGCGGATCGTGCCGCGCGTTGCCGCCGCGGCAGCGAACCAGTACGAGGCCGACGAGTAATCGCCTTCGACATGGTACTCATCGCGCCGCAGCGTCGCCGCGCTCACGTGGACGATGTTGCCGCGCCGCTGCACGTCGGCGCCGAATGCGGTCAGGATCGACGCGGTGATGTCGAGGTAGGACGCCGAGGCCAGCGATGTCAGGCGCAGCGTCATTCCGTCCGGCAGCGTAGCGCCGGCCATCATCAGCGACGAGGCGAACTGGCTCGACGTATCGGCTGCGATGGCGACGTCGAAACCGCCCCGCATCTTTTTTCCTCGGATGCGCAGCGGCGGGTATCCCTCGCGATCGACATACTCGACCTCCGCGCCGATCGATCGCAGGACCTCGACCAAGTCGCCGATCGGCCGCTCGTGCATCCGTGCCTCGCCTTGCAGAATGAAGCGTCCCGGCGTAAAGGCCAGCCATCCGGTCAGAAAGCGCATCGCTGTCCCGGCGTTGCCGATGAAGACCGGCACCTCGTTGGCCGACATGCTGACGCGCGGCCCGATGGCGACGCCGGTTTTGAATGCGCCGTCGATGCGGAATCCGACCGTCCTCAACGCTTCGAGCGCGTAGCGGGTGTCGTCCGCATCGAGGCAATTTGTAATCGTGGTCGTTCCCTCGGACATTGCGCCGAGGAGGAGCGCCCGAACGGAGTAGGACTTGGAGGGTGGGGCCGTTACCGTGGCGTTGAGGTGGTCGCGTTTTGGGATCGATTTCATCGTTCAGAGTTCCAGGACCAGGCCGTCATACGCCAGCCGTATCCCGGCAGGCAGCGTCGCCTCGACGGCCGCATGATCGACCTCGTGTGTCAGATGGATCAGCCATGTCTCGCGTGCGTTGATCTGCTTTGCGGCGGCGACGGCTTCGTCGATTACGAAATGTGTCGGATGGCGCGGCGAGATGCGCAGGCCGTCGAGGGCAAGAATCTCGACGCCTTCCAGCAGCCGCATCGTCGCGTCCGGGATGCCGTTCGTATCGGTGATGTAGGCGAAGTTGCCGATACGAAACCCCAGAATGGTCCAGTCGCCGTGCTCGACGGGCAACGGGGTGATGGCGATGCCCTCATGTACGAACGGGCCGCCGATCTCGATCAGGTCGAGCTGCGGTTTGCCGCCGCCGATCTGCGAGTCGGACCAGATATAGCTGAACGCCCGCCGGATCGCCGCCGCCGTCATCGGATTGGCAAATGCCTGGATGGCTTCGCGCTGCCGGAAGTTGAAGGGGCGAATGTCGTCGAGGCCCATGATGTGATCGGAATGCGAGTGCGTGAAGAGCACGAAATCGAGCCGCGGGATCGGGAACTTCAGAAGCTGCAGGCGCAGATCGGGCGACGTATCGATCAGAAAATACTTCCCTGCCATCTCGATCTTCACCGACTGCCGCAGCCGTTTGTTCCGCGGATCGGCTGACGTGCAGACGTGACAGGAGCAACCGACGACGGGAACGCCGGTGGAGGTGCCAGATCCGAGGAAGGTGACTCGCATTTCTGGAGAGTCAAAAGCGAATGTTGAATGTTGAATGTTCAATGTTGAGTGTTGAATGCCTGCTCGTGATTCGTTTCATTCAACATTCAACACTTAACATTCAGCATTCAACATTCCGATTTTCCGATTCTCAAACTTTCAGCCATGAAAACTCCCCAGACTCAGGATCGATGGCCATCGCCTCCCCCGTTTCGTACCAGGCCGGCAATACCATGACCGTGGTCTGGCCGGGCAGCACGAACTTCTCGTGGAAATGGCCGAAGACGACGTGGGTGAAGCCTTCCACCCCGCGTGACTGCGCGTAGGCCGCCATCTGGTTGACGGGGAGCTGCGCTTTGTGTTTGAAGTTTGAATCGGACAGCCGGCCCTCGATGCTGTCGACGAACTTCCGAGCGGTTTTCTTCGGGATGAACCGCAGCGCGAATCGTGAGGCCGCATTCTTCGAAGCAAATCGCCAGAAGCGATAGGGCAGATCGCGATCGTTGATCATGTCGCCGTGGATGATCAGGTATTTCCGCTCGCCTGCATCGACGGCGTACTCCGTCGCCACGTTCGTGACTGACTGTTCGGCAAACGAGCCCCGGATGAAGAAGTCACGGTTCCCTTCGACATAGTGAATCGGCATGCCGCCGTCGCGCAGCTCGCGGAAGCGGGCAAAGACGTTTGCCACCGATTGCGTATAGAACTTCGGATGGGCGATGAGGTAGTGAAAGAGATCGCCGTTGAGGTAAAGCGCGCGCGGCCGCAAAGCGGCCAGGCGATCGAGCCACGTCAGAATCGGCGTTTCGCTTCCTTCCGACAGTCCGATGTGTGAATCGCCGATGACGAAGATCTGTCCGGGAGGAATCAATCCTTGTGCTCCTCGAGCGCGAGCCTGAGCTCGCCGTAGGCTTCCTCGCTGAACGCGCAGAAGACGACGCGCTGCAACGAACGTGCGTGCGGCCGGAAGTCTAGCGTGGTCGATATCAGCACGCGCGAGCAGCGTCCCCGTTCAAATCCGAAGGATCCCGGCACCGGCGGCATGGCCACCGAGGCAATGGCCAGCTCCTCGGCGCGTTTGAGGGCCGCCCACATGGCGTTGCGCAGCTTCGCGTCTTCATCGCCGTCACCGTTGCGCGGAACGATGGCGTGGATGACGAACTTGCAGAGGACGTTGCCGCCGCTGGTGACGACCGCATGCCCGACCGGCACCGGCCCGAAATCCGCCACCGGCTTGCTCGCCGAGGCCGGGTTGATGATGGCGTCGACCTTGAGAGAGGAAACGTCGGCGCGAAGGAGCTCGATGTTCATGTGGGGGCGTGAGTGTATCCTCCCGCGTGCTGGTCAGTGACTTGACGGGCGTCGCCGTGGGACCGATGGCGGCAGGCGCGCCAACGATCGCTCGAATGCCCGGAGCGCATCACCGTGGGCAGGATCGCTCCTGCTGTAGATGATGACCACGCCATCAGCTGTCGGTACAATCGACGGGACGGTAGATAAGATCAGCGGCCAACGCTGAATCGAGGAGAGCGAAGAGCAGGGACGTGGCGAGCAGCGTTCTGAACATGGTGAGCAGCGTCCGCGCGCTGGTCATTGGACGGCGCGCCGTCGCCGCGGCGGCGCGGGGGGGAGGCGAGCGAGCGCTCGAATGCTCGCGGCACATCGCCGCTCGCGGCGTCGTTGCGGCTGTAGACGATGACGACGCCGTCGGCTGTCGGGACGATCAATGGGGGTTTGGGGCCGCTGGGATCGAATAACCCTGGATAGACATCCGCGGCAACGTTGAATGGCGCCTCGATCGGGTCCCCGAATTGATTGAGCCGAACTGCTCGCACGGCATCGTCGCACTGGTCGATCCACGCCACGACGAACTCTGTCCCATCCCATCCGATTGTGGGCGTGCCCGCGCACCTCGAAAGCGATGAAAAAGAGAGAATCACTCGCGGATCAGCAATTCGAGTTCCGTCAGCGGTGGTTTGGGCAATGACAAACTGCGTTGTGGGTGAATACGTTGCCGACCAGACAAATGTCACCTTGCCAGCGCCGAAGGCGAGGGCTTGGGGCGCGTGATCCGGCGAATCATAGAACAGCGCGGATGGCGGTTTTGCTGGTGAGAACTGGCCGTCCATGGCCAGAGCCGTGCCTCCGATTGCCGACCACGGCTTGCAAAACTGGGTGCAGTTGAGGTACGCAAGCGAGTAGCCGACAAAGAAGTTGTTTCCCGTCCACGAAACCTGTGGCGCGTACGGTCTAAGCACCCGATAGTAAACGTCTTTTACCTCGCTGAGAGCCACTAAGCCGCGCATCGTGCCGTCATTTTCCACGCGAGCGGTGATGATCCCGCCAAATGAAGGAAACTCCGACCAGCTCACAAGGTACGTCGACCCATCAGAGGCGATCGAGGTTGGCGTGATTGGGAAAATAGAGTTTGAAACATAGAGGGGACCGGCGTTGGCTGAGAGAACGATCGGTGGGTTGTCGAGTATCCGGCCGTCAAATGCCACCCGCTCCGCCAGCATCGGGCCCGCTCCGTCGTGCCAGACGATGAGGAAGTTGCGGTTTGACGATCCGACGGCTGGTAGCTCGACATAGCCTCCCGCTTGCCGAGGCGCGATCAAAACGGGTACGCCGTTGATTGAAACCGGCACCCCGTCGACGTACGCAAAGATCCGATCCGTTCGATCGCTCCAGACCGCGACTTCATGATCACCGGTGCGTGCTACCTTCACATCAGTCTGCGCGATTCCGGACCACGAGATCAGACTCCCCTGAATCGGGCGCCGCGAGCAGGGAATCAAAACCCGCGAATGTTCGGGCCATGATGTCGAAGCCAGGGAGAGGGACAGGGCTGTTCACGAGGCCGCCGCGCGCGCTTTCATCACGCCAGACGATAATCTGTGCGCCGCTCGCAGTGGCGAATTCAGGATCGTAGCCGTGCGACGTCAGGACGAATGGTGTCGTGCTGACGGCTGTCCCGTCAGCAGTGATGCGGGCGATGGAAAGGTCCGATGGGCCACGACTGTAGGCGATCTCAAATTCGCTGCCATTCCAGTACGCCCGAGATGGCCCGGAAGATTGCACCACTTTCGGATCAATGACCGTCTGACCCTGAACGGGATGTCCGTCGTATCCGGTCTGCAAGAACTCGAGCGCGTCAGCTTCCGAGTGCCAGGCCAGGAGGACTCTATCCGGTGAGAATGCCACGACCGCGGGAAAGCTGAGTTGATCGCCCGAATCTACCGAGGCCCGCGTCGTGGCGATCTGCGGAAGGGGCGTGTCCGCCACGGCACCGGCATCGCTGATCGTGTGCAGCACCGGTTTCGCGGTGGTGTGGCCGCTGTAGTCGACAACGACGTAATTTTCGCCGTGAACACCGGCGGCGATCGGCTTTCCATAGCGTGGGCGCTTGAAAACGCCTGGAGAATCGGGCTGCTCGGCCATATCTGGCGGCTTGTTTTCTTCGCCGCTATTGGTGCTGCTCTGAGTGCTGCTACAGCGCGCGTTTCGGAGTGAGAGGTAAGGAAGGGCCGTATAAGGGCCTGACATCGCTCGTCAGCATCACTGGCGCGCCCCGAAGGACAGTTTGAAGCGAACGAGACCACCGGAACCTCGGAGGTGTACGAGCGCGCGACCCCCTAGGAGATGAATAATCAGGGCAGCCTCTCGCAGCTCAATCGCATCCAGACGCCCTCGATACCCACTGCCCCCCTCTCGCGTGGAGAAGAGGGGCTCGAAGAGACGCTAGAAGAGCTCGATTCTCCAAGTCGATCGCGCCGAAGCGCGACTCCTCCGCGCACGGATATGGGCATCGGCAGGGCGCGCCTCGGACGCGCTCGTGATGCTCAACACCTGCGCCCGAACCTTCGTTGCGAACACGAACTACCCGCACGCTGTCCAAGTGCTGTCGTGCATCGCGGAGATCCTCTGTCGCGCGAAGCAATGGCGCGACGCGTACGAGGTATTCACGACCGCGAAGCGCCTTGTTCAACGGAACACGCATGAGGGTGTCACCAGGCCGCTTGAGGAAGCGCTCGATCGTTGCGTCGCGCTTGGGTACCGCGAACAAGATGCCATGTCCGTGATCCCATATCCGGGCGACTGGACGAAGGAAGAACACGAAGAGGCAGCGCACGCGTGCCGACCGTTGAAAACGGGCTGAGGGTGGTTGGTGTGATGCCGGTGCCTTGGATTTCCCGATCCTCTGGGCAGCGTGCGCACACGCCCGCTCGCGAACTGGCGGCAGTAAACACGCAGTTTCCACTTTAGCCTCTTTGCTTGAAACCTTTGGGGTGGGGTGGGAAAACGAGACGAGACGTCACTCCATTGATGGTGACGGGTACCGATGCGCTACTTATTGCTTGGAGCGGCATTTCTCGTGAGCGCCGCGGCGTCCGGTGCTGCGCCTGCGCCGCCGATTTGGTTGTGGACGCCAGCGGAGCGGATCAGCCTGCGCATGGAGCACTTCGCGCCGCCGCGGCATGGGTCGCGGGTGCAAGCGCTGTCGCTTGGCATGGGGATGGCCGGCTGGTGATCGCTCCCTGCACACGGTCGTCGTGCCCACGATCCGTATCACGATGGCCCCGGTGCGGGAGTCTCCGGAGCATCTGCTGTGAGCGTCGAGGGGGGATGCCGATGAGAACGCTCCACATCGCGATCCTCTGCCCCCAAAGCGTCGGCGTAAGTAATGGGAACAGAATTCGACAACTCCCTTTGATCGCTGGATGCGCGCGCACGGCATCCGACCGCTCCGACTGTCGCGGAAGGCGGATCTCAGCCGGCCGACCATCCTCCGGATGCGAAGAGGCGGCCTCGGGTCGGTGAGAACGCGAGAGAAGCTTCTCGCGGCGTGTTCTGCGTTGATGCGGCGACCGGTCGCTGAATCGGAACTCTTCGGAATTGTCCACGGAAGCGCAGTCAGCCGAAGATTTTAGTAACATTGGTGCAAATTTCAGTAACATTTTGGGTGTAGAGTTCATGCCCTACGTCACTCCTTAGATTGGGAAGGCAAAAACCGCCTTTCAAAAGATCTTGAAGGAGGACTCTTGATGAAGAAGCGCGTTCTAACAGGGTGTCTCGCCGCGTTCCTCGCGGCAGCGGCGTTCGCCGGTAAACCCGGAAGCGGGGTCAGGCGACAACTCGCGTACGCGGGGTTGCCAACCATTACCTACGTGAGTGATAGCGACGGTCAGGTGACCGAGGTGACCATGGCCGGGAAGCCCATCATCTCCTACGACTGGACAGCGGCGCCCTACGCCGTGCCGATGCGATTCTTCAATCGCTGGACAGTCGTGACGAGCGTCTTGCCGGACGGCTCGGCTTCCCAACAAGTCATGGACTCCCACGGCGCGCAGCGAGCCTCCAGCACTATTCTCGCGCACGGCCGCCAGCTCGCGCACCCGGCGGTGGTACTTGATGCGTATGCCACCGATTTGGGCCTGAGTCCCGGGTGGCAGGCCGGTTTGGAGACGGTATCGGCCAACGAGGTGCGGCTGCCCGCACACGGAAAGAGCATCAGCCTCCGCTACCACGCCATCGGTGACGGCGTTCGTGTCGCCGAGGCGGACGGCACGCCGGTCCTGTGGGACATCGACCTGCCACTCGGTGCCAGCGGCCGGCTCGCCCAGCTCGTCCCATCACGCCTCATTGTCACGTCCACCGGAGCGGTGCAGCTCGCAGCGGACATCCCCTTCATTGACGGCATCGAAAGCATCTGGACCAACGATGCCTCCGGCAGCCACGCTTCATTTGGAATCCTCCGAGCCGACGCGACCGTGCGGAGCACGAGCGTCGGTCCGCATGCGGAGATGATGGTGGTGTGCGGCTATACCGAATTCGATAGTTGTTGGGACTACGCCGGCGGAAGCGTCTGCAACGCGGACGTGTATCTGACGTACTGCGATAGCGGCGGTGGTACCACGACCCCGCCGGGTGGCGGGACTGGCGGGACGACCCCACCGCCGCCGAAAACGCCACAGCAGCAACAGCGCGATCTGTACGCCAACCAACCCTGCTCGCCCGTTCCCGACGCGAGCCAGTTCCTCGATAGTACGGGATATGGCAGCAGCGGTCTGCAGAACTACTTCTCGTTCGCCGATTTCCAGTCCCCGTCGGCCAGCTACGTGCTCGTCGATTCCGCTCTCGTGTCGGGCCTCGGCGCCATGGCACGGACCGTGACAATTCCGGGGTTGTCCGACCCAGGCAACGGCGCCGGCTACCGCATACCGGGCGCGAACAGCGCGACGCCATGCGGCGACCACACGTACGGGACGGCGGTTGATCTGAGCGTGCGGAACAGTTCGGGCACGCATGACTGTAATATCTGGAATGCTCTCGCGGTAGCGGGAAATGCGGCCGGCGGATGGGTCGAACCGGCATCGTCGATCGCCCCGAACGGCGGCGTTCCGAACCACTTCCACATCGCATTTGATGGGCGCACGAACACTAACTACGGCGACGCCTGCACCAACTAACACGAAATGAGGACCAAAATGAAAAAGATGGTTTCCGCAGTGTGGTTGCTCCTTCTGCTTCTGATGGCGGGCGTCAGCAACGCCAGCGATTGCTCGCTTTCGCGCTCGGTGCTTCTACCCTATAACCACGGCGGCGCAGCGACGCGCGCCGAATGGCGGGCCTCTCGCACGTCCATCGAGCACCTGATGGCCGCGTGCCCGGCCGGTCCGGTCGACAGCCGCTCGCGTGCGATCTTCTTCCAACTCGTTGCGAAGGAGTTCACGTACGAGTACACGCCGTCGCAGGAAGGCGAAAGCGAATCGGTCACCCAGTTTCAACATGATCTACAGCGGTACATGACCAGCATCACAACGGAACGCGACCTGCCGTCGAAGTCGGCGATCCTGACCTACGGCAACGCCGAGGCGATCGGCGCGCTGGGGGTTGCGGTGAAGGACGACGTGCTTCGCATGGCTCGGGAGCAAGAGCATGTCGTCGGCTACAGTCGCCACTCGCCACAGCGCCAGGCGCTCGCCACACTTGGCTATTGGATCGATCCACGCGACAGCCGTTTTTCCGCATCCGAGAAGCGCGAAATGACGAGCGTTCTACTCGCGCGGCTGGGGGACTACGGCTCGGCAGCGCCCTTGGTCGGACAGCCGTACACCACGGCCAGTGTGCTCCTTAAGGCTCTGGCGCACTCCGATGAACCGGAGGTTGTCAGCGCGCTGCGAACTTGGACGCATAGCCCGGATGCTTCACTCCGCGAAGTTGCGCTCCGCGGCAGCGAAGCGGTCCAGAAACGGCTGCAGCAGGACCGCTGACTACCCTTGACAGCGTTTCTTTAGTCATGGAAGGCCCGGAGCGCGCTCCGGGCCTTCTCGTCACCAATCAGTGCGGCTTCAACGAAGACGGTGAACATGGGAGCGCGCAGAAGGGTAGCACCTGCTGCTTGGAATGCGGCGCTCACAGCCCCGTATTCAGCTTCGCCCGCGGATCCTCGCCATACGCAGCATCGATCGCATCCGCCGCTTCGAGGACCTCGGGTGCGGTGCTCTTCGGCACCGTGATCTCGATTCGATAGTAGTGATCACCGAATGCGCCGGCCTTCTTCTTCACCCCTTTTCCGCGCAGGCGAAAGGTCTGGCCCCCCTGCGTTCCTGCGGGAATGCGGGCACGCACCGGGCCGTGGATGGTCGGCACTTCCACTTCGCCTCCACGGATCGCTTCGCCGACTTTGATCGGCAGGTCGATGTAGACGTCGTCCCCACGCCGCTCGAACAGAGGATGCGGGCGGACATGAATGAGCACGTTCAGATCGCCGGCCTGACCGCCGTTTCCGCCGGGAGAGCCCTTGCCGCGCAGGCGGATTCGCTGTCCGTCCGACACGCCCTCGGGGATTTTCACTTTGACGCCCTTGCCGCCGATGACCAGGTCCATGGTCGTGCCCAGGATGGCGTCGCGAAAATCGATCGTCAGCTCGGCCTCGAGATCGGCTCCTCGCTCCGGCCCTTGCTGGAAACTGGCGCCACCGCCGAAAAGGTCGGAGAAGATGTCGGTGAACCCTCCGGCTCCGCCTCCCGCCGTCGAGCGACGGCCGCCGCGTGCGCGCGCGCCGCCACCGCTGAACTGCGAGAAATCGAATCCGCCGAATGGGCTGCCGCCGCCCTGAAAGGGATTGGCTCCGCCCTGCCCACCGAAGTGGAACGCTTCTTTCCCAAGCCGGTCGTACTGCTCGCGTTTTTCTTTGTCGGAGAGGACCGCGTAAGCCTCGGAGATCTCCTTGAACTTGTTCTCCGCGTCCTTGTTTCCCTTGTTCTTGTCGGGGTGGAACTTCTTCGCCAGGCCGCGGTAGGCCTTCTTGATCTCATCCGCGCCGGCGGCCTTCTTCACGCCGAGGATGTCGTAGTAGTCCTTTTCCGCCATGATCCGAGAACCGTTCCGACAAAGCGTTTTAGCACATGAATTGCTTCGGGGGCCGGTTGGAGAAAGAATCAACCTCACATGTACGGATCACTGGCACGCCGCAACATTCTGACGATGATCCTCGCCGGCGGCATGGGCGAGCGGCTCTACCCGCTGACGCGCGACCGCGCCAAGCCGGCCGTGCCGTTCGGCGGCCGCTATCGCATCATCGACTTCGTCATCAACAACTTCATCAACTCCGGCTTCTTCAAAATCAAGGTGATGACGCAGTTCAAGTCGAACTCGCTCATCGAGCACATCACGCGCACGTGGCGGCTGGTGCCCGAGATCGGCCAGTACGTCGACATCGTGCCGGCGCAGATGCGCAAGGGACCGTTCTGGTTCCGCGGCACTGCCGACGCGGTCTTCCAGAACCTCGAGCTGATCTTTGATGAGCAGCCGGAGTTCGTCTGCGTGTTCGGCGGCGATCACATCTACAAGATGGATGTGAACCAGATGCTGCAAGAGCACCTGACCAATGACGCCGACCTGACCATCGCCACGATCCCGGTTCCGGTGGAGGAAGCCCATCACTTCGGCATCGTCGAAGTCGACAGCGACTGGCGAGTGACCGGCTTCGTGGAGAAACCGAAAGAGGGGGCGAAGACGATTCCGGGGCGGCCGGACATGGTCCTGGCCTCGATGGGCAACTACATCTTCAAGGCCAACGTGATGATCGACGTATTGCAGCGCAACGCGCTGCGTGACGCGGCGCACGACTTTGGCAAAGAGATCATCCCGGCCATGTACCCGCGGATGAAGGTCTTCGCCTACGACTTCGGGCAGAACTACGTGCCGGGCGAGGCCGAGATCAACCGCGGATACTGGCGCGACGTCGGGACGATCGATTCGTACTTCGCGGCGTCGCTCGATCTCGTCGCCGTCACTCCCCTGTTCAACCTCTACAACGCGCAGTGGCCGATGGTCTCGTCGCCGCTGAACCTGCCGCCGGCGAAGTTCGTGTTCGCCGACTCCAAGTCGCAGCGCATCGGAATCGCCACCGACTCACTCGTCTCCGCCGGCGTGATCATCTCCGGCGGCACGATCAACCGGAGCGTGCTCCATCCGCGCGTCCGCATCCATTCGTACACCGACGTCGACGAGTCGATTCTGATGGACGGTGTGGAGATCGGCCGCCACTCGAAGATCAAACGGACGATCATCGACAAAGGGGTGAAGATCCCGCCGAACACGACCATCGGTTACGACCTCGAAGCCGATCGCCAGCGCTTCACCGTGACCGATACCGGAATCGTGGTCGTGCCGAAGGGGGCGGAGGTCTCGGAGTCGGTAACGGCGTGAACGCGCCTTCGGCGCGCGTTGTTCGCCGCGGAGCGGCGCAATCTACGTAGCCCACAGCGTGAGCTGTGGGGTTGTGATCGGGCTAACCCGGGCTAACCCGCATTTCTCACACTCTCACATGGAATCGTCGCCACCCTGTTACTCGTCGAGAGCCTTCTCCCCCAGCGCTTTTCAGCTGGGGGAGAAGGTGCCGACAGGCGGATGAGGGGGCGTTGGCTCTTGCCGAGCAGTGAACTATTTTCAGGAACGGGCGTGGGAAACTCATGAAAACACTCAACTTCAGCGCGAGAACCGCCCCCTCATCCGCCTTCGGCACCCGGTCAGAACCCTCCGGTGCTCGCGACATCTCCTCCAGTCCGGCCAAGCCAAGCCGCCGATATCGATCTACCCACTTGTATGCGCACGAGCGCTTCACGCCGTGAACCTCCGCGGCCATGGTCACGCTCATCCCGTTGTTTACATCCCACATCAATGCTTCCTTCGCGCTCATCGGGTTCCTCCAAGGCATCCAAATACCCCCGGATCCATCATGTTCGAGCCGTCCTCGATGTCTCCGGTTTATGTCCTCGAAGTCCCCGGTCAGAACCCCCTTCTCCCCCCGCAAGAAACCGCGGGGGGAGAAGGACTCTCGATTAAGGGAGTCGCAAGTGCTTCAAGAAGGCTGTGAGAAATGCGGGCTAATCTCCAGCCGCGGAGCGGCGACATCTCGAACGTCGCCCATGATGTTGGCGTGCGACGAGCGGTATATGTAGGAGTGATCACTCCGAGATGTCGCCGCTCCGCGGCTTGAAAACGGTTCGTATCTGAGTCCCACAGCTCACGCTGTGGGCTACGTAGATAGCGCCGCTCCGCGGCTTTGCGCCGGCTTCACCAGCGACTCCAAAACGTCCAAAGGCGCGACGGTGCGCGTCAGTTGTCTTCGATGTCGTCGTCGCCGGTATCCGTCAGTTTTCGCTTCAGCGCGGCGTAGCCCGGCAGCGACCGCATCGAGGCCAGGTCTGTGTCTCGCTCGATGAGGGCGATGGGAACGGTGTGGCGCTGGGCCAGGGCTTCGAGCGTCGTCAATGCTTCCTGCGGCTTTCCGGCCGCGGCCATGAGACAGGCCCGGTTGTAGGTCGGAATCCATCCGTTGGGACGCAGGACTTCAGCGCGGCGGAAGAATTTGTCGGCTTCGTCGTTGTGGTTGAGGCGGCGCGCGCAGTTTCCGGCCTGCACGATCGCGCGAACGTCCGACGGCTCGATCTGGATGACTTTCGTGTAGTTGGCGTAGGCGTGGGCGAAGTCTTTCCGGTCGTAGTAAAGATCGCCGAGCCTCCGGTAGACGCGGGGAAAGGTCGGGTCGGCCGCCATTCCCCTTCGATACCACTGCTCGGCCGCGAGATCGCGTCCACGCAGCGCTTCGATGAATCCCAGATTGGCCATGGCCTCCGCGAAGTGGGGATTGATGGCAAGCGCGGTCTGAAAATTCTTCCGGGCGCTATCGAGGTCGCCCTCGGTGAGTGCGATTCCGCCGAGAACTCCGAACACGCGGAACTGCTTCGGATCGATGGCCAGCGACTGCTGGTAGTACTTCACCGCTTTCACGTGGTCGCCGGTCTTGACGCCGATGAGGCCGAGGACATTGATCGCGGAAACGTTCCGCGGCGTCAGCGCCACGACTTCCAGGCACTTGGCCTCAGCCTTATCCCACTTCTTCTGCTGCGCAAAATGTCGAGCCTCTTCGAGCTTGTTGTGAATCGGCAGTCCGTCCTTCGGATCCATTCCCTGCATGCCGGAACGTTCCGCGTGCGACGCGAGATAGCCGAGCGCCTGCAGCGACTCCTCGGTCTCACGGGTCATCGGGCTGGCCGCCGCCTTCACCGCGTGGCGGCTGCTGTCTGCCATCAGCTTCGTCAGCTCCGCGTCGAGCTTCGCGCCGATGCGCGGGAACTTCGCCAGAATGTTGTTCAGCTCGTGCGGATCGTTGCGGAGGTCGTACAACTCGGGGCGGGGAGCACGGATGTATTTGTAGCCATCGTCGCGGACCGCGAACAGAGGCGCCATGCCGAAGCCGACTTCTGAAAGGAGCGATTCCGAGTACTGGGGAAGCTGAGGCGCGGGCTCTTTCCCCCGAATCGCGGCACCGAGGTCGTGCCCATCGGTCGATTCGCCTCCCGGCAGGCCGAGGATGCCCAGCACCGTGGGAACGACGTCGACCGAGCGCACCGGGGCGGAGTAGACGGATGGGGTGAACGCCGGCCGATAGCGAATCATCAGAGGGATGTGCACGGTGGCGTCGTAGACGAAAATGGCGTGCGTCTGCTCGCCGTGCTCGCCGAGGCTTTCGCCGTGATCGGCCATCAGGATCAAGAGCGTGTTGTCGAGCTGGCCGGTCTTGCGGAGAGTATCGACGATCCTTCCGATCTGCCGGTCGACACCGGCGATCTCGGCGTCGTACGGAGAGACCGAGACGGCTATGTCGGCGAGCGAGGGCCGGTATGGTTGATGTGGGTCGAAGAAGTGAATCCAGGTGAAGAACGGCTTCGTGCGGGACTTGTTCCAGTCGCCGAACCACTGCAGAAAGCGATCGGCGGTCTTCGGCGCCTGGCGCTCGCGGATCATGAACAGCTTCGGGTCGTCCTCGGCCCAGAGGTCGTCGTCGTAAGTCTCGAAGCCTTTACTGAGGTTGTAGCGGCGGTTCAGCACCAGCGCGGAGACGAATGCATGTGTGGTGTAACCGGCTGCGTGGAGGCGATCGGCGAGCGTGACCGCGTTCTCTCCGAGAGCGTATGCGCCGTTGTCGCGAACTCCGTGAGCCGGGGGAAAGAGGCCGGTGAAGATCGAAGAATGCGCCGGCATCGTGATCGGCGCGGCTGCGATGGCATCGGTAAAGCGCACGCTCTCGCCGGCCAGCTTGTCGATCGCGGGCGTGTGGGCCAGCGTGAAACCGTAGCAGCCGAGGTGATCGACGCGAAGGGTGTCGATAGTGATGACCAGGACGTTCGGACGTTCAGTTTTTTTGCAAGAGATCGCCGAAAGTGCGACAATTAGGGAGAGAAAGACGGGGATTATTGTTTTTGCGGGCCGCTGGTAGGTCATTGGCTTCAATTTTATGAGCAATCCGGAGCGTTCATCCGTTAAACTCCACGGCGGTCTACTCCAAACCAGAGAACTCCGCTGCGTTCGGATTCCGTGGAAAGAGAAAGAGGTAGTCGTGAAAAAAGCAATTGCGGTGGTGGTGTTTCTCCTCCTTTCGTCAACGATTCTCTACGCTGATGTCGCGGTTACCGATCGATCCTCGGTGGTCCGTGCGCTGGCCGATCAGGCGGCCCTGCGGCCGCAGGCTACCGATGCTGCGTCGGACCAGGCGGCAAGACACGCGGCCGCCGTCGCTGAGGACCAGGCGAAGAAGGCTGCCAAATTGGCCAAACGGCTTCACGACCTGACGCCCAAGGGCACGGATGTTGCCTCGGACCGGGCGGCAAGACATGCGGCCGCTGTCGCTCAGAACCTGGCGAAGAAGGCTGCCAAATTGGCCAAACGGCATCACGGCCTGACGCCGCTGACGCAAGCCTTCCATCCCCGAGCCACAGCGACCGGATCGATCGGATTGATCGACGCCAGCGGTCTGAAGTACTTCATCAACACCAACATCACCTTCAGCACCACCTCGTCCGCATCCGGCGCCGCGTCGGAAGCCTCGTACACGCACTCCGTGGCCGCCACGACGAGCGGCGGCGGCACCACCATGTCGACTCTGAACGACATGTTCGACGGCTACCAGACGCTGTGCGTGAGCCTGACGAATGCCACCACTCAGTGCCAAACCGGCAACGCCAACTTCACGATCTACAACAAGAACGGACCGGCGGTCTTCGACGCAACCGTCCCTGCCGGTGCGAACTGCACGAACAGGCAGATCGCATTCCCGGTGCAAACGATCGGCGCGCTCTCGGTCAGCAGAAAGGTCTACGTTCCGCCGAACGATACCTACGCCCGCTGGATGAACTTCTTCACGAACACCTCCGGCTCGCCGGTGACGTTCACGATGCTCACCGCGAACAATCTTGGCTCCGATTCCAACACCGTCATCGTCAATTCCTCGAACGGTGATGCCGTGGCTCAGACGACCGACACCTGGATTTCCTCCTTTCAGAACTACTCGGGCAACACCTCGTCTGACGTTCGCATCGGTCACGTGCTGCAAGGGACCGGGGCGCCGACTCCCGTCTCCAATATCTTCTTCGCGAACGGAGACGACAACCCGTTCTGGGTCTACTCGATCACGCTGGCCCCCGGACAGACCAAGGCCATCCTGAACTTCGTCACCGGCCAGCCGTCGAAGGCCGCCGCGAACGCGCAGGCTGCGGCGCTGGCCCTTCTTCCTGCGACGTCGACGCAATGCCTCTCGGGCACGGAGCTCGGCCAGATCGTCAACTTCCTGACCGCGACCGATCTCGCAATCAACGTCACTTCGTCCGCGACCATGGCATTCGGCAACACGCCGATGACCTACACAATCACCGTGACGAATAACGGACCTTCTCCGGCGGCAAGTGTATCGGTCGTCGACGTAGTCCCTGCCGGAGCAACCTTTGGCAGCGCTTCGGGAACTGGCTGGACCTGCAACAACGTCGCTGGAACGGTCACCTGCACCCTTCCCACGCTGAACGTCGGCCCCGCGAACCCGATCACGCTAACAATGACTCCGCCCAACGTTGCTTCGCCTGGGACATTTGGAGACACTGCCACGGTATCGAGCGCCACGACCGATACCAATCCTGCCAATAACACCTCCTCGTACACGGTACCGCTTCTGCCCCAATCGGCGATCCCCGCCCTGAGCGGATGGATGCTCTGCGCCCTCGGCGCCATGCTCGGACTGATCGCCATCGCGCGTAGGACATAACGGATTCTCTTAGGTCGCTGGCCGGGCTCGTCCCTGCCAGCGACCTTGATGTCTTCAGCGTTTGACGAGTTTCGCGACGACCCGCCCGCCGAGTTCGAGCGTGGAGAGGTCGGGTAGATCAGTGTCGCGCGACGCGCCGTTTCGGGGGGATTTGTGGCGCTGGCGATGTGATCGTGATGGTTCCACTATTTGTACAGCTGTGCCCACCCGAACCGACGATCGTCACGTTCCATTGATAGATTCCCGGGCTGGTGTAGACGTGGGTTTGCGCGAGCTCGCTCGCGTTTGTCGAGTCGCCAAAGGTCCACACCACGTAAAACTGGCTGCACGAGGGCGCTTGGAGCAGCGCGAACGAAATGGCGCCGCCCGTAACTCCGGTTGCCGGGACATTCGCGGCGCACGAGAGCTCGCAGGAGGGCGGCGCTCCACAAATCGCTGGATCGATTGCCAGGAATACGGAATTGGAATCGGTGTTGCCTCCGGGACCGACAGCGCGAACAACGTATTGGTAGGTCTGACCCGCGACCGCTTCGGTGTCGGTGAAGGTCATGGTGTTCCCATTGACGAGGCCGGTCTGTATCCCGTCGCGAATGATTAGATAGCTGGTCGTTGTCGCCGCCGCCGCCGACCAGTCGAGCGTGACCACCGGTAACGGTGGCGAGGCGATCGCACTGCACGCAGCGGTCGCCGTCAGCGAGAACGCGGATGGTGGACAGGAGGGGACGACGTTACCGGCCGTTGCCGTCGCGCTGCCGGCGGAATTCGAGGCCACGACGACATAGCTGCTGCTCTGGCCGGCAGGGGCGGCAGTGTCATCGTAGGATGTGGCTCCCGAAGGCAGCGTCCCGCTCACCGGCGCGCCATTGCGATTGACGACATAGGACGTTGCGCCGGAGGAAGCTGTCCAGTTCACGCGCGCGCCCGGCGTGCCGTTCGTGCAGAACGGGCTCGCTGATGCGGAAAACGCTCCTGGCGGTGGAGTTCCGCCACTGCAAATCGTGCTCGAGATCGTGATGTTCAGCGGAGGCGTGGTTGTGCTTTTGCTGGCATTCGAGGCGGTCACGGTGTAGGTGTATGAGCGCCCAGCAACAGCGCCTCCGTCGGTAAAGCTTTGGTTCGTCCAGTTGAGAGCGCCGCTGATCTGGGAGCCTTCGCGGAAGACGCGAAACGTCGGTTGTTGGGTCGAGCTGCCCCAACTCAGATGGACTGCCGGCGCTGCGCTGTCGCAACTGGCATTCCCGGAGACGGTGAACGGTCCCGGCGGACAGACGTCCGGTGGGATGAAGACATCGACTGAGTTCGAGGTAGATGTGCCGCCCGAATTATCCTTCGCGATGAGGTGATAGGTGCGCGTCTGGAAGATCGCCGCAAAGTAGGTGGTATCGAACGTGTTCGACCCGCCCGCCGGTACCGAGCCGATAGGAGCCTCCTGGCTGGCCATGTACACATCGTATTGCGTCGCATTCGCAGAGGTAGTCCACGTCAGATGAACTCCAGGCTGGCCCGAATTGGGGCTGGAACAGAATGCGGAGCCGCTGAGCGTAAACGCACCGGGCGCAGCGACCAAAGGCAGTGCGGCCAGCAGAAGAACAATCGCAATCGATCCAGGTTTCATGCGGTTGGCCACAGCAAGAAGAAGGCCCGATCAACCGCTACAGCAGAGAGCGGTAGATCTCGACCTCCTTCCGGCCACGGCGACGCGGCTAATGCTTGCCCCCTCGGCGTCATGCTCGGATTGACATAACGCACTCTCTGTCAGGCGTTTTTCGATTCATCATCTGAGGCGATTCGCACCGCCTCGGTCTGGTACCTCGTCCGCGCTTACGTTCCCGATCCGACACTCATTCACGAGCACGTGCGCACCGTGCTTTCCGCGCCGAAAGAAGAAACGAGAATGCGTGAGGCGTTCGGGCGAGAGCTCTTACGCAGCATGCTGGGTGGGAATCGCAATTGACAGACGCCGCTTACGCATCAAGCGTTTTTTCAGCCTGAGCGTCACCTGCGTTCAACTGAGCTTGTATCGCAAAGCTGGCCCCTCGGGGCGCGCTCGGCTGGCGGTGGCCCGTGCCAGACCGGCAACGCGAATTTCTCGTTCTTCAACCAGAACGGCCCCGCGGCTTTCGACGCTACGGTGCCCCGCGGGCCCGGCGTGCACGAATCGTCAGGTCCAATACCCCGCGAAGGCGATCGGCGGGCTCTCGGTCACCAGAAAGGTTTTCGTCCCGACGAACGACCGCTTCATTCGCTGGATGAACTACTTCACCAACACAACCGGTGCGCCAATCACATTCACGATGATCACCAGCAACAATCTCGGGTCTGACAGCAATACGCGAATCGTCAGCTCATCGAGCGGGGATAACGTCGTCACGACCGCCGACACCTGGGCTACGTCGTTTCAGAACTTCTCCGGCAATACTTCGAGCGATCCGCGCATCGGCCACGTGTTCTGGGGACCTGGTGCACCAACTCCCGTCTCCAACATCAATTTCGTAGACGGAGACGACAATCCGTTCTGGGTGTACTCGATTACGCTGGCTCCCGGACAGACGAAGGCAATCCTGAACTTTGCCACCGGCCAGGGAACGAAGGCCGCGGCGAACGCGCAAGCTGCCGCGCTCGATCTTCTGTCTCCAAACGCTACCCAGTGTCTGTCGGCCACGGAGCTCGGCCAGATCGTCAACTTCGCCACCTCGACCGATCTGTCGATCATTCAACGCACCGCCCGAAGACCGTTCCGATCTTCCCGGCCGGCCAGATCCCGGCGCTCAGCACCTGGATGCTCGGACTGCTCGCAGCCGCTCTCGGCTTCGTGGCGCTGGCGCGTAGAACGTAGTCTCTCGATTACACTCGACCCTGTGAAGGCCGAGCGACAGAAGATTGAAGCGGCGCGTGAAGCGCTCCGTTCCGTTCGATCCGGTATGTCGCTCGGCCTCGGCACAGGCAGCACGGCAAAAGAGTTCGTCACCCTCCTCGGCGAAGTGCTTGCGCGCGGCGATCTGCGCGACATCCGCTGCACGTGCACCTCGAAGCAGACCGAGGATCAGGCGCGGCCGCTCGGCATTTCCCTCTTCGCCCTCGCGGAGATCTCGCCGCTCGATCTCGCTGTCGACGGGGCGGACGAGATCGACGCCCAACTGCGGCTGATCAAAGGCCGCGGCGGCGCGCTGTTGCGCGAGAAGATCGTCGAGCAGCAAGCCAAGCGGTTCATCGTCATCGCCGATGAGTCGAAGATCGTCGAACGGCTCGGGGTTGGCGTGCTGCCGGTGGAAGTGACGCCGTTCGCGCGCGACGTTCTCGAGAAGCGATTCGCGGCGATGGGCCTCACGCCGGTGCTTCGCCTTCGCGATGGGCAGCCGCGCATTACCGATGAAGGGCACCTCATCCTCGACGTCCGCGTTCCGGGGCAGAGTGACATCGCGGATGTCGTGGCCGATATTCGGAAACTTGCCGGCGTCGTCGAAACGGGCTTCTTCCCGGTCGAGGCCACCGAGGCGCTGATTGCCACGGGCGAAGGGGTGCGCAGGATGACGCGCGGCGCTTGAGAAAAAACAGGCGTAGCGCCCGGCGGCGCTACGCCTGTCCCTGATCATTCGGTTACGTCTCGCAGGGCCTGTTCGAAGCGGTCCGCAACGTCCTCGGGCTCGTTGCTTTTGACTGGAATGATGTTCGGCGCCAGAAAGCCGTGAGCGCCGGCGGGTGTTGGGGTTGGTGCCGGGGCCGAGGCGGCCGGTTTGCGGTGGTTCATCGTTTTCTTCACCGCGCTCGACATCTGATCGACGTAGCTCTGCAACTCGGCGCCGTCCGGCTGCCGGACCACGTGCTGCGCCCACCTGTATGTCTGGAGAGCTTGAACGGCGGCAGCGGCCAGCATGTTGTCGATCGTGAACTCGAGGTCCGCGGCAAACTCACCGATCTGTTTCGCCAGCGGAAGGACCTGATCGCGGTACTGCAGTGCGAGCTGACCGGCGTGGACGTCGAACATGTCGCGGTCCTTCGCCTTGGGTACCGAAGAGACAACGTTGATCGTCGGCACGAGGGACTCGCTGCCGAATTTTGCGCTGGCCACGATGCGCCTGACTTGGCGTGCGTCGAACTTCAGAAGACCGGGCACGGCTGACTGCAAGGTACTGGCGATGGTGCGAAGCTGCGCAGCGATCGCGTCGGCTGTTGTGGCGGCGAGGACCGCCGGACTGTCGGGACTGGGTGTAGGGCTCGGGGTGACTGTCATGTTGTTTCTCCTTTCATCAACTACGTGTTTCCGTGAGTTTTGGGACTACCGTTTGGCCATGCCTGGCCTGCCATTTCACGCCGCAGCGATGCGCTGTGACGTGGTCTGAATCGATTCGACTCAGGTAAGACGTATCAGCCCGGCAAAAGGTTCCGTAACCACGTCGTTGCGGAAACAGGAACCTATAGGTTGCTGATATCGATATCTGCCGTTCCGATGTCGCATCGGAGCGTTCCGGTACCGGTTCAAATTGGTCCGAAATCGCACCAAATTGGACCGATGCCGCTCCAGACGGATCGAATTCGCTCCAAATTGGATCGATGCCGCTCCAGACGGATCGAATTCGCTCCAAATTGGATCGATGCCGCTCCAAATTGGATCGAATTCGCTCCAAATTGGATCGATACCGCTCCAAATTGGATCGATGCCGCATCAGATTGGATCGATGCCGCATCAGATTGGATCGATGCCGCATCAGATTGGATCGATGCCGCATCAGATTGGATCGATGCCGCATCAGATTGGACCGATGCCGCATCAGATTGGACCGATACCGCATCAGATTGGATCGATGCCGCTCCAAATCGGACCGATATCGCATCAAATTGGAGCGATGCGCCTAATACCCCCCCGCCGCCCCCCCGCCACGCGGATCGGAGATCGCCAGCAGCCTTCTACCGTCGATCGACACCGCCTGCACGTCGCCGAACGGCTCGCGTGCGCGAACGCCGTGCCCCATGGCAAGCAGAGCATCGACCGCCGATTGCGGCGTGCGGCCCTGCTCGTAGGTAACTTCTTCCGGCGTTGCCTGTTGGGAAAAACGGGGTGCCGCGATCGCCTCTCCGAGCGGGCGGTTGAAGGCGAGGATGTCGAGCAGAATCTGCGCGATCGTCGTCGGGATGGTCGGGCCGCCTGGCGTGCCGATGGCGAGGACCGGCTTTCCCCCGCGCAGCACGATCACCGGCGAAAGGGGTGACGCCGGGCGGTTGCCGCCGGCCACGGAGTTCGGCGCGCCGCCGAAATCGTTCATCGCGGTGTTCAGCACGACGCCGGTTCCGGGCACGGGAAAGCCGCCTCCGCTCTCGTCGCCGACGGAGGTCGTCAGCGAAACGACGTTGCCGTGCGCATCGACGATGGAGATGTGCGTCGTGTGGGCCGATTGCGTTGTGACCGCGCCGGGCTCTGTCAATCCACTTGTCGGCGTCACGCGGTTCGGATCGATCGAGGCGCGCCAGAGGGCGGCCCGCTCATCGGAGAGGAGATCGCTCATCGGCACGCGTTCCCCGGCAGGGTCGGCCAGAAACTTGTCGCGGTCGATCGCCGCGCGCCGCTCGGCCTCAGCGAGCAGGTGAATGTAGTTCGGCTTGCCCAGAGCGAGTCCACTCACGATCTTCAGAATCGATCCGAGCATCAGACCGCCGGCCGCCGGCGGTGCGACGGTATAGATGTCGGCGCCCCGAAAGGCGATGCGCACCGGCGCGCGCCAGACCGGCTTGTAGTCGCGCAGATCGCGCAGCGAGAACGTGCCGCCGGCCGCGCGCACCGCTTCGACCACCTTGTTGGCCAGCTCCCCGGCGTAGAAATCGCGTGCTCCCTGTTCGCCGAGGCGCTGCAGAGTTTTGGCCAGATCGTCCTTCGCCAGACGGTTGGCGGGCGCGAGAAGCTCGCGCCATGGAAGGGAGCCGAAGCGGCCGTGCATCGCCTCGAGTCCAGCCACGAATCCAGGAATGGCCGCCGCCGTCGCACCGATGAAAGCCGCGGTACCTGGCGGCCGTTTCGCCGCTGCCGGCGCGGCCTCGCGAAAGTCGAGCGTCCAGACGCCGCCGGTCTCGGCCTCGTAGTAGATGAGAAATCCGCCGCCGCCGATGCCTGTCGCTTTCGGCTCGAGCACGCCGAGCGCAAACGAGACTGCGACGGCTGCGTCGATGGCATTGCCGCCGCTCTTGAGGATACGCAGGCCGATCTGCGTCGCCGCGGGGGAGGATGTCGCCAGGGCGGCGTGGGTGGCCGTGACCTGGGAGCCGGCGAATGCGTTGGCGGCCAGGAGGAGCAGTGCCGCTGCTACGGCACCGGAGCGCTGGCGTCTCGCCGGCTGGCCCGGCGGCGTCTCGCCGCCGGGGTTACCGTTACCAGCGAATGTATTGGGTCTTGCCCACGGGCGGCGAGACCCTTCGGCTTCGCTCAGGGCAGGCTCCGCCCGGCCAGCCGGCGAGACGCCAGCGCTCCGGGCTGCCACCCTCACTTCCGCCCTCGCCTCGGCGCTCTGTTCCGTTCGTAGACGATCTTCAGCCCTTTCAGCGTCAAGTCGTCGTCGACATGCTCGATGTACTCGGAGTCGGGGGCGAGGAGCGACGCCAGGCCGCCCGTGGCCACCACTGTCCGCACGTCGGGAACTTCGCGCTTCATCCGTCCGAGGATGCCGTCCACCAGGCCGAGATAACCGAAATAGATGCCCGACTGCATGTTCACGATCGTGTTCGTACCAATCACAGTCTCCGGCCGGCGGATGTCGACGCGCGGCAGCCGCGCGGCTCTGGCGAAAAGCGCCTCGGCGGAAATGGTCAGGCCTGGCGCGATCACGCCGCCGATGTAGCGCGCATCGTGCGTCACCACATCGAAGGTCGTGGCCGTGCCGAAGTCGACGATGATGGCCGGCCCGCCGTACTCCGCGTGCGCGGCCACGCAATTGACGATGCGGTCGGCGCCGACTTCCTGCGGGTTGTCGGTGTGGATGGCGATGCCGGTCTTCACTCCCGGCTCGACGAAGAGCGGATCGAGCCCGAAAAACTTGCGAACCATCGAGGCGATCGCGTGATTGAGCGGCGGCACGACCGACGACACGATCGCTCCCTCGAATGCATCGGAGAACGCCTCGCCGATGAGTTGCCGCGCCAGAATCCCGTACTCATCCGAAGTTCGCTCGCGCGCCGTGGCCAGCCGCCAGGAGCTGACGAGTGCATCGCCGCGAAAGACGCCAAGAACGATGTTCGTGTTGCCGACGTCGACGACGAGAAGATTGGACACGGCGGTAAGAGTAACGCTTAGCTCATCTCATCTGTGTCCATCTGCGTCATCTGCGGATAAGGTCTCACGGCCGTTTATAAACGTTCCCATCCTTCATCACGAAGGCCACCCGCTCCATCGCCGTGATATCGCTCAGAGGATTGCCCGGCACGGCCACGATGTCGGCGAACTTGCCCGCTTCGATCGTGCCGATGCGGTCGGACATGTCGAGCAGATCGGCGGCATTGCGCGTCGCTGTCTGGATGGCCTGCATCGGCGTCATGCCGTAGCGGGTCTCGTACTCGAACTCCTTCGCCTCGTTGATCGCGTCCCAGGCGAAGCCGCCGGCATCGGTACCGAAGGCGATCTTCACGCCGCGCTTCAACGCGCGCGAAAAACTGTCGCGATGAAACGCGGGAATCTTCGTCCAGATGCCGCCCCGGCCCGGCGCCACGTACTCGGTGACGATCAAGGTCGGGCAGAGATACGTCCCTTTGGCCACCATGACATCGAGCAGATCGTCAGGAATGGCGATGCCGTGCTCGATCGAGTCGACACCGGCGTTGAGCGCGTTCTCGATTCCCGGCCGGGCCATGGCGTGGGCGGCCACTTTGTGACGCAGCCTGTGCGCTTCTTCGACGATGGCCTTCATCTCCTCGGCGTTGAAGGTCGGCGTCGATGATAGGGTCCCGTCCTTCGTCACGAAGTACGAGCGGTCCGCGTACACCTTGATCCAGTCGGCGCCGTGGGCGATCTGCTCGCGGACGGCCTTGCGCGCCTGCTCCACCCCGTCGACGATCTGCACGCCCATCGGATACGTGACGTCCGGTGCGTAGCCGCTGGGACCATAGCCGCCGGTAACCGACATCGCCCGCGTCGAGACCACCATGCGCGGCCCGTCGATGATGCCGTTGTTGATGGCGTGTTTGAGATCGACGTCCGTGTACATCGCCCCCTCGGTCTCGACATCCCGCACGGTCGTGAATCCATTGCCGAGCGCGATCTTCAGGGCTTTCGTCGCGCGCAGCGCGCGATACGGAAGCGATTCCTTGAAGAGCTGCACGTCGTAATCCTCGGAGGTGATGTCGCCCTGCAACAGCGTGTGGACATGCGCGTCGATCAGGCCGGGCAACAAGGTCATGTCGCCGAGGTCGATCACCTGCGCGCCCGCGGGAACGGCACCGCCGATCGATTCGATCCTGTTGCCGCGCACGACGATCACGCCTGGAGAGACGACGTTGCCGCCGCGGCCGTCGATGAGGCGCGCCGCGCGGAGAACGACAACCTTCGGCGGTGCGTCAGCGGCGAAAGCAGCGAAGGCGAAAAGAGAGAAGGCAAGAGCCGTGATAAGTTTTGTCAGCGTTTCTTTCATAAGTCGCGAATTCTAAGGCCATGCGCTTTTCCGTGTCTGAATACGTTCGCTGGGAAGACATCGATGCCGCCGGCATCATCAACTACCAGGCCTACCTGCGCTTCTTCGGTCTGGCCGAGGTCGAGCTCTTCCGCTCCTGCGGTCTCTCGTATCGAACGCTTTTCGACGACCTCGGCCTGTGGCTTCCCCGCGTTCACGTGGAGTGCGACTTCTTCCATCCCGTAACGCTTGATGAGCTGCTCATCGTCGATGCCTACTTCGGAAAGATCGGCGCCAGCTCGATCCACCTCAACTTCGAGGTGCGTCGCACCGACGCGCCGGACATCGTCGTAGCCACCGGGAAGTACATCCTCGTGGCCGTGAAACGCGGCGAATTCAAGCCGACCGCCGTGCCGGATCTCGTGCGCGAAAAGCTCGCGCCGTACGTGGAGTCGTAACCCCCCCCTGGGACCGCGGGCGTCCCGCCCGCGCGTTCTTGGCAGCATCCTGCTCAACCGCGCGCGCGAGACGCGCGCGGTCCCAGGGGGGTCACCGCGCGTACGCCAATCCGTCCGGCACGTTCCCTGTCTCGATCTCGTGCGTGATCGAGAACGATTTGAGCTCCATGATCTGCACCTTTTTCGCGTTCGCACAGGCGACGAAGGCGCGCTGGCCGTCCGGCGCCATGAGAATCCCCGAAGGGCCCTCGGCCATCTCGACCGACTTGATCATCTCTTTCGTTGCCGCGTCGAAAACGAGCACCACGTTCGCGTCCGTATCGGAGACGAGCACCCACTTGCCGTCGTTCGTGAACTTCACCCGGTTGGCCACCTTCGTCGTCGTCGGAAGGGTTTGCGTGACCGTCCCGGACTTGGGATCGATGATGGCGATCCCCCCGTTCGCGACGCGCGAGGCAACCCACAGCTCCGACGCGTCCGGCGCGAGATCCATCCCTTCAGGCCCTTTGACGACCGGAATCTGCTTGATGAAAATGTCGCGCGGCGCGCGGCTCAGATCGAAGACAGTGACGCTGTTCGAGCCGATATTGGCCGTGTAGACCGTCTTCTCACCGCGCGGAACGATGATCATGTGCGTGGTGTCCGCGCCGCTTCCGCTGACGAAGTCGATGCGGTCGGCCGCCGCGTCGTACCGCGCGATGACCCGGCTCCCCTCGGCCGTGAACCAGAATCGCGATCCGACCGCGGTGATCCCATGCGGCCGCAAAAGGCCGGGAAGCGCGACACGCCGCAGTTCCTTCCGGTTCGGAACGTCGACGACCGAAAGCGTGGTCCCCGGATTGGGCGCGGTTCCATAGTTCGCGACGACGGCGATCTTTCCATCATCCGACACCGCAACCTCGTGCGGCCCATCGCCCGTCGGTATCGTACCGAGCGTCTTCAACGTCACCGGATCGACGAACATCAAGGTCGCATCGGATTTGTTAAGGATGAGGAGCGTATCAGCGCGGGCGGTGAGGGCGGCGAAGAGAAGGGCGAAGGCGAGGCGTTTCATGACGCGTGAGTATGCCAGTGCCAGATGTCTTTCGCGAGAGCTGCTCGAAAGCGATCGCGCTGAACAAGCTCCGCCTCAAGCGGATCTCGCTTGCGGGAACTGCTGGAAGAGATCGAGAAGCGGCAAGTAACTATAACTAAACACGTTAGTTATCGTCCATATCCTCGACGTACATGCGCAAGGCGCGCAAGATTCTTGGTTCTCCCCTAAAGAAACCTTGGGCTCGGGGCTTGCGTATACGGAATGGGGAGATTAACTTATAGGTTGACTCCACCCTTGACATTTGAAGAGTTCCGACAAGCGCATCTGGATCTGCTCGAACAAGGGCAGGAATACGCTCTTTACGGATATAAGCCTGCCGGAGTGCTTGCATATATCGAGGCAGCAAACAATCCGCAAGTCACGGGCATCATCAAGATGCGGGCGGCAAAAAAGGCATGGGAGGTGTCAAAAAAACGCTGCCACAAAGTCATGCAATCGAATCACCTTTGGCAGCTCACGACGGACGGAGGAGCCCGGTTTCTATACTTTCAAGATGGCCCGAAGAGATTCATCTTCGTCCATGCGTCAGACAAGGTGAAGGAGAGCAAGTTCAACAACGACATTGCCCGCGCCGAACAACTTCGAATCGAGTACCTACAACTTAAGGAAGGAAAGCTGAAATGAAGACATTCGCGGAAATCTACGAATCGATGAAGGAGACGCTGGAGTACCAAACCGAGGAACTCTCGCTGGCCTTTACGGAGTCGGTTCTGCTGCGAATGGAACAGTTGGGTGACATGTCCGGCAAGGTTCTCGCCGAGCGCATGGGTTTCAGCGAAGCGTACGTCTCCAAGCTACTCAAGGGCAAAAACAACTTCACGCTAGAGACACTCGTGAAGCTCGCTCGTGCTCTTGAATGCCGCATCGAACCGCCGCTACTCCTTCCGAACGAGAAAGAGGTGGCGACTGGCCAAGTGGTTCTCTTCGAACGTTTCCCGAAGTCGGAGCGTCCTTTCACTCCACGTTCCGTGCCCGCCCCTCAGATGAGCAACGTAACCCAAAATGACGACAACAACGACATCGCAGCCGCCGCCGCTTGATATCCAGCGGTACCACGTGGAGGAGCTAGTTTTTCGCGCTCTTCCCGAGTACGACGCTAGCCGCAAGACGTCTGGCGCGATCGACGTGGACTTCGCCGTCCAGCAGGACGAAGTCCTAACGCGAGACTATCGCATCACCATGCGCATACAACTTGCGACGAGCGGTTACACCGCGGAAGAGAACGCTCCGTACACCGTCGACATGAAGATTCTCGGCTACTTCACGTTCGCCGAGGGTACCAATGATGAAGTATCGCGAAAGATGATCTACATCAACGGCCCGGCGATCTTGTTCGGTATTGCTCGCGGAATCGCTGGCCAAGCAACTGGCGCGTCCAAACACGGTCAATTTGTACTTCCGACCGTCAACTTTGTAGAGATCGACAAAGCTCGCCTCGAAACTGAGAAGGCTCGTCTCGAAAAGGAACTAGCCGAATCCGAGAGAGTGTTAGCCGAGGCTCAGAAGGAATTCGCAGCCGCACAAGAGACCGCGCGGGACTCAACGCCAGATTAAACTATCGGCCTCAGAACCCGATGAAGTTCGGCTCCGGCTGGATCTCGACGCCGAACCTCTCGCGCACTCCATCCTGAATCATCCGGACCAGCTCAAGCACTTCCCTCGCCGTTCCGCCGCCGCGGTTGATCACAGCCAGGGTGTGCTTCGTCGAGAGGCCGGCATTGCCGTGCACGAAGCCTTTGTGGAAACCGGCCTGCTCGATGAGCCACGCGGCGGAGAGCTTGATCTGATCGCCGGATGGGAAGTGGGGGACGTTCTCCGCGTCCCGGCGAATCTGGTCGAACCGCGCCGGCGTCACGACCGGGTTCATGAAGAACGATCCATCGCTACGCGTATCGGGATCGGATGGATCGAGAACCATTCCTTTGCGTTTGCGGATGGCGATGACGGCGCCGCGCACCTGCTGGAGATCGTTCGCGTTGATCTCGTGCTCGTCGAGATACTTCTGCAGCTCGGGATAGCGGATCGCCGCGGAACCGCGCGGCTTGAGGCGGAACGTGACGCCGGCGACGACGTAGCAGTCCTTCGCCGCGTTCTTGAACACACTCTGGCGGTAACCAAAACCGCACTCCCGGTTCGTCAGCGTCACCACGCGGCCGGTGTCGCGCTCGACGGCCTCCACGCCGACGATCGTTTCGCTAACTTCCTGTCCATAGGCGCCGACGTTCTGGATCGGCGTCGCGCCGGTGAGCCCGGGGATGCCGGAAAGGCATTCGATACCCGCCCAACCGCGGTCGACGGCAAAGGCCACGACGTCGTCCCACCGCTCGCCGGATGCGACGTAGACGGTCACCGCGTCGGGATCCTCGGTGAGAACGGTCATTCCGCGCAGGTCGATCTGCAGGACGACTCCATCGAAGCCCTCGTCGGCGATCAGGACGTTGCTGCCGCCGCCGAGGATGAAGAGCGGCTCACGCTGGGCCTCGGCCCAGGCGATGACTTCGCGGATCTCGTCGACGCTCTCCGCGCGCGCGAATAACTTCGCGGAACCGCCGATTCCGAGCGTGGTCAGGGGGGCGAGGGGGACATTCCGCTGCAGCCCGGAGGGCGCAACACTCTGCAACGACTCCGTCATCGCCGTTGCATTGTGCATCATCGCTGCCTGAGAATGCCTCGCATGTCAAACATCGCCGTCGCGGAAAAGCAGTGGTTCGGCCATCCTCGGGGACTGGCAACGCTCTTCTTCACCGAGATGTGGGAACGATTCAGCTACTACGGTATGCGTGCGCTGCTCGTGCTGTACATGACCGGTTCCGTCATGCAGCCGGGTCTCGGCTTTCTGGACAAGAAGGCGACGCAGATCTACGGCCTCTACACGATGTCGGTCTATCTGATGGGCATTCCGGGCGGCTTCATCGCCGACCGGTTCCTCGGCCACTACCGGGCGGTCCTTCTCGGCGGGATCATCATCGCGTGCGGTCATTTCACGATGGCGGTTCCCGGAATCCCGTTCTTCTACACCGGGCTCGGATTGATCATTCTTGGAACCGGTTTGCTCAAGCCCAATGTCAGCACGATCGTCGGAACACTCTACACACGCGATGATCCACGCCGCGATGCTGGTTTCTCCTTGTTCTACATGGGAATCAACCTCGGTGCCTTCATCGCACCGCTCGTCACCGGCTGGCTTGGCCAGAAGATCAACTGGCACATCGGGTTTGCCGCCGCCGGCGTCGGGATGGTTTTTGGACTGATTCAGTACGTCTACGGCCGCAAATACCTCATCGCCGTTTCAGGACCGGAGAAGCGGGTCACGGGCACGGCCGAGCCCACCGCCGCTCTGCCGGAGAAAGCATTCACGAGGGAGGAATGGGGTCGAATCGCCGCTGCATCCATCCTGACCCTTTTTGCTCTGATCTTCTGGGCCGGTTTCGAACAGGCCGGCTCGAGCCTCACGCTGTTCGCGGACCGGGCAACGCGCCTGACGATTCTCGGCTTTACGTACCCGTCGAGCTGGTTCCAATCGGTGGAACCATTGTTTGTCATCATTTTCTCACCCATCTTCGCCTGGGTCTGGTTCTCGATGGCAGCGCGCCGGCGCGAGCCATCGAGCCCCGCCAAGTTCACGCTCGGTCTCTTTTTCCTCAGCTTCTCGTTTCTGATGATGGTTCCAGCCGCACGTTTCTTTCAGTCGCATGGCTTGCGCGTCAGCCCGATGTGGCTCGTGGGTCTGTATTTTCTTCAGATGGCAGGCGAGCTCTGTCTGAGCCCCGTGGGCCTCAGCATGGTGACGAAGCTGTCGCCGCCCAGGGTCGTCGGTTTGATGATGGGAGTCTGGTTCTTTGCTACGGCCATGGGCAATTACGTGGCCGGTTGGGTCGCGGGCCTGGTCGGCCAACGCAGCTATTCCGAGGTGTTCATGATCGCGGCCGTCACAGCCGCAATCGCCACGCTGATCCTCGCCGTCATGATCCCGATCATCAAGCGGTGGATGGCGGGCGTTAACTGATTCTTACCGCCGCCTCATCGCAAAGGCGTCAGTCGTTCAGCGCCCGCTCCACACCGGTTTCCGCTTCTCGATGAAGGCGTTCAGGCCCTCGTTGGCGTCGCTGGTTTGCATCAGTTCGTCGAGGTAGAGACGCTCCACGTCTCCAAGCCGCTCGTTGAAATCGGCGCTCTGTGCGAGACGAAACGCGCGTTTTGCAAGCCTCAGCGACGATGCGCTCTGGCGATACAGCCGCCCCACCCACTCCTCGGCTTTTGCATCGAATTCGGCGAACGGAAAGACGGCGTTGACGAGCCCAAGGCGTTCCGCGGCGGCAGCGTCGATGACGTCGCCGGTCAGTAGGAGCTCGAGGCCTTTTCGCGGAGCGAGCTGGCGTGAGAGTTGGTAGGCGGCCACCGGCGGAAAGACGCCGAGGTTGATTTCGGGCTGGCTGAACTTCGCGCGATCCGAGGCCAGGACGAAGTCGCATCCGAGAGCCAGCTCGCAGCCGCCGCCGAGCGCCGCGCCGCGTACGAAGGCGATGGTCACGACGTCGAGTTTCGCCAGCATCCGGAAGCAGTCGTGGAAGTGGCCGAGCATCGTGGCCACGCGATCGCCGAGGTGATCCTGCACGCTCGCGCCGGCGGAGAACGCCTTCTCTCCCTGCGCGTCAATGATCAGAGCGTGCCGGTCGTGCGCGACGTGGGCGATGGCGTCACGCAGCTCGTCGAGCATGGCTACATCGAGAATGTTCAGCGGCGGATCGGAAAGCGTGATCCGGTACGCGTTCGCGTCGGAGGAGAAGGTGATCTTCGGCATGGCGGGAATGCTACCGCGTCGCGTGGTGCCGCGGCGGCAGCGTCAATGGTTTTGTCGACCAGATCTCGAGCGAGTAGTCGGTCAGGAAATAGAACGTTCCCGGCTGTGTGGCAACGAAACGGCCGGCCGCCGGCGCAGCGATGGCCGGGGTGCCCGTGAGGAACTGCGGTGAAAACTGGCGGCCGGTGAGGGCGACACAGGTGCCATCGCCGCGGAGATGCTGATCGATGTAGGTCACTCCGCTTGCCGGATCGGTGACGTACGAGTCGAGCTGCTCTCCGGTCTTTGAGAGATCAGTGGACGAATAGCTGTAAAGCTTTTCGCCGAGAACGTAGACCGTACCGTTGGCAAAGGCGATCGCGCGCGGCGTTTGCGAGCCTTCGCTGGCACGGGTGACGAGAACCGCAGGGTGGGCGGGATCGCTGATGTCGACCACGCGCACCTCGTTGGGGAGCTCGGTCAGGACGTACGCGAGCGTGCCGTTGGTCACGAGGTCGCGCACCGCGCCGGTCATGGTCGACGTCTGGGCGAAGGCGCTCTTGGGATCGAAGACGATCGTCTTTCCCTCGCAACCACTGCTCTGGCAATGAACGAAGATCGACGCCCACGCCGCGCCGCCGGCAGCGGCGATCGATTGCGCCTGCGCATCCGAGCCTTCACTGATCACGGATGTTGCCAGCGTGTTTCCCTCGCGGCCATAGGACATTACGTTCAGGTTGTTATGGATGGTGAAGGCGCCGCTGTCGCTGGCCGCGATGTCGATGATCAGCGGCGTCCGGATCGAGCCGGTCGACTGCATCGTGTTCGTGAAGACGTCGACGTTGCGGCCGTCGAAGAAGTAGAGCCGCTGACTGCCGGCGACGAGCTTCTTGTAGTAGGCGTTCCCGTTGGCGGTGTAGAGCAGGGAAGGCATCCGCGTCGTGCCGCCGAGCTGCGCGGTCGTGATGCCGTCTTCCGTGGCGACGTCGGCCACGGTGTTGTCGGAACCGACGTGCACGGCTACCGGCGCGGCCGGGAGCGCGAACTGTTTCGTCAAGATCCGAGTCTGTGTGTTCCAGATCAGCAGAGATGAATCGGTCGATTCGACCAGCGTCGTTCCGGCGAAGGCAAGGCTGCGGGCGATGGCGCCGCTTGACTGCGGGAGGAGAGTGGTCGTGCCGCCGGCAAAATCGACGACGCTTACGCCGCTGAACGTCGATACAGCCGCAAGAGAGCCGGAAAGAGCAACGCCGCCGGTTGACAGCCCGGTCACGCTCGCGGTCAAGGGCGTTTTCGTGAAGTCTCCCGATACGTAGTACGAAATCGAGGTCGTCCCGTCGGCGCGTAGCTCGGCGAGTGCGAGCGCCGAACCGGCCCGGGCCACGAACGAAGGACTCGCCGCGGTCAGAGCGATCTGCTGTGCGGCCGGCTTGACCGGCGCCAGATCGGCCGACCAGAGCGTGTTGCCGCTGGTTTCGCTCAGAATGAAGTAGCCGGTCGTCCCGACCAGGACGGCTGACGCGATCGGTGCGCGCAGGGTTAATGACGAAACGAGCGTGGGAGTGGCAGAGCTGAGCGCCCACAACGATGCAATCGCGCCGGACGTGGTCAGGAGAAAGCCGTTGCCTCCATCGCGGACGATGTCGATGCTGTTGTCCCACGAGCGAAGCTGCGTAAGCGTACCGCTCGCCGATTGGCCGAATTCGGTGATGCCGCCTGAGGCCCGGGAAACATAGACAGCGGTGCCGAGGGAGACGACCGAAGTGGCGGCTCCTGTGGCGTAGCTGTGCAGAGGGAACGATGGTTGGAACGCCGTCGTGTCATAGGTCAGAAGGCCGAGATCGCCGCCGGCGACGTAAAGACGATTCGGCGCCGCGGCGATGCGGCCGATGCGATTCACATTGCCGCCGCTCGGTTGGAGTTGCGCGCGCGACAGCTCGACCGGAGCGGCCGCCGAACTGAGGTCGAAGGCACGGACCTGGCGATCGGCACCGGCGGCGAAGATCGCCGTGGAAGTGATCGGTGCGATCGACACGGCGCCGAAAGAGTCGCTGGCCGCTTTCACCGCCGTTCCGCCACCGCCGTCGATGTTCACGAAGATGTCCGTCTGCTGACCGTCGGAGACGTAGAGCCGGCCGCCGGCGGCATTGACGGCGATCGAGCCCGGCAGCGATGCGATCACACCGACACCGTTCGGAATCGACGGGATGCTGATGTTGAACGCCTCGATCGATGAGTCGCCGTCCGCGGCAAAGAGTGTGGAACCGTTCAGCGTGAGCGACTGCACGTTGGCGCGGCTGGTCGTGAACGCGGACGGCGTCTTCGATGGCGTCGTCGGATCGAGCAGGTCCCACTGCGTCAGTCCATTGGCGGTGGCGACGTAGAGATCGAGCGTCGTCAGGAGAAGGTCGTTGATGGTCGCGCCGGCGTCGATGCCGCGCACGAGCTGCAGCGCGCGCCCGTTCTTTCTGACGACGTACAGCGTCGTCCCGCTGCCGGAATAGGCAAGCCCGTTCGTCGCTCGCACGACGCGCGTGCTCCCCGGCAGCGGAAGCGACGCCACGAACGCCGGAGGATCGACGCTGCGGTCGTAAAGCGAGAGGCCATACGAGGTGGCCGCCCAGAGGTCGTTGCCGTCAAGGGCGATGTCGAGATAGGAGGCACGGAAGGGGATGCTGGCGACCTGGGTGAGATTGCATTGAGGGAAAGCGGCGGCAGGAAAGAGGAGAAAGAGTGAGATCGCGACCGCCACACGCCCGAGCATGGGGGAGATTGTAACGAGTTGCTGGGTTACTGGGTTGCAGAGTTGCTGGGGAAACAGTCGCCTGAGCTTACCGAGAACGAGCCAAGCAACGTTGCAACACAGCAACCTACTTCGCCCACACATCCAATTTCACCGGAACCTCGTCGTTCACCGTGACCAGGATGTTGTGCGGGACGCGGATGCCGAAGTCGGGCATGTGGATCTTGAATGTCGTCGTGGCGTGGATGCGGCCGTCAGCACTCAGGACGACGTGGACCGGGATGGTCATCCGCTTCGTCACTCCGTGAAGGGTCATGTCACCGGTAACGTTGATGTCGGCAGGCTGGTTGGGGGCTATCGGCGTCGGACCGGTAACGCTGACCGACTTGAACGTGGCGGTGCCGAATTTGTTGGTCTCGAGATAGCGCTCGCGCATCTCTTTGTTGCGCAGTCCGACTCCGGTGTCGAGGGCGTCGACGTTGATGGTTACCTGCACGCTCGCGGCGGCGGGGTTGGCCGGGTCGGCTACGATCGTGCCGGAAAGATCGCTCGTCTTTCCGTCGAACGAGTCGTAGGTATCTTCGGCGTGAAACGAGGCGATGTTGTTGCCGCCTTTGGTGATGGTGTAGTTGTGGGATTGGGCGTGCAGAGTGGTGGCCGCGGCCAGCAGTACGACGGCGATCGGAAGTCTCATGCTGTCCGCGAACAACAAGCGATCACTTGCCGATTCCGGCAAGTCGTAACGCTTTGCGCACGTAAGACGGATGCGGGATGGTCCCGAGCGCGTCCGGAACGATCCAGGCGTATTCGCTTGATAAGGTGCGCGGGCGCCGGGCAACGGCGAAGACCTCGAAGGTGATCCGGCGATTGGTGACGGTGTGCCGGAACGTTCCCAGAGCTGCCGATACACCGATGCGCAACGGCGTGCCCGTCAGTAGCGTTGTGTCGCCGTGAGGGAGGTGGAACATGCCGCGCATGAGCAGTCCTGACTCGCGGCGCATGAGTACGCGGCCGTCGCGGTCGATGACCAGGTAGAGCGGGATGCGCAGCTCGCGTGTGGCCGGTTTCGCCTTCGGTCGAGGGAGCTCATCGACGCGCCCGGTCACGAATGCGGCGCACTGACGGCGCAGCGGACATTGCCCGCACAGCGGTCTGCGCGGCGTGCAAATGAGCGCGCCGAGCTCCATCAGGCCCTGGTTGAAATCGCGCGGTGATTTCGACGACTCCACCATTACTTCGGCTCGATGCCACGCCTCCCGCATCAAGGCGGGCGAACCGAGCGGAGCTTCGATCGCAAACAAGCGTGCCACGATACGGGCGACATTGCCGTCGACGATCGGCTCGTGCAGGCCGTGCGCGATCGAGGCGATCGCTCCCGCCGTATAGCGTCCAATTCCGGCGATCGTCATCAGTTCGCCGACCGTCGCCGGGATCACTCCGCCGAAGCGCGTCATCACGTCGATCGCTCCGTCGCGAAGCATCCGAGCGCGGCGATAGTAGCCGAGGCCTGACCAGGCGGCGGTCACGTCATCGACACTGGCACGCGCCAGTTTCGCGATCGTCGGAAAACGAGCCATGAACCGCTCGTAGTACCCGAGGACGACCTCCATCCTGGTCTGCTGGAGCATGACTTCGGAGACCCAGACACGGTAAGGGTCGTAGCCGTCGCGCCACGGCAGGCGGCGCTGGCTTTTGCGGAACCAAGACTCGGTCAGAGAGACGAGACGGCGAGCTGACAATTCGCTTGTATTGTATGCTTTGCTCCATCCTCGCGAGGCCCCCGAACATGGAAGATCAAGCACAGGCAAAGCAGCCTGAAACGGAGCAGGGCAAGTACGTTTACTGCATCATCAAAACGGACATCCCGCGCGACTTCGGGCCTGTCGGTATCGGTGGACGGGGCGACAAGGTTTACACCGTTCCTTACAAGGAATTCGCGGCCGTCGTGTCCAACTGCCCGTTGATCGTCTTCGATCCGACGCGTGAAAACGCCCTCGCCCACGAGCACGTGAACGAGCTGGTGATGAAGGACTTCACCGTGCTGCCGATGAGCTTCGGCACGGTCTTCCGCACCGAGAACGACATCAAGGAGTTTCTCAAGGGAACCTATGACGCGCTCTCCGACGTGCTGCAGAAGATGGACGGAAAAATCGAGTTCGGCCTGAAGGTGAACTGGGACAAGGACCAGGTCGTCCGCGAAATCGAGAATGAGAACGAGGAGATCCGACGGCTGAAGGAAGAGATTCAGTCGAATACTTCGACCTCCACCTACTTCTCGCGCATGCAGCTTGGCCGCGTAGTCGAGTCTGCATTACAAGCAAAAGCGGATGCGTACGTCAGCGAGATCTATGAAGCGCTGCGCGACGCAGCGATCGCCTCACGATCGAACAAACCCATCGGCGACAAGATGATCCTGAACGCGGCATTCCTCGTCGATCGCGAGAAGACGAAGACATTCGACGATCAGATCACCGACATCGCGAAAAAATACGAGAACAAGCTGTCGTTTCTATACACCGGCCCGTGGCCGCCGTATAACTTCGTGAATATCCGGCTGAAGCTGGAGAGAGCGGAGAGATAGTTGCAGGGTTGCTAAGTTGCAGGGTTGCTTGGTCCCACCCAGCAACCCTGCAACTCAGTAACCCAGTAACCCAGTAACCCGCACCACCATGTTCCTTCTCGACGACATCCTCATGATCCCTATCAAACTCCCGATCGCGGGGTTCAACTGGATCATGAAACAGATCCAGACGATGGCGAACGAGGAGTTGTTGAACGATCAGCCGTGGAAAGAACGGCTCATCGAGCTGCAGATGATGCTGGAAGTCGGCGACATCAGCGACGAGGAGTTCAAGGTGGAGGAGGCGCAGGTCTTCCAAGCCCTCCGCGATATCCGTGCGCGCCGCGAGGAGATGGCGCGGCAGCAGCGCGGCGATGACGATGACGGCGACAGCGGCGTCGGTATCTACACCGGATACGGGCAGTGACGCTGGCGGCGGCGTTCGACCGTCTCAGCGGACGCCGCGTGATCCTGATCGGCGGCAAGGGCGGCGTGGGCAAGACCACGATCTCGATTGCGGCGGCCCTGCATCTCTCGAAGTCCCGCCCTGTGATCCTATTCACGACCGATCCCGCCTCGAACCTCGGCGACATCCTTCGTGGCGAGTTGCGTACTGAGGCGCTCGACGCCAGCGCGCTTTATCGCCAATTTCTGAACCGTAACCTCGAGAGCTTTCTCGAGCTCGGGGACCGAGGGACGTATCTCGACAAAGACGAGCTGCGTCGTTTTTTCGAACTGTCGCTCCCCGGCGTCGACGAGCTGATGGCGTGGATGCGCATCGGCGAGTTAGTGGAAGAAAACGCCGATGCGACGATCGTCGTCGACACAGCGCCGACGGGACACACGCTACGGATGCTCTCGTCCGCCGATCACTTCCGTCAGTTTGCGGAGGCGCTCGATTCGATGCAGGCCAAGCATCGGGGGATGGTGCGGCAGTTCACGCGGCGCAATGTTCGCGATGCGATGGATGTCTTCATCGAGCAGTTCGATGCCGAGGCCCGGCGCCGCCGCGATCTCCTCACCGATCCCGCGCGCGCGGCGTTTGTGGCGGTGACATTGTCGGAGCCATGGGTGGTGGAACAGACGAAACGGCTCGTGCGCGATGTGCGTGCTGACGGGATCGATATGCCGTTCGTAGTGCTGAATCGGGCCGTGGCGGACGACGATTGCGATCGGGGGCGCGACGCCGAGGCGCGCAAGAGGCTGGGGGATGTCGTGGATGCGCCGCGGGCTTGCGTGCCGCTGGATACGGCGGAGGCGATCGAACGATGGAGCGCTGGCGTCTCGCCGGCTGGCCCGGCGGCGTCTCGCCGCCGAGGGGGTACCGATATACATGACAGCTCTGCGCGCGTGCCCCAGCGGCGAGACCCTTCGGCTTCGCTCAGGGCAGGCTCTGCCGGGCCAGCCGGCGAGACGCCGGCGCTCCTTCTTGCGCGCCTCACCTTCCTCGCGGGAAAAGGCGGCGTAGGCAAGACGACCTCCGCGGCTTCGATTGCGCTGCAGCTCGCGGCACGGGCGCCCGATAAGAAGTACACCGTCATCTCCGTCGATCCGGCGCACACGCTCAGCGACGTCTTCGCTGTTGAAGCGCCCCCGGCGAATCTGACAGTCGAGACGATCGATACGCGCGCGAAGTGGCGGCGATTTCGCGAAAGTCTCGGTGAAGAGATCGAGCGCGCCATCGGTGCCATCACGCCCGGCGGGATGACGGTCGCCTACGACGCCGATGCGATGAAGAAGCTGGTGGAGATCGCTCCTCCAGGTGCCGACGAACTATTCGCCATCACCAGGCTGGCAGATCTCATGGCTGACGAAGAACAGGCGGCCATCATCATCGACACGGCGCCGACCGGCCATTTCCTCCGGCTGATCGATTTACCACGGACTGCCGGCGAGTGGGTGCGCGAGTTCATGCGCATCCTCCTCCGCTATCGTGAGTTGATTGCCCCAGGCTCCCTCGGCGAAGAGCTGATCCGCGCTTCGCGCGCTCTTCATGCGCTCGACGAAGCGATGCGTTCCGATTCCACGCGCGTCATCGTTGTCACAAGGCCGGAGCGGGTCGTCATCGCCGAGAGCAAACGACTCATCGCCGAGGTCGAACGACGCGGGATGCATATCGGCGGTGTGATCGCGAACTACATCACGCCCGAGAACGATTGCGCTTGCGATCAGTCGTTGCGCGGGTTCGAGATCGAGGAGCTCGCGGAGTTTGGGCGGGAGGATGTGGTTACGGTCGCGCGTCGGGACGAGCCTGTGGTTGTGCTTGGGGAATTGGCGAAATTGGTGCCGATTTGGCCTACAACGCTCTGAAGATACTCGTCCCCGCGAATACCGCCGCATCGCCGAGCTCCTCTTCGATGCGCAACAGTTGGTTGTACTTGGCGATGCGTTCACTGCGCGAGAGGGACCCGGTCTTGATCTGGCCGGCGTTCGTGGCGACCGCAAGGTCGGCGATCGTCGAATCCTCGGTTTCGCCGGAACGGTGCGAGATGACGGAGCGGTAGCCGGCGCGTTTGGCCATCTCGATGGCGTCGAAGGTTTCGGTGAGCGTGCCGATCTGGTTGACCTTGATCAGGATGGCGTTGGCCACGCCCTGCTCGATCCCCTTGGCCAGGATGGCAGGATTCGTGACGAAGATGTCGTCACCGACGAGTTGCGTCCCGGCGCCCATCGCTTTCGTCAATGCGCTCCAGCCGTTCCAGTCACCTTCCGACATGCCGTCTTCGATGGAGATGATCGGGTATTTGGCGCGGAGCTGTTCGTAGTAGGCAACCATGGCCGCGCTGTCGCGCTTTTCGCCTTCGAAGGCGTACTGCCCTTTTGAGAAAAACTCGGAAGCGGCGACATCGAGGCCAAGGAAGATCTCCTCGCCGGCGCGGTAGCCCGCTTTTTCAATCGCCGAGAGGATGAGATCGAGCGCCTCGGCGTTCGATTTCAGATCGGGAGCGAAGCCGCCTTCATCGCCGACCGCGGTGGTCAGCTTTCTATCGTGCAGAATTGTCTTGAGATGGTGGAACGTCTCGGCGCCGGCTCGGAGCGCGTCGTTGAAGTAGTCGAAGCCGGCCGGGATGATCATGAACTCCTGAATGTCGAGGTTGTTATCGGCGTGCGCGCCACCGTTGATGACGTTCATCATCGGCACCGGTAGCGTGCGTGCTCCCGGTCCGCCGAGGTATTGAAAAAGCGGTAGACCCGAGGCCTCCGACGCCGCGCGGGCGACGGCAAGCGAGACTCCAAGGATGGCGTTCGCGCCGAGGTTGCCTTTGTTTTCGGTTCCGTCGATCTGCTTCATGAGGAGATCGATCATGGCCTGCTCGCGCGCATCCATCCCCTCGACTTCCTTGGCGATGATGTCGACGTTGTCGACGGCGTTGCGCACGCCCTTGCCGAGGTACCGCTTCTTGTCGGCGTCGCGTAGCTCGAGAGCCTCGCGGGAGCCTGTCGACGCCCCGGACGGAACGGCCGCGCGTCCCGCGGCGCCGGAGTCGAGCTGGCAGTCGACCTCGATTGTCGGATTGCCTCGGGAGTCGAGGATTTCACGTGCGAAAAGCTCTTCGATCTTGAACATGGACGGATTATATGGATTGAGGGCCTGGGGAGTGCGGAGTGATAGAAAGCAAGCCGCGATGCTCGATCACTACCGTACCCTGGCCGCCCCGGCTGAGTTCCGGCAGAAGATCGCTCGCTCGGAGTTTCTCGGCGTGGCGTTTTCTGTCGACGGCGACGACGCCTTCTTCGCTGAACTGGCATCGCTGACGAAGCGGCACTACGACGCCACGCATCTCTGCTGGGCATTCCGGCTCTTCGCGGACGGCGAAGTTCGCGCGCGCAGCGCCGACGCCGGCGAGCCTTCAGGTACAGCCGGGAAGCCGATCATGAGCGCGATCGAAGGAGCGGATCTTTACGACGTGGCGGTGGTGGTCGTGCGATGGTACGGCGGTGTGAAGCTCGGTACGGGTGGTCTTTCGCGGGCGTATCGCGAAACGGCATCGGAGACGTTGCGCATTGCGCCGATTGACGATCGCTACGTCTATCGACGGTTCAGGATCGAAGTCCCGTTCGATCAGCTCGGCATCGTTTATCGGCTCATCGACGCGCCGCACGTGGTGCTCGCGGCGGAGCGATACGGCGAGAGTAACGAATTCGATTTCGATGTGCGGCTGTCGCGAGCCGTAGAATTTGCGAAAGCGCTGACGGAGAGACGATTGATCACTCTTCCGTGACCGTCGTCCTGGCTATTTTGTCGCCGATGCGGCGCTTGCCGGCGACGACGAGGATGACTTCGATAAAGTTCACCCCTGGCACGAGCAGCCCGGCATTGCGGGCCACGCTCCGCAGGTAGCCGCAGGGACGCTCGTTCGGGGTGATCAGGCGCAGGCCCAGGATCTGCTTGCCGAGGGAACGGCCGCGCCAGCCGTCGCGGAGGAGCATCCCCACCATGACGATGCTGAGCGCTACGTACCAGACGATCTGGATCGCTTTGATCTCGCCGCCGATCCAGGCCAGGGTATAGCTCACGAGGGCGGCGGGAAGCACCAGGAGCAGCGAGATGGAGAGGGCGTCGACCAGGAAGGCGGCGATGCGCAATAACGTCGTTTGAGATCCGTCCGTGGTCATGCGTTCACCTTATCCTGAGGAGCAGAGCGACGAAGGATCTGCGGCCTGTCCGCGCGGCATGCGCCAGATCCTTCGGCGTCCTCGCTGCGCTCAGAGCCTCAGGATAAACTGGGTACCCGAAACTCTTTTCTCCCGTTCTCGTACCTTCCTGCTGCAAGGTCTCCTATGAACAGCCGGAATCGCATCTTCTATTCACTCTCCGCGATGCTTCTCGTCGCGGGCTGCGGTGCCGTGATGGAGCGCCGGACGGCCCACATCGAGAGGCACTGGCCTGCCGGGGCGATTCATCACATCGAGGTGCGGGAGATCGACGGCGCGATCAACGTCGAGGCCGGCTCGGAGAGCGAGATCTCGATGGACGCTTCCGTCCGCAGCCGCCGCGCTCCCAGGAATGATCAAGAGAACCTTGGCTACTTCACCACCGAGCTCTCGGGCGACACGCTGGTGATCGGCCGGAAAAGCGAGCGTCATTTCCGTTTCTTCAGCTTCGGGAATGAGACGCGCGTCGACTATGACCTTCGCGTGCCGGCGTCCGTAGCGCTCGATCTCCGTACAGTCAATGGCCGCATCGCCACCCATGGCGTCGACGGCGAGATGAAGGCCGTGACCGTGAACGGCAGGGTGAACATCGATACGCCCGGGTCGAGCGAAGTGGAAGCGCACACGGTGAACGGCCGCATCGAGGCCCGCTTCGCCAAGTCGTTCCAGGGCGCGACGCTGAAGACGGTCAACGGAGGCGTTACCGCGGTGCTGCCGCTGACTGCTTCGTTCACCGGCGATTTCTCGCAGGTTAACGGCGACATCGAGGCAGCGTTTCCACTGAATATTCATTCGCACCCGGGCAGCCGCCGCGTTTCCGGCGAGGTGAATGGCGGCCGCTACGAGTTGCGCATCACGACGGTAAACGGGGATATCAAGATCGACACGGCTACGCCGCCTGCCCCGCTTGCGCCGCCAGCGCCACCGGCACCTACCGCTGTGCCACCGCCGCCGGCGACACCTTCCAGCTCGTCCTGACGTGACGCAGCACGGGCACTCCTGTCCGTGCTTACCAACGGGATAGACTGCGTCCAATGACGAAACGCGTTGCGTCGGCGGGGTTGTTCGTGCTTGTCGCCATCGCTGCCGTCGCACCCATCCGCAGCTACGACTACTTCTGGCATCTCGCCACGGGCCGCTGGATCGTCGAGCATCATGCCCTCCCGGTTTTCGATCCACTGGCGGTCGCGAGCGCGCATGTGCCGTGGATCAACGGTGAGTGGCTGTACGAGATCGTGCTCTACGCCCTGCATGGGCTCGGCGGGGACGGCGGCATCTCGATCGCCAGCGCTCTCCTGGCGGCGGCGATCTTTACGGTTGGATTCGCTTTCGCGTCGCGCGAACAGGAGACCGGCGTTGCGCTGCTCATCGCCGCGATTGCCTTTGCCGGCGCGTCCGATCGTCTCGGTGTCCGCCCTGCCGCGGCGGCAGCGCTTCTCATCGTCATCGCTCTCGGCCTCCTCGGGTCGCGCCTGCGGCTGACACCGCTGACGATTGCCTATGTGTGTGTGACGATCGTCTGGATCAACGTCCATCCGTCGGCGCTTCTCGCGCCGGTGCTGGCATTGATCACGATGCTGATCGACGTGCGACGTTGGACTGTGGCCGTTGCCAGCGCCGGGGCGCTACTCGTCAATCCGTTCGGCTGGAACGCCATCGTGGCGCCGCTGCGGCTGACGTCGGACCTCCGAAGCGGCGGTTTCATCAATGCCGAATGGCTGCCGTCACCGTTCGCGATTTTCCCGCTGCTGTACGTGACGATGGGCGCCGTGTTGCTGCTGTTTCTCATCGCACCCGGCAAACGTACCAACGCCTGGCGCTTCGCGGTGTTCGCGATCCTGTCGGCGATCGCCTACCGCTATGTGCGCAACCAGGGCCTCTATTTCGCGGCGCTGCCGCTGCTCCTGCCGCCGCTCGGCAAAATGCCCAGGCGCGGGTCAATCGCGCTCGCCGCATGCGCATTGTTGCCGCTGGTCTGGGTCTTCCAGCACGACATCCACCGCGTCGGCATCGACGACGAGCGGTTTCCGACGCGCGCAGTTGCGGCGCTGCGGTCCTATCGACTCGACGGGAACATCTACAACGCTGATCAGTTCGGCGGATTGCTGGAATGGACGTTCTATCCCGCGCGGCGAGCGCTGACCGACGGCCGCAACGAGCTTTTTTCCGAATACATCGCGGAGGATGGTGCAGCTCACCGCGACAGCCGCGCTTGGCACGCGCTCATCGCGAAGTACGGTGCCGCGCTGGCGGTCGACGAATATCAAAAGAGAATCGAAGTCATCGACGTAGCCAGTGGGCAACGGCGGGCCTTGCCGGCCTCTCTCGTTCGCTACCGCCGGAAGCAGTGGGCGCTTATCGCTTTTGACGAGGCGGCGATGGTTTTCGCACGGCGGGACGCGTTTCCGCCCGCTCAACTCGCTCCGATCGAGTTCCGCTTTCTCGTTCCTGACGATCCGTCGGTCGGATACACGAGCGTTCAGATCCGCGACGCGGCGCGCACGGAGATCGCCCGCGCCAGGGCACAGTTCGGCGACATCAGCGTTGTGCGGGAGTTGGAAAAGGGAGCGGCTGGGAACTAGGCCGGCACGGCCGGCGGCGCTGGTTGCCCAAGGCTCGGCCACCATCTCCGCTCGATCGTTCTGCCGCGCAGACTCCTAGTTCACGACGTCGCAGCAATCGTCGTCGAGCGCTTGTTCATGCGGCCAGCGGCTGGCCAGAACGCGCTCAAAGTACGGCCGGACGATACGCTCGTAGCGCTGCTCGAACTCGGGATGAAGCTCGAGGATCGCTTTGCGCGCACAGCGGACGAGGCATCGTGCTTCACGGTGCGACACGGTCATGTCACTTCCGACGAGATTGAGCGTGAGCTCGACGATCATCCGGATACGGCGGAGGCGCCGCCGCTCGAAAAACGGCGAGCGGACTTCCATCGTCGAATCCATGGCGTACTTGCTCATGCTCAGTTACCGCGCTCAAACGGTGATGTTCCGCAACACATTCCAGTGTCGCGGACCCGGCCGAAGCCGGCTAAGTCATGCGTGCTCCCGATCACCTTCGGCCCAGATCTCATCGGCGATGACGGTGTCGATCTGTGACTCGTAAAACTTGATCGCGGCGCGGCCGACCGCCCGGACGGAAACATAGTTGAGCGCGCCGCCGGACACGATTCCGACAAACGGAATGGCCTTGGCCAGCCGCTCGCGGAAAAAGTTCGCGCCGAGTTTCTCGGCGATGACACCGCCCTCGATCGTCGCCGATTCGAGCATCGTGGCGAGGCCCTGCTTCCCGATGCCGACTCCCGAGGCGTAGGCAAGACACGACATCGCTTCCGCGAAACGCACCCGCTGCGAAGGCTCGTGTCCGTATACCGTGGCGATGCCGAGGATCAGACGGAACTGCTGAAAAACGAGAAAGGCCAGCTCCGCTCCCAACGCCCCGATGGCAATCATTCCGCCGGGGAGTCCGGAGAGTGCTCCGGCGGCTGCGCAACGGAGAGCGGTGCGGCGCACGAGCAGACGGGCATGGTCACGGGAATGGAAGTCGGGCTCGCTCCCTTTGAGCGCGGCCACATCGCGGCGGATCTTCTCCGTGTCGATCTCTTCGAACAGAGACCGGAAAACCTCCTCGAGCATCGAGTCAGCTCGCTTCTTCAGTTCCCGGGCTTTTCCCATATCGTCTGACGTTGCCTAGGCCGGCACGGCCGGCTGCGCTGGTTGCCCAAGGCTCGGCCACCGTCTTCGCTCCATCGTTCTGCCGCGCACACTCCTAGTCGGAGCTCTTCGACTCCGTTTTCGGTGATGACTTTGCTTCGGATTTCGTTTCGGCTTTTGTTTCGCTCTTGGTTTCAGCCTTCGATTCCGTCTTCGTCTCGCTCTTCGTTTCGGACGGCTTGCTGTCTCCCGAGGACTCGCTTTTGCCCTCCGATTTCGCGTCGGCCTTTGACGACGCGCTGGCGTAATCGGTCTTGTAGAACCCCGACCCCTTGAACTGGATGGCGGGGGCGGAGGCCAACTTTCTCACCTCGCCGCCACACTTCGGGCACGCCGCGTATGGAGGATCGGTAAATTTCTGAATGACCTCCGTCCGGTCATTGCACTTCGTGCACTGGTATTCGTAGATAGGCATGCGGGAGCTTGAACGAAGAGGCTGACAGCGCGATTCCGAAAGGCGGTGGATTCGTCGATTCGTGGATTAGAACGGTCTCGGTGTTGCTGACATCCGGCACGAATCTACTGATCTGCTAATCTACTGTTTCATCTAATCTACTGCTTCATCAACGGCGCCAACTTCGCTTGCGAGTTCTCTTCGGCCGCGAAGAGCACGCCGTCGCGGAAATAGACGCCGGCCACGCCGCCGTCGGTCCGGCGGTAGTACCACGACTCGATCGTCGTGTCCGGACGTTCGTTGCGAACCTGCCAGCCCGGGATCGGCTTGCCGAGGAGGTTGGCGACGTCGCGTTGGGACATCCCCTTCTCCAGAGCCATCAGCTTCTCGTGCGATACGGCCAGGTGATCGACGGCGTTGCTCAATCCCCGGAGCGCTGCAACATTTCCCGGATCGTGCACGAGCACGGCGCGATAGATTCGAACGGCATCCTGATAACGGCCGAGAGAGGCAAGCTCGCGGGCGAAGTCGATCTGGATGTGCTGGTAGACCTCGCGGGCCCGGCTGTGCGTCGGATGGCGCAGAACGAATGCTCCGAGCGTATCGGCGTAGACCTGTTTCGCCTGAGGGGGGGCGTTCGGCGCCGACGCCGCCTGTTTGTGGCGAAGGACATGAAGCCATTCCGACTGGTTGTCAGCGGCATCGCGGCTGCCGCCGCTGCACGACACCGCGGCGAGCACGATCAGGATGAGGAAGCGGCGCATCAGCTGTCAAAGTAGCACACGTTCTCTGCGCTATAATCCGCCGCCATCTGCGGGTTTTTACAACCTACAGGATTGGGAGGACTTATGGCCGTGAGGGGCGACGAAGTCGCGGGCTCGATTGAAGCGCACGTCCGCGATGCGATGGAGAAGTTGGTGGGCGAGATTCGCTCCTCCATCGAAGACGTCCGCGAGGTCGTCGACTCGCAGCTCAAGGCGGCGCTCCAGAGCGTTCAGGCCGACGTCAACGCCGTCTCCTTCTTGCCCCACATTCAGAAGTCGATCGGTGAGCTGGAGGAGAGTATCACCGCCGCGCTGCCGCCCCCAGCGGTCAGCGCTCCGGAGGGCTCCGGTGCCTCGCGCGTGAAGAAAGCGGTGCAGACCGTCGAGCATGGCAAGTCGCAGGTGGACATCCTCAACGCCCTCCTGGAGCAGTGCCTGGACTTCGGTTCGCGTGCGGCCATGCTGATCCTGCGCGGCGAGACATTCAGCGGCTGGAAGGGCGTCGGTTTCACCGCTGCCGGCGGAAACGATGAGATGGTAAAGCGCTTCAACGCTGCTCCCGGGCTGATTCCTGAGCTCGATCGCGTCCTCCGCAAAGAACAAGTCGTGATCTGGGATGGCGCAAACCTCTCCACGCGGCTTGGCGTCTCCGCGTCGGCCCGGGCGATCCTCGTGCCGATGGTGATCAAGGACAAGGTCGCCGCGGCGGTCTACGTCGATGCTACAGAGCTCGATGCGTCGAAGCTCGACCCCGCCTCGATCGAGCTGCTCGTCTTCACGACCGGGCTGCTCATCGACACGCTGTCGATTCGGAAAAAGACGCCGTCGCCGAGTCTCAACGATCCGGAGCTGACTATGGCGGCACCACCGGCGCCCGCTCCGCCGCCGCGTCCTGCCACGCAGGCACCTCCGTCTCAACGGCCCGTCCCACCGGCTCCGGTCGTCGACAAATCGCAGGACGAAACGGTCGCGGTATCAGCGGGCCAGTTGCGCGAGATGATTACGCCGGCCGCCGCCAAACCGGCTTTCTCAATGCCGGATACCGATTTCGGGGCGCCGTCATCCGGAAGGCAGGCTACCGCATCGTTCATGACGACGGCGATTCCCGCATTGGAGCCTCCGCGACCTGTTCCGCCGCCACCACCTCCACCTGCGGTTCGCGAACGGGACGAGCGGCCCAGCACGCAGTACATCCCGCCACCGAACATCACACGCGGCGGTACCACCGGACCCGGGCCTGTAGGCGACGATGCGAAAAGACACGACGAAGCCCGCCGTTTCGCCCGCCTGCTGGTGTCCGAGATCAAACTGTACAACGAGCCGAAGGTCGACGCCGGGCGCAAGAACAAGGATCTTTACGAGCGCCTCAAGGAAGACATCGATCGCAGCCGCCAGATGTACGACGAGCGGATCGCCGAGGATGTAAGGAAGTCGTCGAATTACTTCTACGACGAGCTGGTAAGGATCCTTGCTGACGGCGACGCCGGCGCGTTGGGGCTGTAGAACTGCGCGCTGCGCGCGCGTTGTCTGCGCTTCGCGCGTTGAAAAGAATCGTGGAGCCATAAACCTAAGCCGGGCGCTGATTGGGCTTCAGTTACTCGGTCCCTTTCTGAACAACGCGAGTACGCCGCGCTCTGGATCGTTGGACAGGTCCTCGATTGCGGCATAGTTTGCGCGAATCAGCAGCTCGATATCGTGCGTGACGCAGTTTCCGATTCGCAGCCAGAGCACCTTCGGCGGAAAGCCTCGAAGCATGGTCAACTCGACAAAATCAGCGTCCTTCGAAACGAGAAGAAAATCGTTATCTCGCGCGTACAACCAGATCGTAACGTCGGACGCTTTGCTTAGATTGAGCCCGAATACGTGCGCCGAGCCGGGAAAGACATCGCTCAGATGACCGACCAGCGACGGTGAGACATTCTGGTCGAACAGGAGTTTCATTCGCTCGTGACCAACATTCTGTGCTCGCGCTCGGCTGCATAGCTGAGACAGGCCAGGATGTCGTCGCGCGTCAGATACGGAAAGTCCTTCAGGATCTCCTCTTCCGTCATTCCTGCGGCCAAGTACGACAGCACGTCGTAAACCGTGATACGCATCCCTCGGATGCACGGCTGCCCGCCGCGCTTTCCAGGTTCGATCGTAATTGTTCCTTCGTGCGACATTCAGAACTCATTCTAACTCCGCATGGGGTTGTAGTTAGAGTCCCTCCCAACTGTTCACTGCGAACGGCATCCCAAACCAACCGACAACGCCGGCGTCGGCCGGCAGACAACGCGCCGCAGGCGCAGATAACGCGCGCAGCGCAGCATCACGGCCCACTTTTCGCACCGGACGCAGCCGGATGAGGGCTCGTCGTCGTTGGGTTGTCGTGGTTGCGGCCGTATTGGTTCCGGTGATGGCAGCCGTAACCGTGCTTTTGACGCGGTCGCATCGCTGGCTAAACCGGGAGTTCGTCGTACCGGCCATGCCGGAAGCGCCGCCCGATCTGCAGAAGTTGCGGCCTGCCTTCGACGCGGGGCTCGAGGCTCTCCGCCGCGGTGACGGCGCCGGCGCGGTAACGCAGTTCTCGTCCTTCACCTTCGGCAAGCGGGCGGTTGACCAGTACCGTCTCTACTACCTCGCCAACGCGTGCCAGCTCGCCGGCCAGCGCGGACGCGCACGTGCGACGCTGGCGCAGCTCTGGCGGCGTCATCCCGCGTTCGTCGTCCAAACCGACACCGGCCTGAACCTCGGCGGACTCTATGCCTCGATCGCCGATTGGCGCCACGCCGCGCAGGTCTTCGATGACGTCGCGGTACAGGCGGACAACTCCGCGATCGCGGCAAGCGCGCGCTGGAGCGCCATCGACTCCTCCTTCGCTCGTGGCGACATCGCGTCCGTTCTCAACGATGCGCGCAACATCGCCATCAGGAATCCGCGTGCCGCCCAGGCACCGCACGCCATCGCACTCGTTCGCGCCATCACCGGCGTGGCGAAGGATGCGCCGGTCAAACTATCCGACGCCGAGCGGCTCACGCGTGCTGTCTCCTTTCTTCGAGACGGCGATCCGCAGAACGCGCTCGATGAACTGACCGCGCTCGATGCGAGCGGCGTTCCGGTTGACCTGCGCTTACCCCTGGATCTCAATCGCGGACTGGCGCTGAATCAACTTCATCGCTTCGAGGAATCGAACAAGGTCCTGGAGCCGCTCGCCTCCGGTGCGTACCGCATCGCCATCCCGGCGATCTTCACGGCATCGCAGAACTACCGCGCGCTTTCGTCGTCGATCAATCCGATGGTCACGAAAACGATCGTCGTGAAACAACAGGTCAAGGCAAAGGGTGCGAAGAAGAAATTCACGAACGTCAAAAAGAACGTCCAGCTGATCGACCTGGCGAAGAAAGCGAAGAAGGACGAATACGATCATCTCTCCGCGGAACGGTTGAAGGACCTCCTGCCCCTTCCGCTCGCCGATGAGGTGCGGATCGGTGTACTCAACACGCTAGTCGGTCTCGCTGAGGCCAGGAATCAGGATGGGTACGAACAACAGCTCATCGTCCAACTGGCGAAGCTCGATCCGTCGCAGGAAGCGGGTCTCCAGCACTTCTGGGACAAGGCCTGGGCGGCGTACGCGCGCGGCGACCTGAACGGCGCGCGTGATCTGCTCGCCTTCGTCCGCAACTCATACCGCAGTCCGAACACAAAACGTCAGGCGATGTACTGGTACGCACGCTGCGGCGAGAGGCTCGGCAGAAAGGCCGAAGCGGCGGCGATGTATCACGAGCTGGCTTCCGCCCGGTACGACGACATCTACGCCACCGAGGCGGTTAAGCGCGGCGCAAAACGGCAGGCTTCGAATGACAATCCGCTGACGGCCAATCGTCCCGACTGGCGCGACATCGCTGAACAGAACATGCCGAAGGAGCTGCGCCTCGGATACGAATTGACGGCCTTATCCGACTTTCGCGACGCGCAGCAGGAGATCGACAAGAACCGCGGCCGCAGGAATCAGCCGTTCGCCGATGCTCTGCTGGCCGACCTCTATCACGCCTCCGGCAACACGATCCCCATGCTCAAGGCGCTTCGCAGCGCCTTCCCTGCGCTGGCCACGGTGGAGCAGGATTCCGTTCCACCCTACTTCCTGAAGATGTATTACCCGCTGAAGTACGACGACTGGATCCGCAAGTACGCGAGCAAGAGTGGCGTCGATCCATACACGATCATGGGGCTGATCCACCAGGAGAGTTACTACAACGCCAAAGCCAAATCAGCCGTCGGCGCGACGGGGCTGATGCAGCTCATGCCTGCCACGGGGCGCGAGCTGGCGGCAAACTTCCACATCGCGCCGCGCCTCGACGATCCGGAGACGAACATCCGCCTCGGCACGGCCCATTACAAAATGCTCGTGAACCTCTTCAACGGCAGCAACGAACTGGCCATCGCGGCCTACAACGCCGGCCAGGGCCGCGTCCTGCAATGGCGCCGCGCGGCACCCGGCAAACCGATGGACGAGTTCATCGAGGCTATCCCTTACCGCGAAACGCGCACGTACGTGAAGCATGTGGTGATGCTGGCATCGACGTACAAGAGGATGTACCCATGAGCACAGACAAGAGTGTCTGTGCCACATCGGCCGCTGCTTCTGTTGCATCGACTGTTCGGGCTTGTTGCAAACAAAGAAGAGTCCAATGTGGCACAGACACTCTTGTCTGTGCGGCCTACCGCAGAACTCTCCTGACAACCGCCGGATCGCTCCAATCCACCGATTGATCGAAGCGATCGATCATCTTTCCTTCCGCGTCGTAGGCGATCGTGGTCGGGATGACCCGCACGTGATTCTTCGCGGCGAAGCGGCCACGGTCGTCGATCAGCGTTTCCATGTCGATGTCATGCTCGCGAAGAAAACGCTCCGCGGACGGGTAGTCGCGATCCATGGAGACGGCCACCACACGCATGTGGTGCTCGGCGGCGAAAGCGACGAACCGGGGCAACTCTTCGCGGCATGGTCCGCACCACGCCGCCCAGAAGTGGAGCAATGTCACCGGCGCGCCATGGAGATCGACGTCGACGGCCAGGCCATAACGATTGTGCGGTCGGGGTGGCGTACAGGCCACCGCGAGAACCAGGAGGATCGCAGCCGTGCGGCGCATTACGGGATGAACCCACGGATCGTCCGCACCGTCGTTCCAGGGCGGCTCGCCTTCACTTCGACCTTTCGGTAGGTGCGGTCTTTCGTCGTCGACTGGGTGTTGTAGGCGATCAGGTACTGCGAGCGAAGATCCTTCTCGAGCTGGGCGTAGGTTCCCCCGATCTGCTTGATGTCGTGGATGAAGTAGGCGATGCCGCCGGTCTCCGCGGCCAGCGCTTTCATCTTCGACGTGCCGCCGGCGTCGAACAATCCGAGGCCGACGCCGATGAAGTAGAGCGGCACGCGCGCCGAGCGGGCGTAGTTCAGCATCTCCTCGTACGTCGTCCGTGACGTCGTATCTTCGCCGTCCGTGAGGATGATCAGCGCCTTGCGCCCCTGCAGCGTGCGGAAGCGATAGAGGCCGGTGACGATGGCGTCGTAGAGCGCCGTGCCGCCGCTCGCCTCCGGGATGGCCCGCACCTGCGATTCGAGCGACGACACGTCTGTCACGAACGGCGAGCCGGAGGTCGCGTCGAAGGCAAAACCGGTCACGAAGGCGCGGTCTCCCCCCTTCATGATCTGTTTGAAAAACTCCAACGCCGCCGACTTCGCCTGCTCCATCCGGGGCTTCATGCTTCCCGAATGATCGATCAGCACGCCGGCCGAGATGGGCAGGTTCGAGGCGTAGTTGAACGACGTGATCTTCTGCGGCTTACCGTTCTCGAGAACGCTGAAGTCCGCTTCCTTGAGATCGGTCACCGGCACGCCGGAAGCGTCCGTGACCATCACAGGAAGTTCGACGAGGTTCACCTCGATCTCCTCGGAGAAGCGCTGGCCGTTGAGAAAGAGGAGGTCGCTGGCCTCGTAATTCGTTTCGTCGGTCACGGAGGCTCGGACAAACTCGACCTCCCGCAGTCTCGAGTTGGGAATGTCCAGCGCGTACGGCGGCGCGGCCCACTCGTAAAGCTTCTTCTGTCCGGCGAAAAACACCGCCGACTTGATCGTCGTCGCTTTCGGATTCTGCACGCTCAGTTTGAAGTGCGATACGTCGTCAGGAGTGACGGTTCGGATGATCTTCACCTCGAGCGGGGTCTCGTGCTCGTTGACGACGAATGAGTCCGCGTCGATGTAATGTCCCTGGGCGTCGTAACCGACAGCGCGCACTTCGACCCGCTTTGGCAGTGCGCCGAGGTCGAGCTCCGCGCGGTAGGGGGGCGCGTTGCGGGCCAGGATCTTCTTGCCTTCCACCCAGAACTCGACGCGGGTGACGGGAAGTTGCACGTCGACTTCGACGATGAAGAGGTTCGGAGCGACGTCGCGCCTCGGGGCGATGATTCTCACGGTGCCGCTTCCCTCAGGCACGACTCCCTCGGCGAGGATGGCGTCGGCGTTGTCGCCTTCGCGAGCGACATAGACCTTGCCTGTTTTAGCGATCGTGAACTTCTGCGTCGCTTTGGCCAGGATCACCGGCGTCTGCTCTTCGAGCGGCACCATGAGCCGCGCCTCGATCTCCACTTCGCCCGGCGGCAGGGCCTGGACGGATGCCAGCGGACTGGTGGTGGTTTCCAGCAGGGGGTAGCGGAAGCGCTTCACGACCTCGCCGTTCTGCGAGATCGATCCGGTGATGACGAGAGGCACCCCGGAAGGCGCATCGGTCGGAACCGTGAAGCGATAGGTCACGCGCGTAACGACGCCTCCCTGCTGTGAATCGCCGAGCGCTTCGAGGGCGATGACGATCTTGCCTTCGGCGGCGAATAGTGGGAGGGGGAGAAAGAGCAGCGCAGCCAGCGCACGTTTCATCCCGCCATTCTCCACGTCCGGTGCGGGCACGGCGATAGAATCAGCCCTCGCGCATGGTCTTGCCACCGCTTCGTTACCGAGCAGTCCTTTTCGATCTCGACGGAACGCTCGTCGATTCGTACACGGCGCTGGCGGAGGCGGTCAACTTTGCGCGGCGCGAGCATGGCCTGAGAGAATTGACCGCCGCGCGCATCCGGGACTTCGTCGGCGATGGTCTCGACACCCTCCTCCGCCGTGCGTTCGGCACCGATGAGGTGCCGCGTAGCGTGAAGGATGCCTTCGAATCGCGTTACGACGAGATCTGCTGCGAAGAGTCGACGATTCTGGCCGACGTCGAGACGACGCTGGCCACGCTCCACGGCTTCGGAGTGTTGATGGCCGTCTGCACGAACAAGCCGACGTCGTTCTCGAAAAAGATCCTCACGTTCCTGGAACTGGCGCCCTACTTTTGCGCGATCGTCGGCCCCGATCTGGCCGGGGCACGCAAGCCGGAGGCACGACACGTCCTTCACACGCTGGAGGCGACTTCCTGCGCCGCCTCCGAGGCCCTCTTCGTCGGCGACATGCCGATCGACGTCCACGCCGCGCGCAACAGCGGGATCGACGTAGCGGTCGTCGCAACAGGATCGTCAACAGCCGAGGCGCTGCGGGCTGCGAAGCCGGATCATTATCTGGAGAGGTTCGGGGATCTGGTGAAGGTGGTCACCAGGAGCACAGAGTGACCTACCGCTTCGCCTTCTTCGACGTCGACTCCACCCTCGTCACCATCGAGGGGATCGACGTCCTTGCCGGCGGCGATCCCGAGGTCGCCAGGCTCACCTGCGCCTCGATGAATGGAGAGATCCCGCTCGATCAGGTATACGCAAGGCGTCTGGAGATGATCCGGCCGGGACGTGAACAGGTTGAGCAGCTTGCGTTCACCTACCTCCGCTCGCTCGTCGACGGCGCGAAGGCGACGATTGCGGCACTCCAGAAGGGCGGCGTAGTCGTCCATCTCGTTACCGCCGGTGTCCAACAGGCCGTTCTTCCGCTTGCGGACGAACTGAACATCCCGCGCCGGAACGTGCATGCCGTCGCGCTGATGTTTGATGCGGTCGGCGGCTACGAAGACTTCGATCGCCGTTCCTTTCTCACCAGGCCCGGCGGGAAGGAGCTTGTGGTGCGCGACATCCGTGCCCGTTCGCATGGGAAGGCGGCGTTTGTCGGCGATGGCGTGAGCGATCTCGAGGCCAAGCCGGCCGTCGACCTCTTCATTGGCTTCGGCGGCGTTGTCGTCCGCCCGCGTGTGAAGGAGAATGCCGACGTCTACATCACCAGTCTGCCTGACGTGCTGAGCCATCTCTTATGACTACCGCCAAATTCTTCGTCCCCGGCCCGACGTGGGTTCGACCTGAAATCCTGCAGGAGATGACCCGGCCGATGATCGCCCATCGGTCGGCGGAGTTCGGCGAGCTCTTCGTGCGCGTCGTCACGAATCTCAAGCCGCTCTTCGGCACGACGCAGGACACCTTCGTCGCCGCATGCAGCGGCACGGGCATCCTCGAGGCGGCGCTCACGAACTGCGTGCCGCGGCGCGTGCTGGTAACGACCTGCGGCGCATTTGCCGAGCGTTGGCTGGCCATCGGCCAGACCCTCGGCCTCGAGGTCGATCAATTGAACGCCGGCTGGGGAAATGCCGTCGATCCCGAAAGGCTGGCCGACCATCTGACGTCGCGGCGCACTCACTACGACGCGGTAACGCTTACTCATAACGAGACCTCGACGGGCGTTACGAACGACGTCGCCACACTCGCGCGCGTCGTGCATGAGGAGTCGCCCAACACGCTCGTTCTCGTCGACGCGGTCTCATCGCTCGGCGGAATCCCGGTGCAGTTCGATGAATGGGGACTCGACGTCTGCCTCGCCAGCGTGCAGAAGGGGATGGCCCTCCCGCCCGGTATCACCGTCTTCGCCGTCTCCGCCCGCGCGCTCGAGCAGTGCAGGAAACGGCCATACCGCGGGACCTACCTCGACTTTCTCAATTACAAGAAGCACGCGGACGAGGGAAACGTCCCGAGCACACCGTCGATCCCGCATTTCTACGCGTTGGCCAGGCAGCTCGACGACATCATCAAGATCGAGACGCTCGATGCGCGTTACCAGCGCCATAAGGCCATGCGCGACACGACGATTCGCCGCACGGCAGCCTACGCGGAGCTTGCGGCCGATCCGGACTATGCGTCGGCCACCGTCTCCGCGCTCGTTCCCAATCGCGCGCCCGATGAGCTCCGCGCCGAGATGAAGAAGCGCGGCTTCACACTTGGCGGCGGATATGGGAAGTGGAAAGCGACCACGCTCCGCATCGGGCACATGGGAGACATTCAGCTCGACGATCTCAACGCCATGCTCGACGCGTTGGAAGAGGTCGCGAGCGCATGAAGATTCTCGTCACCGACACGCTCGCCGATTCCGGACTGGCCATTCTCCGCGCGGCGAGCGATATGGATGTCGACTACCGGCCCGGCCTCAAGGGTGCCGAGCTTCTGAAAGCGGTCTGCGAATCTGACGCGCTCATTACGCGCAGCGGAACGGCGGTCACCCATGAGTTGGTGAATGCGGGGACGAGACTGCGCATCATCGGCCGCGCCGGAGTAGGGCTGGACAACGTCGACGTCGACGCCTGCACGGCGCGCGGCATCCTGGTCATCAACGCGCCGACGGCCAACATCATGTCGGCCACCGAGCACACCATGGCAATGCTCCTGGCGCTCTGCCGCAACATCCCCGAGGCGCATGCGAGCGTGAAGCGCGGCGAGTGGAACCGTTCCAAGTTCCTCGGAACGGAGCTCGATGGCAAGACGCTCGGAATCATCGGCCTGGGGCGCATCGGCACGAGGATCACGATCCGCGCGCGCGCCTTCGGTATGCGCGTGATCGCGTACGACCCGTACATCGCGCCGAGCGTCTTCGAGAAAGTCGGCGCCGAGCGCGTCTCGCTCGACGATCTCCTGGCACGCGCGGACGTCGTCACTGTCCACACCCCGCTGACGGATGAAACGCGCGGCATGATCGGCGCGGCCGAAATGTCCAGAATGAAAGCCGGGGTAGTCGTCCTCAACATCGCCCGTGGCGGGATCTACGACGAACAGTCGCTGGCTGATGCGCTGAACAGCGGCAAGATCGCCGGCGCCGCGATCGACGTCTATGTCGCAGAGCCGCCGAAGGGCAATCCGCTCCTCACGGCGAAGAACATCATCCTCTCGCCGCATATCGGCGCGAACACGATCGAGGCCCAGGACCGCGTGGCCGTGCAGACGTCGGAGATGGTGATCGACGCGCTGCGCGGCTCGATCTTCGTCTCCGCGGTCAACCTGCCGTTCGAAGGCCTGGCCGACGCCGACGCCGCGCCGCTCATCAACATGGCGGAAAAGCTCGGCCTCTTTGCCTCCCAGATCATCAGCGGTCCCATCACGCGCGCCGCGGTGGAGCTATGGGGCATCGACGAGCGTCTGAGGAAGATCATCTCCGTGGCAGCGCTGAAAGGGATGCTGACGACGCACCTTGCGGAGTCGGTCAACTTCGTCAACGCCGAGCAGGTCGCGCAGCAGCGCGGCATCGCCATCGCCGCGACGACGCATCCGATGCCGCTCGATTACACGAATCTGGTCACGTTCCGCGCCTCGTCGGCGACGGACGAGACCTGCGTTTCCGCGACCTTGTTCAGCGAGAAGAACCAGCGCATCGTTTCGGTCAACAACTTCCGCGTGGAGTTCAAGCCGGAGGGGACGCTGCTCTACATCATCAACAGGGACGTTCCCGGCGTGGTCGGCAAGGTCGGCACGATCCTCGGCGAACGCGAGATCAATATCGCCGAATACAACCTGGCGCGCGAGGCCAGCGGCGGCAGAGCGTTGGCGATTGTTACCATCGACTCCGTGCTGGATGCCGATACCATGAACGCACTGCGCTTTTTCCAGGCCATCGTTGAGGTAAGACAGGTCCGCCTGTAACGGGAAAACGATATGCGTTCCGTCGCGCTGTTGTTGATCGGCCAAAGACCCGCATGTCATCAACGTCACACTCCAACCGGAGCAGTGACTTAGAATCGGGGGCGATGGAGTACCGCGAGCTCGGGAAGACCGGTATCAAAGTCAGCGCCATCGGCTTCGGCGGCTGGGCCATCGGCGGTCCATCCGAGGCCTCGGGTACTCCACTCGGATGGGGACGGACGACCGATGAGGAATCGCTTGACGCGATCCGGCGCGCCCGCGATCTCGGTGTTACCTTCTTCGACACGGCCGACAGTTATGGCTTCGGCCGCAGCGAGTCGCTCCTCGGCATCGTCCTTTCGCGCAAACGCGAGGACGTCGTCATCGCCACGAAGGTCGGCGTCGTCCGCAACTCGAACGGCGAGCTGAAAAAGGATTTCTCCAAACAGCACATCTTCGTCGCCGTCGACGGCTCTCTGAAGCGCCTTCGCAGCGATTACATCGACCTCTACCAGATTCACAACCCGACCATCGACGACCTGCGCCGCGAAGAGATTCAGGACGCCATGGAGCGGCTGCAGGACAACGGCAAGATCCGCTTCTGGGGTGTCTCAGTCTCCAACCCCGAGGAGGGGCTCGAAGTGGTGCGGCAAGGATGGGGCAACACGCTGCAGGTGCTCTACAACATCCTCAACCAGGCGCCGGCGGAGGAGCTCTTTCCGATGGCGAAGGAAAAGGGCTACGGCATCATCGCCCGTGTCCCGCTCGCCTCCGGCCTCCTCACCGGCAAGTTCCGGATCGACACCACGTTCCCGGCCGACGACATCCGCCAGAACTTCCTCACTCCGCGCCGCCTGCAGGAAGCGCTCGGCCGCGTCGACGAAGTGAAGTCGATCATCGGCGGCACGGCCCGTACCCTTATTGAAGGCGCCCTCCGCTTCGTTCTGGCCAACGACGCCGTCGCCACGGCCATCCCCGGCGCGAAAAACATCCACCAGGTCGAGACCAACGTGACCGCGGGCGATGCCTGGCTACCCGAGGATGTCGTGCAGAAGTTACGGGCCAGGCTGGGGGACTACAACTTCTACCAGAGACACAACGTCAGGATATGAAGGTTGCTGGGTTGCTGACGACACCAGATTCACTTTGCAACGAGCAACCGAGTAACCAAACCCGGAACACCACCCACCCATCACACGTTCTCACCTCGACATGCCCTCACGCACGATCTCCATTCGCGGGGCGCGGACGCACAATCTCAAGAACGTTTCGGTCGATATCCCGCAGCGCCAGCTCACGGTACTGACGGGTCCGTCTGGTTCCGGAAAGTCGTCGCTGGCGTTCAACACCCTCTATGCCGAGGGGCAGCGGCGGTTCGTCGAATCGATGTCGACGTATGTGCGGCAGTTCCTCGAGCGCATCGACCGGCCGGATATCGACGAGATCACCGGGATACTGCCGGCCATCGCCATCGAGCAGCGGAACACGGTCAAGAACGCGCGGTCCACGGTCGCGACCGCGACAGAGCTGGCAGACCACATCCGGCTGTTCATGACCTACGCGGGGGAGACGATCTGCCCCGATTGCCAGGTCACCGTGCGCCGCGAGACGCCGGAATCGATCACGAAGGCCATCGCCGAGTCGCTGGAGGGAAAGCGGGTGGTCGTTCTCGCTCCGATTTTCTTCGAGAAGGAAAACCGCGGCGAAGTGCTGACGCAGCTCGTCAAGGCCGGCTACTACCGGGCCTGGATCGGCGGCGAGGTGCGCGATCTCAACGAGACCGATACCAGCGATTTCACGTCGCTGGAGCTCGTCATCAATCGAGTGCGCGTCGATCCGGAGCGCAGCGGGCAGATCACCGAGGCCATCGAACAGGCGTTTGAGGTCTCGAAGGGGAATGTGAACATCCTCGAGGACGGCGGTGACGGAAATTGGATCAGTCACCGCTTTACTTCGCGCTTCTCCTGCAACAAATGCGGCAATGAGTTCGTCGAGCCGACGCCGCATCTCTTCTCCTTCAACTCGCCGCTCGGCGCCTGTACGACGTGCCAGGGTTACGGGCGGATCATCGGCATCGACATGGAGAAGGTCATCCCGAACCGCGCCTTGCGGCTCGATGAGATGCCGATCGCGCCGTGGAACTCCGCGGGATACGAAGACTGCTACGACGACCTCCGGAAGGCCGCGGCCAAGTACCGGCTGCCGCTCGACGTTCCGGTCAAAGACCTCAGCGCCGAGCAGTGGGAGCTGCTCTACAACGGGCGAAGCAAGTGGTACGGCATCAAAGGCTTCTTCGAATGGCTGGAGACGAAGAAGTACAAGATTCACGTCCGCGTGAAGCTGGCCAAGTACCGCAGCTACGAGCCGTGCCCGCAGTGTCACGGCTCGCGGCTGAAAGCGTCGGCTTCGTACGTCACCTTCCGTGGGCTGACCATCGGCGATCTCTTCGCCATGAACGTGCGCGACGCGCGGCGCTTCTGGGAGTTCCTTCCGTTCTCGAAGTCGGAGGAGGCGCTGTCGGGCCATCTCCGGCGCGAGATCGTCAACCGGCTGACCTATCTCGATGAAGTCGGCCTCTCCTACCTGACGCTCGACCGCCAGACGCGCACCCTCTCCGGCGGCGAGTCGCAGCGGATCAACCTTGCCGCGGCCCTCGGCAGCTCGCTGACCGAGACGATGTACGTCATCGACGAGCCGACCGTCGGCCTGCACGCGCGCGACAGCGAGCGGCTTCTGGCCGTCCTCAAGCGCCTGCGCAATGCCGGGAACACCGTCATCGTCGTCGAGCACGATCCGACCATCATCGCCGGCGCCGATCAGACCATCGAGCTTGGGCCGGGCGCAGGGGAGTACGGAGGATCGGTGTTGTATGTCGGGCCGCCTCGCGGGTCTGAAACTCCGGCAACCGTCGTCGAACATCCTTCGTCGCTCAGCGACAGCTTCGGTGCCATCACCATCCGCGGAGCGAAAGAGCACAACCTCAAGAACATCGATGTAACGATCCCCCTCGGACAGTTCGTGGCCGTCACCGGCGTCTCCGGATCCGGCAAGTCGACGCTGATCCGCAACTGCCTCTACAACCGCTACCAGCGCGACGTCCGCGGGGCGACGGGACTCGACGTCGGCGCCTCGACGCTCGAGGGCACCGACAAGATCTACGACATGCAGTTCATCGATCAGTCGCCGATCGGCCGGTCGACGCGCTCGAATCCGGCCACGTACGTGAAGGCGTGGGACGAGGTGCGCAAGATCCTCTCCGAGACGACGGCGGCGAAGCTGAATGGCGTCACGCCCGGCATGTTCTCGTTCAACACCGTCGGCGGCCGTTGCGATATCTGCGAAGGCGCCGGAACGGTGACTATCGACATGCAGTTCCTGGCCGACGTCGAAGTCATCTGCGACAAATGCGGCGGCAAGCGCTTCAACGAGCAGGTCATGAAGGTCACGTACAAGAGCAAAAACGTGAACGACATCCTGAAGATGACCGTCGACGAGGCCATGAAGTTTTTCGTAGACAAGCGGGCGCTCTCGAAGAAGCTCTCCTCCCTCCGCTCGGTTGGCCTCGGCTATCTCCGCCTCGGCCAGTCGACCGCCTCCCTCTCCGGCGGCGAAGCGCAGCGTCTCAAACTGGCTTCGTTCCTCTCCGAATCGACCAGGAGCGACGGCGGCCGGCTCTTTCTCTTCGACGAACCTACGACCGGCCTGCATCACACCGACGTCGCCCAGCTCATCAAGACCTTCCGCAACCTCATCGACCGCGGCAACTCGGTCCTGGTCATCGAGCACAACATCCAGCTCATCGAAGCCGCCGGCCACGTCATCGACCTCGGCCCCGAAGGCGGCGACGGCGGAGGAGAGCTGATCGGGGTGGGGACGCCGGAAGAGATCGCGGCGAATGAACGGAGCATCACGGGAAGGTATTTAGCTAAGTCAACACTGCTCCTGGACGTGCAGGTCGCCGTTAAGCAAATCGAATCCGGCCAAGTCGTATCCAATGGGGATGCGAAAGCGGAGTTGCGGCATCGGTTCACTCCTTGAACTTGCACGACTAACTTGACCTAACGCTACCCAGAGCATCACGTATCCGCTTCAGATCATCGACTCTTCGTGTAATTAGGCTGGCTTGCTCACGCGCCCGCATCGCCGAATCTTCCTGCGCAGGGATGGCCGTTCGATTGTGCCGATGTATTCGGTGGGTAATACGCGCGTGCAAAGCCAGGGCTAGGATCATAAGGACTGTCGCGCCGACAGCCGCGCCCAAGATCGACGCCCCACGAAACTCGACATAGCCATTCAGAATACCCGCCCTGGACAACAACGACCCAACAAGACACCCTACGGCGCCGCCAAGGAACAAGGAGAACCAGATGATACCGATGTCGATGCGTCGATGCTCATCCGCCAGCATGCTCTTGGCACGCCCTGCGTGAAGCTCCGCCATCTTCGTCGCTTGCTTTCGCTCTGCATCGAGCTCATCGACGGCGGTCGTTAGAAGTGCAAGAGTTCTCTTCTTGGCCGAGTCGAGCACGCCTTGGAGCGTGCTCGCTGCAGATACGGCGTCGATTGCTCCCGCCTCGAAATCGCGTTCGATCTCGCCGGACCGAACGCTCAGTTCGGCAGCCGCTGAGCTGAGTTCCTCCACGTTGCTGTTCTGAAAGACGAACGCCAGCGCCTCGGTGAACGCGGTGTTGGGAACGTTCGAGGCAGTTATCGCCGTACAAAGCGCGATGATCTCGCGGCAGGCGCTGATCACTCCGTAGACATTCCTGGAATGCACTCCCGGGGTGGTTCTTAAGTCCGCACCCAGTGCCCGCACTCGATCGGCAATGGTCTCCAGGTTGGGCTCAAGTAAGGCTCGGGGAATCCAGCTCCGTGTGAAGTCCGCCAGAACCCTTATTTTGGCGAGCGATTCGTTCGGCTGTTCCAGAAGAGCCAATACCTGCGCGTGCAGGAATTGCGAACTTGGCGACGGCTTATCGATCTGGCGTAGAAACCCGTCTGCGCGATGCAGTTCGACCGCGCCGGCTTTGGGGCCCTCCGACTTGCTCAGATCGCCGCCCTTAACAAGCGCCAAGTGCGCGGCAGTGCGGTAGACGAGATCAACAACTGCCGAGCCGTCTTCCTTCAGGTCGTCGCGGAGGCTCGTCGCATATCGAATGGCGAGGTTCGCATGCCGCTCTGCGGCGGCCAAGTCAAACGGAACACCCTCGTCCCGTACTTTGTAGTGCAGTTGCGTGAGACAAAGGTGCAACATCGGATCGACTGACCGCTTGCTTTCGGCAGCGATGAAATCGTTATAGGCCTCTCCGTACAGGCCACGCTGCATCAGGTGCTGCCCGCTACGCAGCAGCTCATTTGCTTGCGTGGCAAGGGGATTGGCGATGTTTTTGGCGATGTGGCCCATCCTGTCCACGATCTGCTGGAGAAGTTCTCCGTGGTATCTGAGCTGATAGCTGAGCGCAGAAAAACCTGTGACCAGTTCATCAGTCAGGGCGTCCAACTGGCTGCTAACGCGATCCCACGCACCCTCGGCATCCGCAATGAAGTCCTGCAGCAACACCATCTGTCTGTCGCGTTGCTCCATCGCCTGCCGTCCGACGCGTTCAACGGCCTCCACTTGCTCACGACCCGCGTCGTAGATGAATGTCTGGGTGTCAAGAAGGTAGTCCTCCCACTTCCGATCGCCGTAGCGATACGGCGAAAAGAAGCCTTCGTGGCTCGCGCGAAAATCAGGTGGTCGTTGCATTCGCCACATCCTTTGCCTCTTTGAGGATCGCCAGTCTCGTGAATGTAATCACGGACATCATAGTTGCTGACCAACTGGTCTCGTTCCTCTCCGAGTCGACCAGGAGCGACGGCGGACGGCTCTTTCTCTTCGGTGAGCCGACGACAGGCCTGCACCATACAGACGTCGCCCAGCTCATCAAGACCTTCCGCAACCTCATCGACCGCGGCAACTCGGTCCTGGTCATCGAGCACAACATCCAGCTCATCGAAGCCGCCGATCACGTCATCGACCTCGGCCCCGAGGGCGGGGATGGAGGGGGCGAGCTGATTGGTGTGGGGACGCCGGAAGAGATCGCGGCGAATGAACGGAGCATCACGGGAAGGTATTTAGCTCGCGTACCTGCTACGGCATGACGTACAATACGACGTACGTCAGGAGGTACGATGAAACGTCATCTCAGAATAGCTACCGACATCAAGCCGGTCTCCGATTTTCGAGCCAACGCCGCGGGCATGATCGAGCAAGTGAAGACCAGCGGCCGTCCGCTGGTGCTTACGCAGCGTGGCGAATCTGCCGTGGTCTTGCTGGACGTAGCCGTCTATCAGGAGCTGATCGAAGAACTTGAACTGCTGAGCGACGTGCGCACGTCGATGAAGCAGATCGACGAAGGCCACGGCGTCTCGAACCGCGGCGCGAAAGCAGAACTTCGGAAGAGGCTCGCTGGTTGAGAATCGTCTGGTCGCCGCTCGCAATCGAGCGCGCTTACGAAGCGGCGAAGTACATCGCGAGAGACAAACCCGAGGCGGCGCGATCGTGGCTGGAGGGTGTCTTCGAAGCTGTCGAACTCCTTGAAGCCTTTCCGCAATCAGGACGGATGGTTCCGGAGATCGGGCTGCCGGAGTACCGCGAGATCGTCTATCGGAAGTCTTACCGCATCGTGTACTACGTGGACAAACCGACAGTGCGCATTCTCACAGTGCGGAACTTCGCGCAACTCCTGGATCATGCCGAACTGGGTTTGGACTAATTCGACTTCACGCGGAGCCGCGGACGAAGAACCGTTCTCTCGGCGGCTCCGCGTGAACCGTCTCCCTGTCAAATCTGCCCCAAATGGTGCTCCAGATGATCCACCGCCAATCGACCGCACCCTCTCAGGCGCCAGAGCGCAGCGCATCAAACTGGCCTCATTCCTCTCCGAATCGACCAAGAGCGACAGCGGCCGCCTCTTCCTCTTCGATGAACCGACGACCGGCCTGCACCACACCGACGTCGCCCAGCTCATCAAGACCTTCCGCAACCTCCATAGTTCGGCCTCGGATATCGAAAGGTCGGCTTCCGAGATGCAAAGGTCCGCCCCGGAACTAAATAGCTCGGCCTCGGAACTAGACCTAAAAGAAGCGAAGACCTCGCCGTTTGTAATGAGGCGTGCAATAGTTATTGATTGTGAATAACAAGCTGGCCTTCAGGCAACCGCCGTTGCG
>JADGNY010000043.1 GCA_017883235.1 Thermoanaerobaculia bacterium | reverse complement strand
CTGGATGAAGGCCAGCATGGCCCGCTCCAGCTCGCGCTCCTCCATCTGCCCGTGTCCGACGATCACCTTCAGGCCGGGCACCAGCTTCTCCAGATACTCTTTCATCGCGTAGATCGACTCGACGCGGTTGTGGACGAAGAAGGTCTGTCCGCCGCGGCCGGTCTCGAACTCGATGGCCTCGCGGATGAAGTCGTCGGTGAACGGCACCACCGCGGTCTGAATGGCCAGCCGGTCCTTCGGCGGCGTCTCGATCACGGAGATGTCGCGGATGCCGACCAGCGACATGTGCAGCGTGCGCGGGATCGGCGTGGCCGACATCGACAGCACGTCGATCGCTTTCTTGAGCTGCTTGAGCTTCTCCTTCTGCCCGACGCCGAAACGCTGCTCCTCGTCGATGACCAGCAGCCCGACGTCCTTGAGTTTGATGTCTTTAGAGAGAACGCGGTGGGTGCCGATGATGACGTCGATCTCGCCGCTCTCCAGCTTGGCCAGAATCGCTTTCTGCTCCTTGGCCGAGTAGTAGCGCGTCAGCAGCTCGATGGTGACGGGGAACGAGGCGAAGCGCCGCAGGAAGGTGCGGTAGTGCTGGTAGGCGAGCACCGTGGTCGGTGCGAGTACGACCACCTGCTTCCCATCCATCACCGATTTGAACGCCGCCCGCATGGCCACCTCGGTCTTCCCGTATCCGACGTCGCCGCACAACAGCCGGTCCATCGGCTTGCGCGATTCCATGTCCGATTTGACGTCGTCGATGGCCGATTCCTGATCCTCGGTTTCCTCGAATTCGAAGGCATCCTCGAACTCGAACTGCCACGGCGAATCCTTCGAGAAGGCATGCCCCTGCACCATCTGCCGTGTGGCGTAGAGCTTCAGCAGCTCGTCCGCCATGTCGCGCATCGCCTTCTTGACCGAGGCCTTCGTGCGCGCCCAGGCAGTGCCGCCGAGGCGGTCGAGCTTCGGCTGCGTGTCCGCGCCGCCGGAGAACTTCTGGATGAGATTGAGGTTCTCCATCGGCATCAGCAGCTTCCCGCCGCCGGAGTATTCGATCTCCATCACCTCGCGCTCGGTCGGCCCGAAGGGGATGCGCTGCAGTCCATGGAACCGCCCCACGCCGTGATCGACGTGGACGATGTAGTCGCCGACCTTGAGGTCGCGCAGATCGGTGACGAAGGCGTCGGATGCGCGCTTTTTCCCGCCTACGCGCGTCGACGTCGGCGGCTCGAAGAGGTCCCACTCGGAGTAGGCGGTGAGGTTCAGCTCCTCGAAGTCGAACCCGCGCGGCAGCGCGCCAGAGGCGATGACGATCTCCGCCTGCAGCGCGTCGCTCTCCGCCACGAACGGCACATCGAACTCTTTCAGCAGCCGCTCGACCTTCTCCCTCCCCCCCTTCGTCGCCGCAAAGAAGATTTGCCGCCGCCCCTCTCCATGCCCCCGCTTCACATCCGTCGTGAACTCCGGCAGCCGGTTCGTGTACCGGTCCACCTGCGGCCCCCGCAACCGAAACTCTCCACCTGGGACCGCGGGCGTCTCGCCCGCGCGTGCAGGCTTCCCGACATGAACCTCAGAAAACGCCAGCCGTGCCTCACGAAGGAACCGCAGCACCTCGGAACCTTCCGTCGTCAGCTTCTCCGGCGGATACACCGCCCGCCCCTTTTCCGCCGCCGCGTCGTACTCATTCCGTAGCAGTGACTCGAACTTGGCCACGTTCGTCGTGATCTGGTCCGGCTCGATGAGCGCGAACATCCATTCGGCCGGATCGAGGTACTCGAGAAACGACACCGTCTCCGATGCCACCGGCACGTAGTGCTCGATCCCCGGAAAGGTGCCGTTCTCGTTCAGCCGGTCGATCCTGTCGGCGACGTCGCGCTTGAACAGCGGATCCATGAAGTCGAGCGACAGCCGCCGCGCCAGCGCCGTCCGGACCGCTTTGGTCACCGGGAAGTGGGTCATCGGCAGGATGTTCACCGGCCCGCTCTCGTCCTCCGACCGCTGTGTCTCCACCTCGAAGAAACGCAGCGAGTCGATGGTGTCGCCGAACAGCTCCACCCGCACCGGCCGCGGCGTGTTCGGTGGAAAGAGATCGAGGATCCCCCCGCGAAAGGCGAACTCACCCGCCTCGCCGACCAGGTCTGTCCGCACGAAGCCGTTCTCCACCAGCCGCTCCAGCAGGACCCGCATGTCCAGCTCACTCCCCTCGGCCAGCCGCACGATGCGCGACGCAAACTCCTCCGGCCGCGGCAGCCGTGAGAACAACGCCCGCGCCGGCACCAGCAGCACCTCCACAGCCTTGTCGATCAGCATCCCCAGCGCCCGTATCTCGTTCCGCACCACGCCCAGAGACGGCGACAGATCCTGATACGGCGACAGCGACGGCGACGGATACGCCGACACGCACCGCGGCTCCCGGTGAAAGAGCCGCAGCGAAGCCTCGAAGTCATCGATGGCCGCATCGCCCGGCACGATGATGGCGATGCGGCGCCCGCTCGTCTCCTGCAGCGTCGCCAGCACCAGCGCCCGCGCCTCGACCGCCGCCCCGGTGACGTCGACCGGCCCCTCCGCGATCCGCTTGCCGATGGCTCGGAACGCCTTCGTCCGCGCGAGATCCGCGCGGATCGCCGCCAAGAGCTTGTCGTTTCGCTCGATCATGCCGCGGATTCTATGCGCGGGCAGGGCACGAATCCGCAGATGACGTAGACCTCCATCGGCAGTTGCATCGGCTCGTTGAGCGACTCCGCGAATGTTGCCGGTTCACGCGGGCCGATGATCGTCGACCCAACGATCGTGAGGTCAGGCGTCTCGAGCCAGATGACGCAGTCCGGCCGAAAAACCTCCTTGCCCTCCTGAATTTCGACCAGAAACGTGTAGCAGCCTCCGATCCACTCGTGTTTCTGCGGGCGTTCGCGAAAGAACGGAAACGAGGGCATGAAGGCTGTTTGTAACGTGCGGGAGGGTTGGCGTCAATGGTTCTGCGCGCGGTCGGTTTGTCCTACAGAACGGCACCCGCTCGCCCGATCACGACGCCGATCACTTCGAAGTCATCGAGGTCGCCGCCGATCTCGATCGGCAGGTATTCAGGATTCGCACTGATGAGCAGAACACGGCCGTGTTCGGTCACTAGACGCTTCACGTACAGGGCATGGCCGATGCGGCAAACGATGATCTTGCCGAGGGGCAGCTTTTTCGGAGCCCCGGTTGCGTAGAGGATGTCGTTGTCTGCGATTGCGGCGCCGATCATCGACTGCCCGATCGCGCGGAGAACGTGTTCGACGTTGCCGCGCTTGAACGCATTAGGAACATCTAGCGTCGCTACGCCGCCATCAGCGATCATGTCCTGGGCTTCGTCTGTGGCCTCTGAAGTCGAAGCGATGAGAACTGCGTTCGGTTCATCGCGAGCGTCGATCGTCCGCAGCTTGTCGTAGATCCAGCGCTGGTGACGGAGCAGCTCATCGCGATCCTCGGGCGAGAGCACCATGGGATCGCCGTGAAGGTAGCCGACTGTGGTTCCGAGCGCCTTTGCCAGGCGTGTCATGCGGTCCCGGCCGAGATTGACGATGTGACCCTTCTCGATCCGGCTCAGCGACGACTTATCGATGCCTGATTCGGCAATGATCTGCGCGCGTGTTTTTCCGCTCGCGTTGATCGCCTGCGTGACCCGAAGGCCTAGATGCTCCGCTCGCATGCCGCTGACGCGGTATCATGACGCGGATAAGTTCCTTAGTTTGCGATGATTGCTCTTCGAGTTGGTGCAAACGCAAACTCATCATGCGATAGTTGGCGTAACGATCAACAAACTTCCGTGAACTACCACGACCACATCATTCGAAACCCGCAGATCTGTGGCGGTGCGCAGGTTATCCGCGGCACGCGCGTGCTGTTGCGGACGATTCTGGCCAGCCTCGCCGTGGGCTGCAGCGACGGCGAGATCCTCAGAAGTTTTCCCGCCATGACCAGCGAGGACCTGAGGGCGGTCATCGCATTCGCGGCGGCGTCGGCGGAGGAAGACCTGCCTTGGCCCGGCGTCCCTGCCATCTGAAGGTGAACTATGGACCCGAATCAAATCGTGCATTCCGACCCTGAAATCGTCAGCGGCACTCCCGTTTTCGTAGGGACGCGCGTGCCCGCGCAGGCGCTGCTCGACTACCTCGAAGGTGGCGAGACCATCGAGGAGTTCCTCGACGACTTTCCAAGCGTCTCCCGCGAGCAGGCGATTGCCTTCATCGAGGAGGCGGGGCGGGTGCTGCTGGCGCGGATCACGTGAGACGCGTTCTGCTCGATGAGAATCTTCCTCGGAAACTCCGCCGCGAGTTGACCGACTGCGTCGTCCGAACGGTTCAGGAGGAGGGCTGGGGAAGCTTCAAGAATGGCGCGCTCCTCAGCCGAGCGCAGACGAACTTTGACGTGTTCCTGAGTGCCGACAGCCATCTCAAGGATCAGCAGAACGTGGCGCGGTTCGATATAGGAATCGTGGTCATCCGGACGGTCAGTCTGCGATTCCGCGTGATTGTTCGAGCGATCGATGAGATTCGAGCTGCGGTCGCGAGAGTACGGCCCTGTGAACTGATTGAGGTTGAAATGCCGCGGCCACGACGTCTCTGATTGCGGTTATTCGATATCCAATTCGGGATGGGGAGCGGTGAGCGTTACCGTCACCCCATCATCGGTCGTGAACACTTCGAGGGTTTGCTCCGGCTCATCGATATCGAAGATGCCGCCATGCCGTTCGAAAAATGACAGGAATGCATGCGTGCAGGCGGTCATGATCCGGAAGTCACGCTCGGTTGCCTGGATCTGCTCCATCTCCGCGTCGAAACAGAGCAACATCGGATAGGCGGCGGCGCCGGCGATCGGCCAGCGATGTTTCCGGATCTCGCGGATCAGCGATTTCGGTATAGCTTTCCTGGGGTCGAATGAGAATGAGCGCAGGACGATCGGATGGCCGGGTTCGCGCTTCCGCACCTGGCGCGGGGCAAAAGCCATGAAATCGTCGATTGACCGGAACAGCAGCAGCCCGAGGCTTTCGCGGACGGCGCCGATGACGGACAGGCATGCGTCCTCGATGCCGAAGGCGGGGATGTCGACTCTGATGATCTGCTGGTCCTGGATGAGATTCCACGGTGCGGCGTGAAAGAGAAGACTCGCCGCCGCGAAGAATTCGGCAATCACGTCCGGCGAGGTGGCGCCTCCGTCGAGGTAGGTCGGATTCGCGCTTCTCTCGACCATCGCGCGGAGCTCCTCAAACGCGGCATCGAGCTCCGGTACCGGCCCGACGACGATCGGAATGTCGCCGGCCGTTTCCCGCAGCTCGCTGGCCCATTCTTCGCTCGCCACCCGGATCCGCGCGGGCCGCCGCGGCTGTCCGATGGCCGGCCGCAGCATTGCGTTGTTGAGCATCTCCGCGAGCATGACCGGCTCACGCGGGTCGATGAGCGTCGATCCTACGACCACGCGGTCAGGCAATTCGAGCCAGAGGATGCAATCCGGATGAAAGACCCGTTTTCCGTCATGAATCTCGATCGAAAGCGTGTAGCGGCCGCCGAGCCACTCCTGTCCTTTAGCGCGTGTTGGAAAGGGTGGTGTGGGCGGCATCGGGAGTAGTATGTAGCGCGGGGGAGGGTTGGCGTCAATGGTCACGACCCTGAGGACCGGTGGTTGGCCACCGCCCCTCCCGGGTTGCAGGATGGGGGTCCTTCGACCGTCCTCCGCCTGCTCCGCCGCTGCGCGGCTACGCGGCTCCGGCGGCTCAGGATGACAGTGAGGAGGTTAAAGCGGCTTCGGCAGCGAATCCCACTCCGCCGACAGATCCCGCAACTCCGGATTCATCTTCGCAATCAACGCGTCCTTCTTCGCCCGAATCCAACCCTTCAACTGCTTCTCCCGCGCGATCGCCTGATCAATGTGCTCGCAAATCTCGAAATACACCAGTTGATCGCAGTTGTACTGTTTCGTGAATCCCGGAATCGCTTTAGTCTTGCGCTCCCACATCCGCCGCTCCAGCGAATTCGTGACGCCGATGTACACGACGTTATGCCCCTGGTTGCTGACCATGTAGACGTAATACTGTTGTTGTCGCCACATGAACTGAGGATCCCTCGGAAGCAATCAAGCGCGCACAAACCTCACCTAAACCACCGGAAAGTTTCCATTCCGAGGAGATCTCAACCGCATTTCGCTACTCTGAGTAGACACCGCTTCTCACCCCCCCTCTGTCATCCTGAGCCGCCGGAGCCGCGTAATCGCGGAGCGATTGCACGGCGGAGGACGGTCGAAGGACCCCCAACCTGCAACCCGGGCAGGGCGGCGGGCTGTGAATCGTCACCCCGAGGTGACTCCAAACAGCTCTTCGAGAAGTCGCTCTGATTCGGCTAGTCCCTCTTCCGTGAAGACCACCGACTTCGCCTTCCCAACAGGATCTGAGATGTATCCCTTCTCGTGAAGCCGGTTCATCGCATCCCAGTCGAATCCCTTCCACGTCCGCTCTCCATCATGAAGGCCGAGGTACAAAAGAGCGAGTACGGCGCGATCGATTCTCTCGGTATCGAGTTTCATCGGGGCCTCCAGTGGTGAGAGTTTAGGCGACAGTTTAACGGGTCGACGACCGAGTGTCGGCGAAGGTCAGGCCCGAGGATTTCCTCACCGCCTTTCTCGAAGAGGCGGGGCGGGCGTTGCTCGCTCGCTTTGCGTGAGACGCATGCTGATCCTCCGCGAAAACGTCGAATTATGCGAGTTGCTTCGGGTACCCGGTCGCGCGAAAAGTGTAAGCTTTGTCCTTGAGCGAGGCCAGCTAGAAGACGTATGCCATTCCCACACAACCGCAGCTACGCCACAAAAGTAGTCGGCGAGTCGCACTACGAAAGCAACCTACGGGAACTTTGTGGCCAAGCAGAAGCAACGATGCGACAGTTCGCAACGACGGCGATCCTGACGCTGGAAAACAACAATCCGCACGACCGCAATGCCGTGCGAGTTGATATCAGTGGTCTCACCGTAGGCCATCTGAGCCGCGCGGATGCGATAATTTTTCGCAGACGCTGCGGGTCGCCTAATCGCGCTCAGTTCAAGTGTGATGCTGTCATTGTTTCCTTACACGGCGAAGCGGTGTGCGATTATGGCGTTCGGCTTGAGCTTCCGGATCTGCTTCGTCCCATCTAGCTCTAGCATCTGCCAACGGCCTCCCATCACCCACGCGCGGCCTCTCGCGAGCGAGCGGCGAGCCGTTTCAGCCCAGAGCCAGTGAGAATGGCCGAGCGTCGGGTGCTCCGGAAACTTAGCCTGCGTTGTGTTTTGCGATTAGTCGCTCATATGGCACGCGACGTTCGCCGTCGAGCGGGTAGGGGAACCCACTGGCGAGTACGTATTCGTGATCCTCAAACGGTTCGCCGCCGTCCGCGAACTGGCAGTAGATGTGTGGGCCAGAATTGTACCCGTCGCCAAATGTATCAATCTCGACGATGTTTCGATACGGCACTCGACCAAGGTGATAAACGTTTACGCGCTCCAGATACTCAGGTGGGTCATCGACCCGAGATGGCAGTAGCGCCCACTGAAACCCCGCCTCGCGGGACGTCAGGGCAGCGTCCTGAACGGCAAGGATAAACGCAATGCCGTTGTGATACAGATCGAAATAGTCAACCTTGAACCAAGAGCTGATACCAGGACTGTCGCATACCCGCGGGTACGATGAGTCATCTACGGAGCGAATCAGCGCGTGAGCGTGGCGGAAGCACGCCCACGGTGTCTCGGTTATTTCGTTGTACTTCACGTTGGCCTGAACTAGCTCAGCGAGGACTCGTCGTTTGATCGCGATGTTCCTCGTGAGGGTGATCTCACGCGCGCGCGACTCAGCTGCCATGGGATGGTCGAAGTACGAGAACAGAAGGTCCCGACGCTCAGCGTGTAGCTTGGCTTCGAGGACGGATCGGGTCCACAGCATTGGCTGACTAACCCCCTTCCGTTGAGCATATCGGTCGTAAGCGTCCTGCGCTGTTCGGCTGACGTGGCATGGTACGACGACCAGCAAGACATCAGGCGGCCGTTCACTTCTGGTAATTGCATCGTCGACTGCGCCTGTCAGCTCCGCTTTCGCAGCCTTCGCGTAGCGACGACACTGAACCGACCACGTGCGTTTGACTCCGTTCTCGAGAACCTCCCACGCGGCGATATCGACACCAAGATCACCGCCCAACCTGCCGTAATGACGAATCTCGCTCCATGGTCGCACGGAGTAGAGCAGCGCGAGGCAGAGGTCCTCGAATCGGCCCGGTTCGAGGTTTGAAAACGGTAGCTCGTTGGTTGTCCTGGTGACCTTTGGTTTCATTAGCTATTATCGTCCGCATGAGCCGAACTAAATTAGCCGGCCCAAAGCGTTGACGCCCATGCCAGGAATGGTTTGATACCGATTGGCGAAACAATCGCGATGGTTCTGACGAACTCTCGATCAAGGGCTTCACCGAGATCAGCCGTTGTCGGGCGATAGCACGTTTCATGCTTAATCCCAGGCGAAAGGTGGTACTGATACAGCAGCCAGTCCGCTTCTGACAGCTTTGCTTCGGGAAAGGCTATTTCCCCGGACGAGATATCGGTTTCCGCCAGATTGGCTTCGCTTACCAGCAGCTTAGCCGTAGTGAACACGACCGGCAAAAACCAAATCTCGTTGATGTCCTTAAGCAGCGAAACATCACGAAGATAGAACTCGATCAGCCCGTTCACGCCCCGACATACTTGCGTGGCCGCGTCCTCGATCGTTGCACGCGCACCGCCGGAATCTCCCTTTGCCTGGGACTTCACTTCGAAGGCTAGGTGGTACGACAGTTCAGTGAGAGCCGCCGTTACTTTTTCAACGTAGAATATCTCTCCGCGGTCGCGCCGAAGCCTATCAAGCATCGGACGCTCGACGGTCCGATTTCCGCGGACGAACGGAGCGCGGACGAAACACCAGTTGGACAGCGCTGGGTTGGCGCGCTTGCATTCCGCGACAAGAAGCAGTTGGCCCTCGCGCTTCCTGAGAATGAAGTCGATGCGTGTGTGAGCGCCACGTATCTGGACTGGGAACTCGGATACTTCGAACCGAAATGGCGACGCCCTTTCGTCGAAGAGCTGCTTCGTTCGCTGTAGGACAGCGAACTGAAAAGCATATCCATGCCGATTTACGGTGTTGATGAACTCGTGCTCCACTTGGTCTGGCATGCGCAACTCATTGCGACAACGGCAATTGCTCGGCGCGCCGGTGAACGGCAGGCGTAAGCTCCACGTGACGGCAGGACGCCGTCAGCTTCAACACCTCACGATGGAGGTGGCTGGCTTGTCGGCGCGTGAGAAGGCCTTCTCGCGTGCGCCTTCCGAGCGCCGAAGCCATTTCGGTCAGCGCCAAATCCGAGAGGATCACTCCGCTTGCACCGAGGAGCGCCTGATTCAGCGAATCGCTTTCCGCCTCCTGGACGAATAGTTTGACCAGAGCACTGGCGTCCAGATAGAGCGGAGCGACCCAACTCTCTTGCGGAGGGGTCACAGTCGGTCGTTCCGGCCTTCGATCACAGCTTGCGAGAGCGCGACGTTACGACGTTTGACCAAACGGCGTGTCCGCGACAGATCAGGAAAGCGTTGAGGCAGCTCGAGAGGGGCGAGTCGGGCCACAGCACGCCCGTGCTCCGTGATCACGACTTCCCGCCCCTTTTTCACGTCGTCGAGCAGAGCGGTCAGGTTTTGACGTGCTTCGCGTACACCGGCTCGTCGCATGATGATGAGCATTATGTCACATGTAGCACTATGGAGTGGGGTTGAGTCGGGGTCAGCTATTGCGGCGTTTTCGTGCACGTCCGCTCTTCTCGAAAACCTCGACGAGGTCGTACACGCGGCAATCGAGAGCCTCGGCCAATCGGAGGATCATCGTCAAGCTTGGCACCTTCACGCCGCGCTCCATGTCACTGATGAACGGCTTGCTCGTGGCGACGGTCTGTGCGAGCGCGTCTTGCGTCAGGTCGCGTTCGAGTCGTAGCTCGCGGAGGCGGCGCCCGAAGACTTCGCCTTCTGGTTGGGTCTTCAGCGCCATGCGATGAGATTCCGCTTGCCAAATTGATAATTTGCGAATACTCTATTGGGTATCCTAAGGAGACGACACGACATGCCCCCACCCACCGTCCGCGACATCCGCCACATCTTCCTCACTCCTCGTCCGAACGTCGCGCTCATGACGGCGGCGGACCTGCTCGGGATGACGCTGAAGGAGCTGAAAGCGGACATTGAGGATGGGGCGATTGTAGCGGTTTCGACCGCCCTCGGGATGCGGCTCAGCAAAGAGGAGCTGATCGCGCTGGCGATGGAGAAGTGGGACCAGAGCGTGATCGAAGCCGCCCTCGGCGAGGATGCGGCGACGGTGATGCCGCAGGCGATCCGGCTCGTCGAGCTGCGGGCACGAGTGCCTCGGTATCAGCGCGACGTCCTTCGCGAGCTGGCGCGCCGCGACGGGACCTCGGTCGATGCCGTGCTGACGCGGGAGTTGGAGGATGTGGCCTCAGCGCATGCGGATGAGCTGGCGGCGGTCCTGCCGGGACTCGCATCAGCGCTTGCTTGGCCGGGTTAGCGTGTAGTTCGGCAATGCAGAAGAGACGATGCCAAAGATCTCTCGCAACGACGTGAATACGCTGGCCTCCCTCGGCGTCACAGAAACTCAGTTGACACCCCGGATGCGAAGCCGGCCCGGGTGACAACGCGATGCAGTTCGCAGGGTCGCACGAGCGCGGTGTCCGGCGACGGTTCACGGACTCCCGGAGTGTGTGAATACACTCCCAGAGTGTGTGAATACACTCCCAGAGTGTGTGAATACACTCCCGGAGTCTGTGAATACACTCCCGGAGTGTATGAATACACTCCTGGAGTCTGTGAATACACTCCCGGAGTGTATGAATACACTCACGGAGTCTGTGAATACACTCCCGGAGTGTATGAATACACTCACGGAAGTCGCCGCAAATTCCGGAATTGGTGGCTCACAAGCCTCAATGTGGAAGCCGTTTTCAATGTCGAGGCAACTTTTGCTCGTTACTGGCACGTCCTGTCCTCAAAATAGGTCAGTGAGCCGCGGGAAAGCAGCGTGGTCGTCCCTAATCTCGCTTCGCCCCCCATCGAAGTATCCCCGCTCCATCCTCGGTAGGATGTACCGATGAACAACGGCGAACATCACTACAACGCGCACCTGATCTGGGATGGCAACCGCGGCGACGGGACGGCTACATACGCCGGATACGGCCGCCAGTATCGCGTTCTTATCGACGGCAAGCCGGAGTTGCAGGGGACGGCGGATGTCGCCTTTCGGGGCGACGCGGACAGGTTCAATCCTGAGGATCTCTTCCTGGCCGCCATCTCCTCCTGCCACATGCTGTCGTATCTCGCGCTCTGTGCGAAGTACGGCATCAGCGTCCTGACGTACGAAGATGCCGCCACGGGGATCATGAAAGAGGATGGCAAGGGAGGCGGGCGGTTCGAGGAGGTCGTGCTACATCCGGTGGTGACGGTCGCCGAGGAGGCGCAGGTCGAGCGCGCCACCAAACTGCATGAGCGGGCGCACGAGACCTGTTTCATCGCCAACTCCTGCCGCGTTCCCATTCATCATCGTCCGTCGGTGCGCTCGTGAGGGACGTTGCGAATGGCGGCGCGCCGGATCTGGCGGGGCTGGCGGCGTTGATCGGCGACCCGGCGCGGGCGCGGATGCTGACCGCGGTCATGAGTGGCACGGCGCTGACGGCCACCGAGCTGGCGCTCGAGGCGGGCGTAGCCGCGTCGACGGCCAGCGCGCACCTGGCCAGGCTCACCGAAGGACAGATTCTGGCGATCGAAAAGCAGGGGAGGCATCGCTACTTCCGGCTTTACGATGCTGAGATCGCGGAAATGCTGGAAGAGCTGATGGGGATCGCCGCGCGCCGCGGACCGCGGCGGCGTACCGGTCCTGCCGATCCGGCGTTACGCGTTGCCCGCGTCTGCTATGACCATCTCGCCGGCGAGCGGGGTGTGTGGCTGATGGATCAGTTGCGCGAGCGCCGGCTGATCGACGGTTTCGAAGTCTCCCTCGACGCCGAGCCGTTCTTCACGCGCCTCGGAATCGATGTCGCCTCGCTCGCGAAACTGCGCCGCCCTCTCTGCCGCCCCTGCCTCGACTGGAGCGAGCGCCGTCACCACCTCGGCGGCGCGCTTGGTGCGGCCATTCTCGATCGCATCTTCACCCTGCGTTGGGCACGGAGGGAGTTGGACAGCCGCGCGGTGGTCTTCTCGGCTGGCGGCGAGCGGTCGTTGCGCCGGTTGTTCGGCGCGGACTGATTGGTGACCGCAGCGTTTTCTCTTTGTTGTAAACTGACTCAAAAGTGTCTGTTCTTGTCAGTTTGCAATCGGCATGTAACCTTTGCCGCCGTCTGCCAAGACGTCGCCGGTTGTGCGCTCTGAGGCGAGCGTAACTTCGAAGCGATGGCTACACGGCGCGACCGCGGCAAGGAGCTCCTCGAACTGGCGCGCGCGTTTTTTCGCCTCATGCGGGAGCACGAAATCGCCAACACGACCCGCCTCAAGGTAAGCGGGCCGCTGTCGCATCTTCTGAACCTTCTCCCCGAATGGCGTGAGCTCCGAGGAGGCAAGAGGAGCGGGAAGCGAGTTGCGAAAGAGCCTTCGTTCTTTACCGTTGCCGACGCGGCTAGGGACCTGAACGTTCCGATCTGCGCATTTCTGCCGACAATCGAGCATCAGCCTCTGACGGCCCCCCAACGCGAGACTCTGACTCTTTTTTCGCGCTGGTCACTCGCGAACTTCGCGCGACGCGACGATGAGCGTGTTGCGTACACGAGCGACTTCGAGGATTTCGAAGCGTACGTGACGATCCGGAAGCAGGTGCACACGCTTGCGGCCAGTCAAGTCGGCACCGACTCGCAGTTCGAGCCGGATGATGCCGACGTCATCGCGTCGATTCAGGGCATTCGAGGTGAGCGGTTTCAGGTCATCCGAGTTCGCGGGAATTCGATGGCTGAACGGCTGCATGACGGCGACCGCCTCCTCATCGATATGCATCTCCGCACGCCTCGTAACGGGGAGATGATCGCCGTCGATCGCGGCCACCTCGGCAGGATAATCGGTTACTGGCGCCGCGAAGGAAAGCGTTGTTACCTCGATAAGCACAATGATGCAACCATCGATCTCGGTGCGCCTGACGATTTCAGAATCTTCGGGACGATTACAAGAATTGTCGACGCGCCCATCCGGCCGCGTCAGCGCTCGGGTTGAGCAGTGTCATGTCAAGATGACAGGGTTCAAAAGCGAGGATTGCCCTCGAATTCAACTCCGACAAGATACTCGCCTCCACGATTCGTAGAGGCATGGTTGGGATTCGCAGACGCACGCCGAGGCCAGGCCTCGGCGGGACACGCAGCAAGTCGGAGAAATCCAGGAAGAGCCAGGCACGGTGCGATTCTCAGGACGGAGACTACGATCATGAATGAACACAGATTCACCGCCGAGGTTGCGCGGCATGCGCGGGACGCGGGCGCCGCCAAAGAGCTTTGGAACAGCGCGACGACGTCGCTGCAGGAGCGGGTTTACACCACGCCCGGAGGCATCGTTCGCGTGAAGACCGATTGGGGACCGCTGGCATCCGAGGACGACATCGTCCGCGTCGATGTAACGGTGATCGCCGAGAACGGGCACCTCGCGCCGCGCGACGTCCCTTCCTTCGTCGAGCTCTTCTTCTACGACGCCTTTCTGCTGTTCAACATCGCCGTTCCCGGTTCGTTCGGTGCCGCAATCACCGTCAGCGGCGGCGAGCTCCGCGTGAACGAGCTCACCTTCGACGCCGCCCCCTTCGCCGCGGGAGTGAGCGCGGCCGTGCCACTGAATGACGTCGTGACCTGGTATCGCGGCGGAACGGAGCAGGTCGCGTCGACTCCGATGCAGAAGGTGCTCTTCCACCTGCTGCACATCGGATGCAACGGAGCCGACGAATGGACGCTGCGCGCACGTCTCGATGCCTGTCTGCAGGAGCTCGGCATCAGCGAGCCATCGCTCGAAGCTTCGATCATCCATCCGATGCACGACGAAGCGCTCGACGATCGGCTTGACGACAGCGCGATGGAGCCGATCGATCGGGCGATGGCGCGTGTGTTGACTGCTGTTCAGCAGGCGGTTCTGGCGTAGCGGGTCTCGGGGTTGCGCGTGCTACGCAACCCCGTAACACATCATGCGAAGTCGTCTCTCCCTTCGTAGAAGCGCATGGCCTCGGCGCAGTTTCCATTGAAAGAGAGATAGGCGTTCAGTTGAGGGCATGTTCATTCCTTCCTTTCGTTCGGTTGATTGCATGTTGTGTGCGAAAACTGATCCGCAGATGACGCAGATGGACGCAGATAACTGTCTCAAATCTGTGTCCATCTGCGTCATCTGCGGATCAGCCTTGCCGCCGAGTATCCTGAGAATGTGAAAGACCGCACTGCCGCAGACTGGGAAGAGCTCGCGCGGCGTGAGCCGTACTTCCCCGTGCTCACCGATGAGGGGGTGCGCGACGTTGACTTCCTGAAAACGGGTGAAGAAGACATCGTCGTGTTGCTCGCCGCGATCGCCTCCCTTCTCGGCCGCGATCCTCTGCTGGCTACCGCGCTCGATTTCGGATGCGGCGCCGGGCGTCTCACCCTCCCTCTGGCGCGCCGCGCGCCGCGCGTGGTCGCCTGCGACATCGCGCCGACGATCCTCGAACACGCCCGGCAGAACGCACATGAAGCCGGGCTGCACAACGTAACGTTCATCGAGACAGGCGAACTGGCCGGGTTGCCCGATGCTCAGTTTGATTTCGTCTGTTCGCTCCTGACGTTTCAGCACATCCCTCCGGCAGAGGGCTACGGCCTCATGCGCACTCTCCTGCGTCTACTCGCTCCCGGAGGGGTTGCCGCGCTGCAGCTCACGTTGGAGCCGTCCGGCGGCGGCCTTCAGCGTCTCGCCCGCATGCTTCACACGTCGCGCTTCGTGCACCGTGTCATGCCGCACGACATTCGCCGGCCGTCGTGGATGCAGGTGAACGCGTACGACGAGAGAATTGTGAATCGGATCCTCGCGGAGGCTGGGGCATCTCTTGTCGGCCGATTCTCAACGACGGAGGGGGATACGGCAGGGACGGTTCTGGTCATTGAAAAGCGCCAGTTGGACGCTGATTGATGCGCTTCTGTTTCTTCTAGGGAGCCGCGTCGGCGACCGCGGCGAGGAGAAGTGTGAGGGCGAGAGTTTGAAGAAGTGGTCTACGGCTTTGTTGTTGCCTCATAAATCCGCCGATACTCGAATCGGTTCCTGCTGACGGTCTTTACATAGAGCCTGGTTTCCGCGTATGGAATCGATTCGACAAACAAGTCCTCATCATCGACCGGCTGTTGAGCAATCCATTTGCCAACGGCATCTTCACCCGCGTTATATGCGGCGATGGCGAGCGTCGTATTGCCGTGCTCGGCGGCGAGCTTCTGCGCGTACTCGGCAACGCCGACGGCGATGTTCAACTTCGGATCGAAGAGCTGCTCGCGCGTGGGCGGCGGAAGGCCCGCGCGCGTGGCGATGCTCGCCGCTTCAGCAGGCATGATCTGCATGATACCGACGGCATCGGCGTTCGAAACGATCGATGGCTCGAAGCCGCTCTCCTGACGGATGATCGAGGCGATGAGGTACGGATCGATCTGGCGTTGCTCCGCTTCCGTTTTGATGGTGTCCCAGTAATTGAGCGGAAAGAGGATCTCCCAGAAACGATGCGGCACGCCGGTGCCGCCGTGGCGGACGAACTGGTGGAACTTCCGCTGCAACACATTATTCGCGGAGAACGGCTCGCCCCCCTGCACGTAGAGATTGGCCAGCATGAACTGCATGCCGAGGTTGGCGGGGTAGGCGGCGGCGACGGACTTCATCTCGCGTGTAGCTTCGCGATAGAGGCCGAGCCAGGCCAGCTCGCGGACGGAGTCGAGGCGCGGCTCGTGCGCGGATGCCAGTTGTGAGTCGACATCGGGGAAGGCGTTGCCGTTGGCGACCTCGTTCGGCGCCAATATCGGCTCGCCGATGATCGCGCGCGCCCGATAGCTGAAATAGCTGTACGGATAGTCAGCCTCGAGCTCGTGCAGTGCCGCATCGCGCGCCTGGAGATTGCCGCGGCGCTCGTGGATCTTCGCGGCCCAGAAGAGGGAGTTCGACAGGTAGTCGCCGTCGGGGAACTGCTTTGCGTAGCGGGCGAAGACGTTCAGGGCATCGTCGTACCGGCCGGCTCGAAAATAGGTCCAGCCGAGCGTCCAGATGTTCTCCCCCTCGGTGCCGGCCGCGCCGGCCGCGGTGGCTTTTTCGAGATTGGCGATGGCCAGGCCGTATTTCACGTCATCCGTGACGTAGTACTTCGCCCGCAGGATTCTGGCCTCATTGGCCTCGCCGCTCGACGGGAACTTCTTTTCGATCCGATTCAGCCCGGCCAGAAAGACCTTCGGCTGATTGGCGCGCCAGGCAGCGCGGGCGCGGGTGAGGATGAGCGACGGCTCGGCGAGCTTGACGCGGCCGGTTTCGGCGAGCAGATCGGTGTAGCGGCGCGAGTTGAAAAGCGCGTGCAGGCGCACCGCGCGATACGCGCTCGATCTCGCCGATTCTTTCGGGAAACGCGTGGCGATTCTCGCGAGCAGATCGAATGCCCGGCCGTAACGATCGTTCCGGCCGAGTTGCTGGGCGATGTGCAACTCGTCGTCGAACGAGAGCGCGTCGAGCGGCGACGGAGTGGCCTGGGAAACATGATCGTACGTGTCCTCGGTGAATCGCCCCTGCGTGAACTCCGTGAGCAGGCGCATGCGAAGCGGCGTAGCCAGATCCATCCGCCCGCCCTTCGCCAGCGACTTGGCCAGCCAGACGAAATCCTCCTCGGTCAGCGCATCGATAGCGATGGCGTTCGCGGCCTGGAACGCGGCGTCGGTGTTTGCGCGATCGCCCACGGCCGCGTAGAGCGCCGGAAGGCGAAGCCGGGCGATGGTGGCGGCGGAGTTGGCCGGCGTGTCCTGGACGATCCGATTGGCGACGGTGATGGCGTCGGCCCACGTACCGGCGGCGACGTCGATATCGAGAACACGCAGTCGAAGCCACGGCGCCGCAAGCGCATCGGCATCCGCGGCCGGGCCGAGAGCGGCAAGCGCATCGCCGGTCCGTTTCTGATCGATGTAGAAAAGCGCAAGGAGCGCCAGCGCACGCCCCTTCGTCTGTGCATCCGACGATTGCGCCAGCGTCTTCAACCCGCTCTCGTAGAGATCGAGCTGATCGTTCGTCCGGAACAGACGCACGTCGTCGAGCGTCGGCTGCTTCACAGGCTCGACAACTTCGACCTGCGCTGGCGCCGGCGCGGGCGGAGGAGGGGTCGGGGCGGCGGTGGGGGCGGGGTGGGAGCAAGCGAAAAGCAGAAAGCAGAAGGCAGAAGGCAGAAGTGGTGTATGCCAACCATGAATTGAAATCCCACTTCTGCCTTCTGCCTTCTGCCTTCTGCTCTTCATCCCGCCCTCCGCTTCATCATGCCGTCTTCTTCGATGAACCCGACGCGCCGCAGGAACCCGGCGTGGGCGACATCGGCTACGAGCCACGCCCGTTCCAGCTTCGCCGCCAGCGCCGCGAGCTCGTTCAGCATGACGCGTCCGATGCGTTTGCGCCGCAACTCTTCGGCAACGACGAGATCGAGCAGGCGAACAGCGCTTGTCTCGACCTCCATCGAAAGAACCGCGGCGAGATCGCCGACCAGCTTGCCCACCAGACCGGAATGGACTTCGGACGAGCCTCCATATTGTGCGGCGAATGCGCGGATGGCGGCGGCATCCGCGGCCTCGATCGGGCGAACAAAGAGCTTCTGGCCTTTCACGCCGGTGTCAACGAGGCGTGTACAGTGCGGCGCCCGTCGTCCCTCAAACCCGCTGTCTTCATGCGTTTACAGCATAACGCGATCGGGCAAATAATTCTTGACAATCAATCATCCCCAACTACACTGCCCGCAGTCCCCCCAACCAGCAATAAAACTATTCTGACGCGAGCGTAATGATGAACGTGCAAGAGGCGATCGCCGATTTTCTGCAGCATGGACAAGCTGTGCGCAACCTGTCCGACCGCACCATTCGGGCGTACCAGTCGGATCTCAGCCAGTTCCACGTGCATGTCGATGGCGCGCAGATGCTCGACATCACAGCCGAGCATCTCGAGCAGTATCTCGACAAGCTCGGCACCGGGCCGTATCGCGATACCTCGATCCGGCGCAAAGTGGCCGCGCTCAAAGTCTTCTTCCGCTATCTCGAAGAAAAGGGCGTCTTCAGTGAATCGCCCGCGCGGAAGCTGAAGATCCGCAAGCCGGTCGAGAACCGCGTGCCGACGGTGCTTTCGTCGCGCGAGGTGCGCGCCCTGCTGGCCGCGCCGAAGGATCAGATCGGCGCGCTCTCCGGAACTCGCGACCACTCCGCCGGCGGACGTAACCGCTACTTCTGCGCGGTGCGCGACAACGTCATCCTCGAGCTCCTCTTCTCCACCGGGATCCGCATCGGCGAGCTGGTGGCGTTGAACGTTTCCGACGTCGGCATGGAGAACAGCCAGATCCACATCATCGGCCGTGCCACGCGCGGCCGGACGGTGACGATCACGTCGCACCTCGTCATCGATTCGTTGATGAACTACCTCGAGATGCGCTCCGAGCGCAGCCTGAACACCGACGCGCTCTTCGTCGGCCGTTCCGGAACGCGCCTGACGATCTACTCGATCGAGAACATTTTCAAGAAGCACGTCCGACTGGCCGAGATCAAGCGCCACATCACGCCGCACTCTCTGCGTCACACGATGGCGGCGATGCTGGTCTCCTCCGGCGCCGACATCCGCGACATTCAGGAGATCCTCGGCCACGCCTCGATCCTCTCCACGCAGGTCTACACGAGGCTCCCCATCCAGAAACGCCGGAGCCACACACCCACCGACACGGCCCGCGTGCTCGTCGAGTCGCACTCGGCCAGGCTGTCGATCAAGAAGGAGTAGGGGGCTGTAGAGGACTCATCCTGCGCGGAGACGCAGGATCTCCGGTGGCGTGGCACTACCGCGTTGGGTTGCAGCAGGATCGCGTCATGCCACCGAAGATCCTGCGTCTTCGCGGAAGCGATTCGCGCCCGGAGCGTTTGCCATCTCGCCGCTGGGTTACCAGCGAATGTTCGGAGTCTTGCCGGGTCGGGGGCGAGACGCCCCCGGGCCAGCCGGCGAGACGCCAGCGCTCCAATTATTTCGCCGGTGGAGGCGCCGCGCTCCGCGCCGGTTCCACCAGCCGCTCCTCCGGCGTCCGCACCGGTGAACGGTTCCCATCCTTGTCGACGGCGCGCACGCCCATGAACACGTTGTCGATCGTGAAATCCTTGAACGTGTAGCGGGACACTTTCCCGGCCGGAATCACCTTCTCCCACTCATCGGACGTCGTTTCGCGCACGACGATCTCGTAGCCGGCGAGGTCGGCGTCCGTTCCCATGTCCCAGCTCAGCGTTGTGTCGTTCGTGACCGCGCCGCCGGCCTTCACATTCTTCGGTGCGGCGGGCGCGCAGGCGCCGGTGACGAGCGCGACGGCGTTGACCGAGGCCACGAGGCGCATGTAATCACCGGAGACGAATTCGGGCAGGTCGCCGTATTGAACTCCGTTCTCCGTGCGCACGGTCTGGTGTTCGCGTTTGTAGTCTTCGTTGGCCTGTGTGAAGCGAATGGCCGGGAAGCCTCTCTCGAAGAACGACGAGTGATCGCCGCCGCGGCCGAAGCGGTCGAGACGATAGATCAGACGCGGCTTGACGTGCGGCAGGTAGAGCCGGACGCCATCACGGACGAAACGCGCCCAGTGCCGCGAGGTTCCATCCCCCGCCCCCTTCGTATTCGCCGAAAAGATGCGGATGGTGCGATTGTCGATATCGCCCTCGCCTCCGACCGTTCCGCCGACGATGTCATTGGTGATCATCCCCTCCACGTTCCACTTCTTCGCCACCGCCTCCTCGGCCAGGCCGCGCGAGCCGAGGAGTCCCTGTTCCTCGCCCTGCACGGCCACGAGCATCACCGTGGCATCGAGCGGATGCTGGGAAAGGACGCGCGCCAGATCCATGATCACCGCCACCCCCGAGGCGTCGTCGTCCGCGCCGGGAGCATCGAGCGTGGAGTTCATGATGTCGGAGTTCATCGAGTCGTAGTGACCGGTGGCGATGTAGATCCGATCGGGATCGGTCGTGCCGCGAATCGTGGCCACCACGTTGATCATCTCCACGGGCACGTTGTTCGTTCGCTGTGCCTGTTGCATCGACGATTGATACGCCACGGTCATATGGCCGTTGCTGGCGGCGGCGACGCGCGTCAGCTCGTCGAAGATCCATCGCCGCGCGGCGCCGATGCCGCGCGTATCCGAGGTCGTGTCGGAGAGCGTGTGCCGCGTGCCGAACGACACGAGCTTCTCCACGGCCTGTTTCATTCGCGCCCCATCGAGCTGACCGACGATGTTTGTCACATCGGCGCATTGGGCGTGGAGGGTGGCGGTGATGAGGAGGGCGAGGATGCTGGCGATGAGTGCTCTGCGCATGGCGATATCGTATCGTTTCGGCGGCGATGGCCCGCATTTCTCACACATCGCGGCCCACCAACGCCCAAATTGTCATCCTGAGCCTGCCGGAGCCGCTGAGCGAGCATGGCGAGCGAAGAGCGGCGCAGGACGGCGAAGGATCTCAAGTTACGCGGCATGGGGCAGAAGCGCAGCAGAGGTTTGTCGTTGATCAGTCCGGATTGTATTCATGCTCTTGGTCAGCTCGATCTTTCGTTTGCCTGCCCATCCTTCGCCTATGCGCGATTCATCCGCTCGCAGCCACCGGCCGGCCAGTTGCTTCCCGAGGCAGCCGCAAAGGAAACGGCGGCGGTGACGGCGATCTCCGAGGATTGGCAGAAGCCCGAGCCTGTGGTCGGCAATTTCAAATTGGACGGCGAGACATGCGGCCCCACTGGAAGCGGTGACAAGCGCGATCACGGCACGAACCGGCTGAAGAACCGCACCGACATGCCCTCCTCGTATCACGACGTGACGTGGCGGGCCATCGCCGACCTCCCCTACCCGCCAAAGGGACCGAAGAGCCGCGAACAGTACACCGCCGATATGCTCGCCGGGATCACCAAAGTCGAGGGAGCGGCCGTGCAGACCGTCGGCTACATTGTCGCCATCAAGCCCCAGAGATCGAACAGCGAGTCCTGCAACTGCGCATGGCATGGCGAGGACGCCACCGACTGGCACATCGCTCTGACCCAGTTTCCCGGCGACGGAGAGAAGACCAGCATAGTCGTCGAACCGACCCCCCGCATCAAGATCAAGCACCCCAAATGGACGAAGAAGAACCTCGAGCCGTGGCTGAACGAAGACCTCCCCGTCCGTATCAGCGGCTGGCTCCTCTTCGACCCCCAGCACACCAACCACCTCAACAAGTATCGCAGCACGCTCTGGGAGATCCACCCCATCACAAAGATCGAAGTCTGGAACGACGTGATCGACGAATGGGAGAACGTGGATAACCTGCCGATCAAGAAGGCGGGGAAGTGACCAATGCGGTACTCCTTATTTTAGAAATCGTCACTTTTCTAAAATAAGGACCGACACGGACGCCCCTTATTTCACAAAACTGAAATAAGAGCGCGAAGCGCCGGCTCCGGAGCGCTGGCGTCTCGCCGGCTGGCCCGGGGACGTCTCGCCCCCGAGGCTGTGACCTCACCCCAAACCTCACCTCGTAGGCGTGAACCCAGAGTGGCTTGTCGCTACAAAGGTGACGCGACTTCCTGCCGGAACAGATTCAGCAGCGCGTCGAACCGGAACGATCGGTTCCTTTTTCCTCCGGTGGTTTCGCGAAGGATGTTCTCCCTCACCAGGATCTCGATCGCGTTTGCCGCGGTCATGTACGAGCAGCCGAGATTCTCCGACGCCAGGCGGACGTTCAGGATCGGCTGCTGAAACGCGTAGTCGAAGACGCGCACGGCGTTCGCATTTGGCGCCAGGACAGAACGGTACTGCTCCCGCATCTGGAGGATTGCGCGAGCCGTCGCGGTTGCCGCACGGCTCACCTCCTCGACGCCTCGCAAAAAGAACTTCAGCCATCCTTCCCAATCCCCTCGGTCGCGAATCGCCGTCAGCCGGTCGTAGTACTCGCTACGATGTGCCTTGAGGTAGACGCTCAGATAGAGCAGCGGTAGCTTGAGGATCTGTCGTTCGCAAAGCAGAAACGTGATCAGCAGACGGCCGACGCGGCCGTTGCCGTCGAGAAACGGATGGATCGTCTCGAACTGCGCGTGGGCCAGGGCGCAGTGGACCAGCGGCGGGAACAACGTGCGCTCGTGCAGGAACTTCTCGAACCGGTCGAGCGCCTCATGCATCTCGGGCACCGGCGGAGGAATGAAGGCCGCGTTCATGAGCGTGCAGTTCGGCGGCCCGATCCAGTTCTGCGTCCGGCGGAATTCGCCGGGATCGTGGCTCGCGCCGCGTACGCCTTGCATGAGCGTCGCGTGAATCTCCCGGATCAGACGAAGCGAGAGCGGGAGATCGTTGAGCCGGCGAAGTCCGGAGTTCAGCGCGTGAACGTAGTTGACGACCTCCTCGACGTCCCGCGGCAACGTCGATCCCCCGTTGTCGATCTCGTATTCGAGGATGTCTTCGAGAGTGCTCTGCGTCCCCTCGATCTGCGAGCTCAAAACCGCTTCGTGACGCACGTAGGTTCCGACAAAGAGATCGGGATTGGGGAGGATCGAGCCGACCCCGTCGAGCCTCGCCAGAGCACGATCGGCCTCAGAGAGGAGGACGAGCGTTTCCCTGTCGAAGGCCAGCTCGGGTGACTTCGGAGGCAACGGGTTCGGAATGAACGCCCGATACCCTTGCGGCTGTTTGATGTACCTTCCAGCTCTCATCCCACGTTCCCGTCTACGATACCGCTTATTTTAGAAATCGCCTGTTTTCTAAAATAAGGATACGCATTTGGAGCCGTTATTTCATCCAACTGAAATAAGGGAGGACACCACGACGAGAGCCAGTGTCCTCTCGTGAGGTCACACCGCGAGTCAACCAGAGCACTGGCGTCTCGCCCGGCTGGCCCGGGGGCGTCTCGCCCCCGAGGCTGCGACCTCACCCCAAGAACCTCTCCTCGTTATGCCAGAACAGCGCCTCGGCGGCGGGACAGTCGGCGGCCTTCTTCGGCAGCCGGATCTGCGATCCGTGCAACGCGTAGTAGTCGCGCCCGTTCTCGAACTCCTCCTTGATCCGGCGGCTGACCTCGAAGTGATAGTCGCGCGTCACGGTGACGTATCCGGCGTCGAACAGCTTGTGGATGTCGGCGCGGAAGAGGATGCCGTTGGTAAGCGAATGCTCCTGCAGGTCGCGATAGTCGCGGATGTGCGCCGCCTCGAGCGCGGGAAGGGTCTTCTCGTTCGTGACAGCGCAGCGGCGGCCATACGAATCGAGCACCGCGATGCGAAAGCTCCGCTGCCCAAGGCGCGGACGGATGAGCGCCGGTTCGCCGTAACCGGAGCGGAGCGGCAAATCGGCGATGAGGTCACCGTACCGAGGCTCCTCGTCGACATCGGCATAGGGACCGATCCATTCCGGCCGCTTCGCCGCGCGCGCGAGGCACTCGTACCAGATCCTCCCGCCTTCGCCGGATGTGAGGTCGTAGGTCTTCCCCTGCACGATCGGACCGGTGAAATCGTCAGGGATACGGATCCACTCATCCTCATCGAAGAAGACAGGTTGGGTCAGGAGGATGCAGCCGATCCGAAAGTCCTGTCTCGGGTCGGTGCTCATATCGAACCGCTGTCGAATCCGAAGCAGCCGCTCCCGCATCTCGCCGAACGACGCCACTCCGTTCGCTCCTCCGTAGACCTGCCACGCCATCGAGACCGGCAACTTCGAAAACAGCGCGAAGTAGCCGAACCCGGCGATCACGTTACGCGGCGCTTTCAGCTTGAAAAACAACGGCTCACCCGGCTGCAGCGCTCTGAACGAAGTCTCTGACCCCGGCTTCCAGAAGTTCACATCATCGATCGGCGGTTCGATGGCACGGAGGTAGGTGAACCAGTCGTAGTCGGTGTTCGCGATGAAGCCGCGCATGTTCGCGACTAGAGTAGTCGAATGAGGTACAAGGCCTGCACTCACGACACCGAGTGGGTATAAGTTGCAGCACGGGAGTGGCTGTTTCCTCTGGCCAAAGTCGGCGGTGTGGCTGCCCAAGAGGAGTCAACCACACCGCCCGAACCTAATCGGCAAGCACGAAGAGTTGCGTGAGAGCTTCCGGACCCGTTGCTCGAAGATCACCAAACGCCACAAGGTCCGCGTCGCCGAAGAGCGTTACTCCCGGAACAGTAGACGTGATCTTGGCTGCTGCTTGCTCGTCTACTGATCGTGCTATGAGAATGGTGAGCGCAGCACGATCGCGCGTATCCAGCCAATTCAGTAGCTCGGGAACGACTTGGGGCACGAGATCATCGTTCACAACCAGAACATCAACTGCATCCGATGGAAGTTGAGCAAGAGCTGCCGTGAGCGGGCCCTCAGCGTTGACAACTGCATCGAAGCGCCAGGCTCGAAAATCGCCCACGGTCGGCATGGCTTGAGGAAACGTCACATTCGGATGAAGAAGCGCGGTCATGAAACCGAGCGCCGCGCTACCACGTGCATCAATGTTCTTTACGCCCGCCGGAATCGCGACAGCCTTAGCCGCAAGCTTAGGCCAGTTGGCCTTTGGTGCCTTGAGTACGGCGGCAACTTCTTCCTGTGACACCGAACGGCGCATCCGTTCACCGCTTGTCGTTCGATACTCATCGAGAAGCGGCGGCCGGCGCTGGGTAACCTCGATAGTTGTCCTCTTGCAGGCACCGTATTTCGCCTTCAAATCTTTTTTCCAGACGCGGGCCTCTCCGTTTTTCAGCAACTTCACCAACTCTGTGCCGGCGGCGATCTCCTCAGCCGCAAGAGCAGGCGCGATATAGTTGCGATAATATTCGCGCTGGTCACGCTCGAACGTGATCCGAACGAACAGTTTGGGCACGAAGAGCAGCGCGCCGCGGGGTCCCACCGGAAGATCGGCTACATCTCCAGTGCGCCAGTCGTATTTTTCGGTATCCCATATCGGACCAACCCTCACCGGTCGCGTTGGAATCCGATACAACGCAGCCATCTGCTGGGTATACGTAATCAGGATCGGTCGGATGATGTTAGTCGCCATGTCTGACACGATGTCGCGGTCGATGCCTTCGATCAGAAGCGCAGCATCTTCGAGGTCCCGAAGGAGTCCTGATTGCACGGCTGAGCTCTTCTTCAGCGCGCTCAGCACATCGGCCGCAGAGTCCGGGCCAAGAGCACGGCCGCGGGAAACATTGGCCGAGTAACCAAGATGCGTTTCGTTTGGTTCGAGCAGGTAGGTCAAGTACCGATAAGCACGGCGATCGTCGCCGGCCTTGATCAACGCGAGCAGGTGAGCAAAGAAATCGGCAACGAGCCGCGTCGCGGCACGGCTCATCTCGGTACGCGCGAGCCGGATCGCATGAGGATCGACGAAGAAGACTCGGTCCTCTGCAACGTCGATGTCAAGGAAGTCAAGCTCACTCGAGCTGTAGGGAAGGGCGAACTGATCCGATACTCTCATATGCATCCATCTCCGAGCTGCGACACGGGTTACGAACGGGTTCCGGTCGCGGAAGAGGAGCCGCTCGAGGTTACCCGGAGGCTGACGGATGCGTGATACTCTATGCATGCAAACCCGCCCTTCGGATGGGGCAACCGTGACATCCTTGAAAGCCCGCAGTTGGCGCTGCGGGCTTTCGCTTTTGATCTCGTTCTTCTTACGCTGGATCCTCCGTCCACACGAGCTTTCGCTTCAAGTCGTGCATGTGAGTAAACGGTAGCAAGCCGTCATGCTGCAAGCGGCCAACGACGATTCCGGGGCTGACTCCGATTCGGCTTGCGAACGCGATGATCGCTTGCTTCGAGAGGGGCCGACGCAGGTTGGTGAGTTCTGCGGGCGGGATCAGGACGTTCGATGCCCACTTGTTCGCTTCCTGTTCCATACCCTCGTCATGCAATTCGGTTGCTCCGTCGATGATCATTTCGTCAGCGTCTGTCATCGGGTCGTTCTTGTCGATGAAGACTCCCTCGCGCTTGCCGTGAAGCAGCACGTGCGCTGCCTCGTGAAAAAACGTGAACCAAAACTGGTCGTCCGTTCTGTAGCGGAGCGTAATCTGGATGATTGCTTTTTCCGGCGTCAGCCACCGCGCCGCTCCAGAGACGTGCGTCCGTGGCAGCTCGCGAGTGAACACCACAGCGACTCCTGCACGAGAGCACATCTCAACGAGCTGGGAGTCGAATCCACTCGGAAGCGTGACGGTAAGCGCACGCACGGCGTGGAGAACACGTTTGAACTCAGCCTCGTCGTAAGCCGCACAACGGATTCTCTCCGCAACGACACGACCTTGACGCAACCATGCAAGGATCGCGAAACGGTTGGCGGTGTAGGCATTCGAACGACGAAACTGGGCCGCCGAGACCAGGTTATCTAGCGCCGGTACGGTCGCTGCACCGAAGAAAGACAGCACGTTTTCAAGCTTCACGACGGGGTCTTTCGCGGGCCGGACCCACCCCACGTTTACCATCGCCGTGTACGGTATTTCCTCTAATCGATCGACGTATTTCGCGAGTTCAGTCTTTCGCGCTCGTCTCGCAATCGCCTCGCGGTATTGGGCTTCGCGATTGTTCCAGAATGATGCGGGCACACCGAGCACTTGCTCCAGCTGCAACGCCGTCTCCGCAGTGATTGCCGCCTTCCCCTGGATGATTTCATTGATCGTCTTCAGCGGTCTCCCCGTTCGCTGTGCCAGTTCGGACTGGGTCATTCCGATTGAATCCAGGGTTTCGGCCAATGTCTCGCCGGGTGGCGACACTTCGTCTGGCGTGTATTCGTTCCGCATCATGCGCTGGCTCCGTTCAGTGGTAGTCAATGATCTCGATGACAACGATGGACGTGACTTTCGACCAATCGAGCCCACCGTCGTCACGAAGCGGCGGCGGTGGAGACGGCTCGAAAACGAGCCGCCGCGGATGATCAAGATCGACTGCAAGCTGCCCCTCACGATCGCCTTTGAGCTCGTGACAGCGGGCTGCGGGTAGTTTTGCAATGTCAGCAAGGCAGCCAACTGCACGGAGTTCGTCCAACCGCCGCCGGATGACCTTGGCTGCGCGTTCGCCGAACACCTTCTGACGCAACCGGGCGTCATTGCAGGTAGTCTGGAGTTTCTCTGCTCGAAATCTGATGTCCAACCCAGCACCCACTCATATTAACACAAAGGGTTAAACATTTCAAGCCATCGAAGGCCAGATCGATTAACCCATCGGGTGGATCGTTTAGCCCAGACTTGGCGACCTTGCTTGCGTTTGTGTGCGTTCGGAAGCATTCGTTCCTCCGCCTCGGTCCGGTACGTACACGCGCTTCAGCGGACGACTCGCTGTACCCCGAGCTGCCGAGCCATCGACTAGTCTACCTACTATCCACATTTAGTTGAGTGACGACGGAGTGGAATTCCCCACCCGTCACCCTCGGTGCTGCCGCACCTTCAGCCTCTTCACCGCCGGCCGCGTAAAGTCCGCGAGCAGCTCCGGCGTTCCAATATCGAGGGCTTCCGAGAGCCGGACGAGAATCGTCAGGCTCGGTACCTTCAGCCCCAGTTCCAGATCGCTGATGTAGTTTCCGGACAAATCGGCGGCCTCGGCGAGCGCTTCCTGGGTCAGGCCGCGCGCTTTGCGGAGCTCGCGGAGACGGCGGCCGAAGAGCTGGGCTTCCTGCACCCTTGCATTCCACACTGCCGTTGGAATAAAGTCTTCCAACCAGCGTTGGGATCAGCATTCTCATCGAATCCCTCTTCGAAAGCCACTCAAAGGAGTCTGCGATGACGACAACGTCCCCCACCCTGATCCGCGACCTCTTCCTCCACCCCCTTCCCACCTACACGCCCGTCGAGGCGGCAGAGGCGATCGGGATGAGCGTCGAGGACGTCGAGGGGTGGATGGAGGTGGGGGAACTGGAAGGCGTCGAGACCAACCACGGCATCGTCCTTCCGTGGGCAGAGCTGGTGTCGTTTGCGATGGGCTTCTGGGAGCAGGAGGAGATCGAAGAGGCCCTCGGCGCCGATGTGGCGGAGGCGATTCCGGAGCTGTTGCGACTCTGCGATCTGGAGGTGCGCATCCCGCGAATGGAAGTCGTGGCGCTGGAGAAGCTGGCGGCGCGGGACGGGAAGTCGGTCGATGCGGTGCTGGCGGCGGAGCTGCGCGATCTGGTGTCGGCGCAGTCGGAGTGGCTGGCGTCGGTCATCCCGGGGTTTGCGAACGCTCTGTCGTGGCCGTATTGAGCTGCGTCTGGTGGTCGGTTGTCGTCGACCTACCCTGCCGCCAAAATCACCGGAAAAACTTCCGTTGACGCGGACAAATGCGTGGGCCATCCTTCTCTGGCGTGGTCGGCCTGCCTGTAGCGGCAGTCTCCCGACCGTGCTCGGCCGCCTTCGGGCGGCCCTTTTCATTTTCGGACGATTCCCAGCGGATCTTTCGGAGAGGCGGCCTTGAAGCAGACTCCGGCAACGGCATCGTCGAACATCAACAGCCGGACACTCATGTCGTGTCATAGCTCCTTGTCATAGCTTGACATAGCTCCGCAGCTCCGGGGATGTCGCAAGTCGTGTCGCAAGTCTGTCGCGCCGCGCGGAATGACGGGAGGTAGGCTCCGGGAAGTCCGCCCCCCGTCCCCGGGGCGCGCGCGGGACGCGCGCGGTCCCAGGGGGGCGGTGACCTACACTGAGCAAGGTTGGCGGAGGAGCATATGGATGGAGCGGTCCCGGGGCGCGCGATCTCTCGTTCGCTCGGACCGCTCACGACGCACGTGCCGGCGTCTCGTCGCCCGCGGTGAGGATCGCACAGAGCGCGGTGTTGATGTAGTAGTTCGAGCGTCCGCTCTTCCTCTTCTCCAGAAAACCTCCTTTGGTAAGGTCGTCGAGGTACTTGCTCGCCGTGTCACGGGAGACACCCAGATCGCGCTCCACAAATTCGACCTTCGTGTAGGGATGCGTGAAGAGGTTGTTGATCAGGTCCTGGCTGTAGAACCGGTACTTCTCCCGAATGAGGTGCTTGGTCGAAAGCAGCGCCTCGCGGATCGCACCGATCGTGGCGATTGCGTCCCGCGCGGTCGTCTCGACTGCGGTGAGTATATAGAGCACCCATTCTTCCCAGGCATCGTCTTCGCGCACGGACTGGAGCAGCCGGTAGTAGTCGCCCTTCGTGCGGGCGATGAACCGGCTGAGATAGAGGATCGGGAGGTCGAGCAGGCCTTCCTTGACCAGGTAGAGAACATTGACGATCCGTCCCGTCCGTCCGTTGCCGTCGTAGAAGGGATGGATGCTCTCGAACTGGTGGTGAATCAGGGCCATCTTCACCAGTGGATCGGCATCGAACGATTCTCCGGCATTGATGAATCGTTCGAGATCGCTCATCAGCCGAAGGACCGTATCGGGATCCTGGGGCGGCAGGTAGACCGTCTCGCCGGCTGGGTTTTTCAACGCCGTTCCCGGGAGCTTCCGAAAGCCGGCGCTGTTCTGTTCCAGCTCCGACTGAACGGTCAGGATGTGGTTGAGCGTCAGCAGTCCGTTCCCGGTGACAAGCTCGAATCCGACCCGGAGTGCCTGCCGGTAGCGCTGCACTTCCTTCGCGGCGGCGCTGCCGGCGATGTCGGGAAAGACATCCTCTCGAAAGAGCTCATCGTGCGTGGTGACGATGTTCTCGATTGCCGAGCTGTCTTTCGCTTCGCGCATGCCGAGGGTATTGATGAGGATGCCCTGGTGAGGAATCGAGGCGGCAACCCCCTTCAATTCGGCAAGCTGCCTGCTGGCGGCGGCCAGTTTGCGCAGGATCGCCGGAGTGTCAAAACGGCTGGCGGCGAGAGAATCGAGCGGAAGAATATCGATCATCGGCCGCTCCAATCCCGGCCAACGTGCCGAGGAAACGGCACTTTTCTCGGCATATCGAAGAGGACATGCATAGAAAAGGGCTGTTTTCTAGGCACGTCGTGGCTGACGTGTATAGAAAACGGCCCTTTCCTATACACATTCACCCTCATCAGTCGCTCCCGCGTAGCCGAAGCATACTTGACCGCGTGGAGCAGATTCTGCCCATCGATGGATGCCACCGGGCGCCTGTTGGCCGGCTCAGCAGGCATGCCGTGTCCTCTTCCTGCCGCGCGAACGAAGGTTCAACGTCCCCCCTAAATACAAAACCCCGTCAGAGGCCTAGAGGGCTGATCCAACGGGGAGCAGATGTCGAAATCATACACCTGGTCCAGCGGTGTTCCTGAGCTCGACCGCGATGGGATGTCGCGAGTTCTGTCGACGCCCTGTACCCACCCGCCCGGGGGCGCGCGCGGGACGCGCGCGGTCCCAGGGGGGCGGTGACCTACACTGGGGGAGGCTGGCGGAGGAACATATGGATGGAGCGATTCCCACGCGTAACTGCGACCGGTAGCTGGTGGCCGCGGACACCGTCCGCATACTGGGACTCGGCGATGGTTCTGGAGCAGTTCGCCGGGACGTTCTCGAGCGCCGCTCCTGATTTCGAAGAGAAATCGCCGCAGCCGGGCCCGGAGCTGAGGATCTCGCCAAAATTGTAAGGGGTTCGGACGTACCGGCGGACGGCAATCGTTCGCGCGGGTTGTATTCGGAGGCTCGCGTGCTTCGTTTGGATGCTCGCGCGCTTCGTTTTGACCTTCCCGTGCTTCGTTTGGACCCTCGCGCGCTTCGTTTTGGTGCTAGCGATGGCCGCGCACGACTATCACGTGTCTCATTTCGACCCACCACCAGCTTGGTTTTGACAATCGCCTGCGTCCCGACGATGCGCGGGTGCTCACGCATTGACCCTTCGTGTACTTCGTTTTGATGATGGCGAGCTTCATTTTCGATGCTCGCGAGCTTCATTTCGATACTCGCGTGGTTCGTCTTGATCCTCTGAAACGCCACTGCTTCCCTCCCATGAGACGGATGGAGCACGATTCCCTTTACAAAATAGGACTCTGTTTCGAAACCGGCGGTACGTAACGTCGCCGCATCGATCGTTCGTCTTCATAGGAGCTCCGGAGTCACGCAATCGCTCTGCTGTTACAAGATGCTGCTGTTACAAAATAGGACTTGATTTCCCGCTCATCGCCGCTTAGTTTGGATTGCACTGTACAGAATTAACGGCAACGTCGACGAAGTGCCGATCGCCTGCATAACCCTTCGCGAGGGGATGGCAGGTAACGACGCGGAACGCCGGGCGCGTGTGGTGCCAGCGGTCTGCTTAACGAAAGGAGAAAAGAATGTCCGATAGCAGTACGAGCACGCCGGTTGCCGATCCCTCGGGGACGACGCCGACGATCACGTTTTATCAGCAGCTTGCTTCAAAGATGGCGGCATCTGTCACCGAGACAGCGGCGCAGATTCCGGGCTATACCGGTGATCTGTCCGACTCGGCGAAGAAGGCCCGGCGCGTCGCGTCGACCGACTTCGTCACGATGACACTGTCTGCCGTCGAATCCAGTGAAGAGTTGACAGGCGTCAAACAGCTCGATGTCGTGGAGACGCGCGACTCCCTTCAATTCTCACAAGCGTTCCAGCCTCTCGTCGACCAGCTTCTCGGCGTCGCACGTCGCCTGTCGCTGATGATGCGGGTTAAAGACGCAAAGGCGGGACGTGGATCGCTGCTGACCTATGGCATCGCCAAGCGGCTGGTGCTGAATCCCAACAACACGCATCTGGCGGTGCATGTGGAAAACCTCAAGGCCGAGCTCAAGCGCAGGCGCTCCAAGGCGAAGACGTCCTCACCGACGCCTCGGCCAGCGCCGTCACCGGCGCCTTCGCCAGCTCCGGCGGGAGGAGGTGCACCGACGACATAACCGCGTAAAAACCGCACGGCCGCGTTTGCGCGCGGCCGTGCCTTCGACATCAACCCCTAACCGTCTAGTGAAAGGAGAAGTTGTCTTGGGAAACATACAGCAATCAACCTGCTCTGTCATTCCGCAGCACATGCTGCGGCATATGGCCTTGCACGGCGACGTCCATCAACGGAAACGCGCCGCCGAAACCCTCTCGCATACGGCGCTGCTGACCGCTGGGAGGGCCGCCTTCTTTCGCGGCGTCCCCCATGCCGCGGCCGTGCCGCACGAGAAGCAGCGCCGGATTTTCGACGCCGGAGGAGAGACCAGCCTTCCCGGAATGCTGGTCATGACCGAGGGCGGAACGAGAAGTACCGACATCGAGGTCAGGGAGGCGTTCGACGGTTCCGGCGCCGTCTACGATTTCTTTGACAAGGTGTTCGGCCGCGACTCGATCGATGACCGGGGAATGCAGCTCGACTCCACCGTCCACTATGGCGTGCATTTCGACAACGCCATGTGGAACGGAAAGCAAATGGTCTTCGGCGACGGCGACGGGAAGCTTTTCAAACGCTTCACCAGCGACGTCGCCATCGTCGGCCATGAGCTGGCACACGGCATTACCCAGTACACGTCAGCGCTGAAATACCAGGGCGAGACCGGCGCCCTGAATGAGCACATCTCCGATGCCTCCGGGATCATGGTGAAGCAGTTTCTGCTGAACCAGTCGGTAACGGATTCGGATTGGTACATCGGCGTCGGCCTCTTCGGGCCGGGCGTACACGGCATCGCCATCCGCTCGATGATGCATCCGGGCACCGCGTACGACGATCCGATCCTGGGGAAGGACCCCCAGCCGGCGCACATGCGCGATTACGTCAGGACCAGCGACGACAACGGCGGCGTACACATCAACTCGGGGATCCTGAACCGAGCCTTCTTCCTCGCCGCGAGTCGTCTGGGCCCATTTTCGTGGGTCATCGCCGGCAAGATCTGGTACGAGACGGCGAAGTTCAAGCTGCGGCCACGGTCAGGCTTTCAGGACTTTGCCAATGCCACGGTGATCACCGCCGGAGAGAAGTTTGGCTTCGGCGGGGCGGTGCAACGCATCGTGGCCGAGGCCTGGGCGAAGGTGGGACTGCCAACGCCACCGGGACTGATGCAGGCTCCGGCGTCGGGGCTCGGCCGCCCTCTCGCCGGAAAGACGGCCGCCATCATCAATTAGTTCGTCAACCTCTATCCATCAACCATCCAAACGGCCGTGCCACGCACGGCAGAAAAGGAATTCATCATGAGCACTGGTATTGAGCAGAGCGACAACAGTCACGTCACGTTCGGGAACATCGACCGTCATGTGATGGCATTCGACGCGGCAGCATTCACGTCGCAGGGAGCGGTGCAGGGGCTGGACAACCAGATCCAGCGTCTGAACATCGTCTACGCGGCGGTGCGTCCGATCCTCCTCGGCGTAACCGCCATCTCGCTTCTCCCGGCGGCCTGGCGCTCGGCGTTGCGCATCCTCGTCACCACCGCGGACGATGTGACCGCGACGTTCAAGGCAGGGAAGGACCTGGCCATCGGCGGCGTCACGGCCGAAATGGAACCAAAGCTGCCGGTTGGCTGAGAATCGCAGGTAGTAGCAGTGACCGGGGCCGGCGCAAGCCGGCTCCGGTTTTTTTTCGGAGAGCGGGTATTTGCCGCGATAGCGGCAACAAGAAGGTAGCCAGGGGTGCGAGCGTTTTTTGCGAGCACCCCTGGTAAAGAGATGTCATGGTTGGGTGCCGCGTCAGCGGCACTGGAAGTCGTCGCAATCGTCATTCCTTTCACTCATCCAGTGCCGCTGACGCGGCACAATTTCAAGCACACCGCAACCAGAGGTGCTCGCAAAAAGCGCTCGCACCTCTGGCTACCCTCTTTGTGCCGCTATCGCGGCGTCGTTAACGTCCAAACTCCAAACCGGCTCTCCTTTCGGAGAGCGGATGTGAAATTGACGGATCGTCTACGCCGTCAACATCCTTCGCAAGAGCACCAATTGCCCCAGGTGGTAGGTATTGTGGTCGGCGATGAGGAGGATCTGGGCGAGCCAGTTGGCGGTGCTGTGGGGGATTTTGGCGTAGAGATCCTTCGACTCGTCGCCGGCGATCGCGGAGACGGCGGCGCGGGTGGCGCGGAAGCTGGCGACGCTTTCGTCCCAGGCGGATTCGGTGGGAGGCTCGGGAGTGGCCGGCCAGTAGCCCGTCGGGAACTCGGGGGAAACGTGTTTGGGATCTTGCGAGTATTCGAGGATGTCCGCCTGGGCGATGCGGATGTGCTCGAGCAACTCCCACGGCGAGTGCGGCGATCCGGTGGGACGTTTGCCGCGGACCGCGGCGGGGATCTCGTCGATGGCGGAATCGATGTCCTGATGTGCGTCGCCGCTGTTGAGCAACGAGAGGAGATGTTGGCGGATGATCGTGTCAGACATGGCGGTGAAATGATACGCGCGATATAAACCAGAAACTAGAAACCAGAAACCAGAAACCAGACACCTCTTACTTCTACCTTCTGGTTTCTGGTTTCTGGTTTCTGGTTTACATTACGCCGCTTCCACGTTGCGAATCTTCGTCGGCGGGCGCATTACCGTCATCACGGGGTGCTTGGCGAACCTGGTGATCATCTCGGTAGTGGTGCCGACGACGGTCGTGTCGGAAAAGGCGCGGTGTTGCGCACCGACGACGAGGAGGTCCGCGCCGATCTGATCGGCGACGGCGAGCACGCGTTCGGCGGCATCGCTGCCGTGGACGACGACTTCCCGGTAGCGCGTATTGGCGCGGATGAGCGGGTCGACCCAGGTCTTGAACTCGGTCTCGACGGCGGAGAAGAGCCGCGGCTCGCTCCCTTCGACGACGTGCATCACCACCAGATCGGCGTCAAAAACCTCGGCCATGCCGCAGGCCCGCTCGAGCGCAAGGCGCGCGATGGCGGTGAAGTTGACCGGGCAGAGGATGGTCCTGATGCCGATGTCCGGATCGTGCGGGAACATCGCCGGCGCGACGCTGATCACGGGGATGTTCGTGGTGTGCAGAACGCGCTCGGTGACGGATCCGAGAAGGGCGCGGCGCAGACCGCCGCGGCCATGCGTGCCCATGATGATGAGATCGGCGCCGATATCACGCGCGGTCTCGACGATGGCGCGCTCGGGGGCCTGATCCTCGAAAAGCGTCGTGGCGCCAACCTCCGGCGGAACGTGCGCGGCGGCGTAGTCGGACAGAGTCTTCGTCAGCGCGGTCTTTGCCTCCGGGACGTTCTCGAAGTAGTAGCCGAGCGGATGCTCGGTCGCCAGCCAGGAGATCTCGTCGGCATGCAGGAGCGTGATCTTCGAGCCCAGCCGTTCGTGGAAAAGCAGCGCGTAACGTAGCGCCAGCTCGCTGAAATTGGTCATGTCGGTCGGGACGAGAATGCGTTCAATCAGGTTCGTAGTCATGGCTCACCTTTAAGGACCGGACTGTCTGTGCCACTAGTTCATCCTTCATCGGCGATGGCACTCTGGCTCTTGCTTCCGCGAGCTCCGCTTCGGCATTGACAACAGAACGCTTGGCGCGAAGGAAGACATCGGGATTGAGCGAGATCGAGTCGATGCCGGCCTCGATCAGAAAGCGGAGGAAGTCGGGATAGTCGCTGGGGGCCTGACCGCAGATGCCGACCGTTCGCCCGGCCGCGTGGGCCTCGGCGATGAGCCGCTGGATCATCATCGTGACCGCGGGGTTTCGCTCGTCGAACAGTTCCGCCAGCAGCGCGGAGTCGCGATCGATACCGAGGACGAGTTGCGTGAGGTCGTTGCTGCCGATGGAGAAGCCGTCGAAGCGCTTCGCGAAGTCGGCGGCCAGCATGACGTTGGAGGGAATCTCGGCCATCACGTAGATCTCGAGCCCGTTGCGTCCCCGCGCCAGACCGTTGCGGTCCATTTCAGCCAGGACGCGGTCGGCCTCCCCGGGCGTGCGGCAGAAGGGGATCATGACCACGACGTTGGTGAAGCCGAGCACCTCGCGCGCGCGGCGAATGGCCTCGCACTCGAGCGCGAATGCCGGCGCATACGCGGGACTGTAGTAACGCGATGCGCCGCGGAAACCGATCATCGGGTTCTCTTCGGTGGGCTCGAAGTCCCTTCCTCCGATGAGCTTCGCGTATTCGTTGGTTTTGAAGTCGCTCGTGCGAACGATCACCGGACGCGGATATTGCGAAGCGGCTAGCTGCGCGATGCCGAGGGCGAGGTTCTCGACGAAGTAATCGGTTCGATGAGCGTAGCCGGCGGTGAGACGCTCGATGGTCTGCCGGTCGCCGGCATTGGTGACTGCTTCCGGATGCACCAGCGCCATCGGATGGACTTTGATCGTATCGGCGATGATGAACTCGATCCGCGCCAGACCGATGCCGTCGGCGGGAAGGTTCCATGAGCGCATGGCCGCGGAAGGCATGGCGGCGTTGACCATGACCCGCGTCTTCGTCGGAGGCAGTTGCTGCAGCGGCGTCTCGATGCGCTCGAACGGGATCGCCCCGTCGTAGACGACGCCGGTCTCCCCTTCGGCGCACGAGATCGTGACCGGTTGGCCGTTCTGCAGGAGGTGCGTGGCGGCGTCGGTGCCGACGATGGCGGGGATGCCGAGCTCGCGGGCCACGATGGCCGCGTGGCAGGTTCGGCCGCCGGCGTCGGTGACGATGCCGGCTACGCGCTTGAGGACGGGCGTCCAGTCGGGCTCGGTCGCGGCGGCGACGAGGATGACCCCGTCCTTGACCGTGTCGAGGTCCGAGGGGTGAAGAACGCGAACGACGTTGCCGGATGCGATCGACTGTCCGACCGCGGTTCCGGTGGTCAGCTTCCTGCCCGTTCCGGTCAGGCGGTACGTAACGACGACGTCGCGCCGCTTGCGGCTCTGAACGGTTTCGGGACGTGCCTGCACGACCCAGAGGTCGTTGGTGACGCCGTCTTTCGCCCATTCGATGTCCATCGGCACGCCGTAGTGGCGCTCGATATCGGCGGCGGTGCGGGCGAGCGTGAGCACTTCGTCATCAGAGAGGACGAACCGTTCGCGGTCGTAGTGAGCGGTGGAAACGCTCCGCGTGTAATGACCGAGGCGGCCGTAGATGAGTTTTGTCGACTTGCTTCCGAGGGTCCGCTGGATGATGGGCCGGAGCTTCGCAGTGCCTAGGAACGGCTTGAAGACGACGAACTGGTCGGGATTGACGAGACCCTGCACGACCGTTTCGCCCAGTCCCCAGGAGCCGTTGATGACGACGACGTTCGGGAAGCCGGTATCGGGATCGAGGGTGAAGATCACACCGGCCGCGCCGCGGTCGGAGCGGACCATGCGCTGAATGCCGACCGAAAGGGCGACCTTCATGTGATCGAACTTCATCTCTTCCCGATAGGCGATGGCGCGATCGGTGAACGCCGAGGCGTAGCACCGGCGTACGGCGTCGATCAGTTCGGCTTCGCCACGCACGTTGAGAAACGACTCGTGCTGGCCGGCGAAGCTGGCCTCCGGCAGATCCTCCGCGGTGGCGCTGCTGCGCACGGCGACGCCGGCCGATTCGTCGCCTGACTGCGCAATGAGATGACTGTACGCTTCACGGATTTCGTCCGTGATCTCGTTCGGCAGCCACGCTTCGGCGATCAGTTTCCGGATGGTGCGTCCGGCTGCTTCGCGCGACGTTTCACCGTTCTTCATCGTTTCCAGCTCGGAGGCGATGCGCTCGCGAAGACCGTTATTGTCGAGGAAATGCCAATAGGCCTTGGCGGTGGTGGCGAACCCTTCCGGAACGCGCACGGCGCTGTCGAACGGCAGGATCGCGGCCAGCTCTCCGAGTGACGCATTCTTCCCGCCGACGCTCGGTACGTCGGAACGGGAGATCTCACCAAACCAGCGGACCCAATTCATGGCCATTCTCCAAAAGGTACGGGGCAGAGACGTTGGGTTGGTGGGTTGCTGGGTTTCTGGTTTCTGGGTTGCTGAGTAGCTGGGTAACTCTGCAACTTTGCAACCTCGCAACTCTGTCTCTGCCCCGGCCTTTCCTGTCAGGCGGCGGCGGAGAGTTTCTTCTTCACCTCGATGGGGATCTCCTTCGGCTTCGACTCTTCCTTCTTGGCGATGTCGACCTCGAGCACGCCGTTGTTGTACGTCGCGCTGATACGGTCAGGCGCCGCGGTGGGAGGAAGAACGAAGGTCCGGAGGAACGAACCGTAGGAGCGCTCGATGCGGCGATAGCCTTTCTCGTCCGATTCCTTCTCCAGATTCCGCTCGCCTTCGATGACGAGAATTCCGTTTTCGACCTTGACCTTGATGTCCTTCTCGTTCATCCCGGGCAGTTCGGCGCGGATGACGATCGAGTTTGTCGTTTCGACGACATCCGCTGCAGGTGTCCAGGCCGACGAGAAGAGGTCGCTTTCGTTCTTCCCACTGACGCGTCCGGCCAGCGTCCGGTCAAGACGCCCACGGAGTGCCATCAGTTCATCGACAGGATTCCAATCTTCCAGTGCTCTGAGAAATGTCATGGGGTACCTCCTTGATACGGTTGAATCATCAGTCCGCGCGCGGCCGGATTCCGTGACCGGCTGGCGAGCCGCGTGTGATCGCGGACACGTCAGAAGGGCAGAAGGCAGAAGGCAGAAGGCAGAAGGCAGAATGCAGAAAGCAGAAGGCAGAAAGCAGAAGGCAGAAAGCAGAAGGCAGAAGGCAGAAGTGCTCCGCTCATCGATCATTTCTGCTTTCTGCTTTCTGCTTTCTGCTTTCTGCTGCCGCCGGGCCCGGTGCGTAATCCCGTAGAGGCGTGCCGAGAGCGTGAGGTTCTCACGCGCGGTGAGACTGCCGTCAGCCGAGAGCAACTGCGGAACGTAGCCGATGTGACGGCGGACGCTCGAGGCCTGGCGAACGATGTCGAACCCGGCCACACACGCGGTACCGGACGTCGGCCGGATCAGCGTGGTGAGCATCTTGATCGCGCTGCTCTTCCCGGCCCCGTTCGGCCCGAGCAGTCCGAAGATCGATCCGCTTCGAATGGACAAGGTGAGATCGTTGACGGCGACAACATCGCCGAATTCGCGCCGAAGGCGAACGGTTTCCACAATGACCACCGGCTCACTCATGATCTTCATTCATAACGCAACGCTTCGATCGGATCGAGGCGGCATGCGTGATCAATACGATCGTCCTGCAGCGTCGTTGAGCCGCTGCAGAAGGGACATGATCTCTTCCGAGGTTCTGCTGTCGAGATTTCCGGTCGGCTCGTCCGCCAGCACGATAGCCGGATCCGCGGACACTTCAAAAGCGTTTAACCACAGAGGCACAGAGAACACAGAGGAAAACAAGTAAAACAAAGCCTCTGTGTTCTCTGTGCCTCTGTGGTGATAGCCTTTTCGGATGGGCGCGTGATGAGGGTCACGATCCGATGTGCTCACCGCGCCCGACGTCGTCGCGGAAAGAGAGCACCCTCAATTCATGCTCCCCGTGCTCCTCGCTTTCCTCTTCTCGATCGCACCCGGAACCTCGGCGGCGGACGATCGGATCGTGATCGGCGGAGCGGTGGCGGCGCTCGGCAAAGGACAGACCGTCAGCGTGATAGGCGAGCCGATCTGTTCGTCCCGTCCGCTGGCGCTCTTCTACGGACGCCGCAACAATGAGCCTGCCTGGCAGCCGGCCGACCGCGATGCGCTGCTGCGGGCCGTTCATGGCGCGGCGGCCGACGGACTCGACCCGCTCGACTATCACCTGACCCGGATCGAAGCGGGACGCGGCTCCCCGCCGGACCTCGATCTGTTGATGACCGATGCCTTCTTTCTCCTCGGATCACACCTTCTTTCGGGACGCGTCGATCCGGTGTCGATCGAGCCGACGTGGTGCCTGGCGCCGCGGACGAATGATCTCGTCGGGGCCTTGGAGACCGCGCTGGAGTTGCACGAGGTGGAAGCGGCGATGGCGCGGATGGCGCCGGCGCATCGCGGCTACGCCGCGCTTCGCAATGCCCTGGCGGCGATGCGGCGGATTGACGCGGCGGGAGGATGGCCGGTAGTCGATCCCGGCAAGCCGCTTCGTCTCAACGTTCAGGATCCGCGCGCCGTCCAGCTCATTGCGCGGCTCGTCGCCTCCGGCGATCTCGCGCAGGGGCCTGTCGCGTTCGATGCCGCGGCCGAAGCGGCAGTGCGCCGGTTTCAGCGTCTGCACGGACTGGCCGAAGACGGCATCGCCGGCAGCCTGACGATCGCGGAGCTGAACGTGCCGGCGTCTGCCCGGGTGCGGCAACTGGAGCTGAATCTCGAACGATGGCGCTGGCTTCCTGCCACCCTCGGCGATCCCTATCTGCTGCTCAACATCCCGGCATTTTCGCTGACCGTGTACGAGCACGAACGCCCCGTTCTCACGTCGCGTGTCGTGGTCGGCAAGGACTATCTGCGCACTCCCATCGTGAGCAGCGCCATCAAAGAGGTGGTGTTGAGTCCGTACTGGAACGTGCCGCAGAGCATCGCCCGGAAAGAGCTGTGGCCGAAAGAGCGCCGAAAGCCGGGATACCTGGAGCGCGAGCACATCGAAGTCCTCTCCGGCGGCCGGCTCCGGCAAACGCCGGGGACGTGGAACTCGCTCGGATTGATCAAGTTCAACCTGCCGAATCCCTACGACGTCTATCTCCACGACACCCCGGCTAAAGAACTGTTCAACGCGCACATGCGCGCATTCAGTCATGGCTGTATGCGCGTCGAGAATGCCGTCGACCTTGCCGCGTGGCTGCTGCGCGACCGGCCGGAGTGGCCGCGCGGCCGCATCGTGGCGGAATCGCAGCGCGGCATCCAGCAATTCATCGCCGTCCGCGCGCCGCTGGCGGCCCACGTCCTCTATTGGACCTCGTTCGTCGACGATGCCGGCGAACTGCACTTCGCCCCCGACATCTACGGCCGCGACGGCGCTCTCGACGCTGCTATGCGGGTCCGGCCGTCGTCGCGTTAACGTCAAAGGCTTTAACCACAGAGGCACAGAGAACACAGAGGAAAACCAGAAACCAGAAACCAGAAACCAGAATGCTGCGCTCCGCCGCCATTTCTGGTTTCTAGTTTCTGGTTTCTGGTTTTCCTCTGTGTTCTCTGTGCCTCTGTGGTTAAAGCTTTTGACTTTTGCGCCGAGCACCAAACCCGAGCACGTATCGGCCATCACGTTTGCGCCGTGACGGGCGAAGCTGACGCGGGGAACCGGCCGCGGTCCAATGCGCGTAAGGATTTCGGTCATGACATTTCAGGTACCACGCCTCATCACGCTCGATGTCGGACGGCCATCAGCCGGCCGGCAGACGAAACGGGAGCCGCTTTGCATCGACGAGATGCTTTCGCTCGCCGAGGAGCTGGCAGACCTCGGCGTGGCGCGGATGCGCCTCCTCCTTCACGACATCAGCGCCATCGACGATCTCGAACGTCTGACGGCGTATGCGCGCCGGCGCCGCTGCGCGGTGACGGTTGTCTGCCGGACACACGCGGACGCCGCCTCGATCGGGGCCATCGCCGATGCCATGCCGGATGCGATCGCCATCCCGCTGCACAGCCATACCGCGGATATCCACAAGCTGGTGGACAACGGAATCGACTGGAGTTGGAGCGTTCATCTGGCCACGGCGGTCCACGAGACCGGCATACCGCTGGAGATCGAGACGGCCATTACGCCGGGAAACGCCTTACCGCTCATGCCGCTCAGCGAGGTGGTGGAGAGTCTTCACGCCGCTTCCTGGCACCTCGATTTCTCACACGCCCGGCTCAGCGATGCCATCACCACGTCTGCCGCGACCGCGCTCATTCACATCGCGGCGCGCGGACGTCTGCGCATCTCCGTGCACGAGCTGCCGTTTCTTCGCCAGATCGTCCGCCAGCATGCCGCTCTGCTTCCGCTGCTGCTGATGACGGATGCGGCCGAGGCCATGCATGTGTCGTCGTCAGGCGACGTTCGGGTCAACGACATCGTCGTCGGGAACGTCCGCGTTCAAACGTTCGACACGATCCAGGAGCGGTCGCGGAGCTACGTAGTCCGCAGGATTCCGGACGCCGGCCTCAGAGTGCTTGCAGCCGTGCCGGCGCTCTGAGTTCTTTCAGTGATCACATCACCTCATCGCGCTCATAGAGCAGGCGGACCGTCGCATAGCACTCGCAACACGCCGCTTCCAGAGCAGCCCGGTCGGCGATCTCGATCACATGTCTGCGGTGGCGGATCAGGCCGGAGGCCGTGAGCGCGGAGACGGCCTCGCTGATGCCGGCGATTCGCGCTCCGAGCATGCTTGCAAGAAACTCCTGAGTCAGCGCGATTTCAATCGCCCCGGTCCGCGCCGGTCCGGCCATCCTGTCCGCGACCTTCAAGAGCCAGCGCGCAAGCCGGCGATCGAGAGGATGCAGCCAGTTGCAGGCGGCCGACTGGCCGACCTGAAGCGTGAAGGCGTTCGCAAACCGGAGCACCAGTCTGCGGAGCTCGCGCTCCTCATCGAAGGCGATACCAGCAGCGGCGGCGGGAACGCGAATGGCGGTTCCTTCAATCAGGGCGATGACGTCGCTCGGCTGCGCGGTGGCGCCGAACATCGCCTCGATGCCGATGGCTCCCTCGTTACCAACCATTCCGGCTTCGATGGTGCTTCCGTCGACGAGCCGGCGCACGAAGGCCGCCACGACACTCACCGGAAAAAAGACGTGCGAGGTGGTTTGATTTGCCCGAAGGATCGTTTCGCCCGCGCGAAACGTGACCTCGTCCCCCGAGGCACCAAAATGCAGGCCGCATCGCGAAAGGATTGAATTACTCCGCCTGTGCGTGCTGATCGCCATGCATTCCGCCCCCTTAACTCCGCGCCGGCCTGGTAGAGCTCGATTCAATTCAATTAGAGGGACAAATGTACGGATCTTCCGCGCCGAAAACATACGGCAGCGTAATGTTCCAACGGAACTTGCAACGTACCCTCGCGTGCTCTAGTGACGTCAGCGATGGAGGCAGACCAGATCGTCCGGATCACGCCTCCGGATACGAGACTATTATTGCCGCACGTATGTCATATGACTCCGCTTCGACGTTTTCACTGCCGAACGTGCCCCCACCGATCGAATGTGAGGACGTGCGCGCGTGAGCAGAGCGATTGCCGACGTACTCCTCCACGAAACGCCTGATGCGATCGTCGTCACGGCGCCGGACGGGAAGGTGCTGTACTGGAACAACGAGGCCGAGAGCGTTTTCGGTTATTCGGCCGCCGAGGCGGTTGGCCAGCCGCTGGAGACGTTGATCGTTCCGGCCGGACACCAGGATCTCTACCTTCGGCTCAGGCAGGAAGCTCTGGAGAAAGGGCATTCCACCTTCGAAACGACCCGCAAGCGGAAGGACGGTTCTCTCGTCCACGCGGTGGTCACGAACAAGGTGATTCAAGACGAGCACGGGAATCCTGAGCTCATCATCACCACCCAGAAGGACGTCACCCACCTGAAGGTTCTGCGCGACGCGAAACTGGTCGAGGCAAAGTTTCGCGATCTTCTGGAGTCGACGCCGGACGCCATCATCATGGCGAACGATTCAGGAAGAATCGTGTTGGCGAATAGCCAGGCCGAGGCGCTCTTCGGGTATGAGCGCGGCGAATTACTGGGACAACTGGTCGAGCTGCTGCTGCCGAGCCGCTATCGCGGCGGCCATGTGACCCATCGCTCCGGATACTTTGCCCAGCCGCGGACGCGCTCGATGGGGGCAGGCCTGGAACTGTACGGGCGCCGCAATGACGGGAGTGAGTTCCCAGTCGAAATCAGTCTCAGCCCGCTCAAGACTGATGAGGGAATGCTGGTGATGAGCGCGATCCGCGACACCACGGACCGCAAACGCATCGAGCAAACGCTACAGGAGAAGAACTCAGAGCTGGAGCGGGCTAATCAGGCCAAGGACCGCTTTCTGGCCAGCATGTCCCACGAGCTGCGCACGCCGCTCAACGGCATCATCGGATTCGCCGAATTTCTCTCGGACGGGAAGCCGGGTCCGCTCAACGAAAAGCAGCACGAGTACCTCGGCGACATCCTCAACAGCGGCCGGCACCTGCTGCACCTCATCAACGACATGCTCGATCTGGTCAAGGTTCAGGCCGGAAAGGCCGAGCTGAGCGTGGAGCGGTTCTCTCTGCCCGAGGTGATCAATGAAGTCTGCGCCGGCGTGCGTCCGATCGCGGAATCGAAGCGGATCGAGATCGGCATCGACGTCGCTCCCGGTCTCGAGTTCGTGACCCTCGACCGGCAACGCGTCAAGCAGATCCTCTATAACCTGCTGTCGAACGCCTTGAAGTTCAGCGAGGACGGTGGTCACGTGGGGATTGAAGCCGCTCCAGTGCAAAAGGAGCGTTTCCGGCTGGCCGTTTCCGATGACGGCATCGGCATTCGCGCGGAGGACATCGGCCGTCTCTTCACGGAGTTCGAGCAGTTGGATACCGGGACGGCGCGCCGTTTCGGCGGAACAGGACTCGGTCTGGCGCTCACGCGGAGTCTGGTCGATCTGCATGGCGGCGACATCAATGTCGAAAGTGAATTCGGGAAAGGAAGCACGTTCGGCGTGATCCTGCCTCTCGCTCTCGCAGAAGTGCGAGGCGAAACGTGACGACAGAACGACTGTCCGATGATCTCTGGGAAGAGCGCTTCCGGTCGACTCTCGAAAACCTGAAGGAAGGCTGCCAGATCGTCGACCACAACTGGCGCTATCTCTACCTGAACGCGGCAGCGGCGCGGCACGGCCAATCATCCGTAAGCGAGCTCCTGGGACGCTCGATGACGGAAGCATACCCAGGCATCGACGAGACCCCGATTTTCGCCGTGCTCCGGCGCTGTATGGAGACTCGGAGCAGTGATGCGATCGAGAACGAGTTCGTGGCGCCCAACGGAACGTGGGCCTGCTTCGAATTGGTGATTCAGCCGGTACCGGAAGGATTGTTCATCCTGTCGCTCGACATCAGCGAGCGAAAGCGCGCCGAGACCGCGCTGCTGGCCGGGAACGCGGATCTGGAGCGCAGGGTCCAGGAGCGGACGGCGGAATTGCAGCTCGCCAAAGAGCGGGCCGAGGCGGCCGGCCGGGCCAAGTCCGACTTCCTCGCTTCGATGAGCCACGAGCTGCGCACGCCGCTCAACGGCATCATCGGATTCGCCGAGTTTCTGATCGATGGCAAGCCCGGTCCGCTCAACGACAAACAGAAGGAGTACCTGGGCGACGTCCTCCGCAGTGGCCGGCATCTGCTGGAGCTCATCAACGATCTCCTCGATATCGTCAAAGTCGAAGCGGGCAAGATGACGCTGTACGCCGAGCCATTCCGCCTCGCTGCCGCGGTCCAGGAAGTCTGTGCCGTGATGAGCCCGATCGCGCAACAGAAAGACATCGCCATTTCCGTTGCCGTCGTGCCGCCGCTCGACGCAGTGACGCTCGACCAGCAGAAGTTCAAACAGGTTCTCTACAACCTCGTTTCGAATGCCGTCAAATTCACAGATGCTGGAGGCCGGGTGGACATTTCTCTGGCACCCAGCGGTCCGTTGCATTTCACGCTGAGCGTTGCGGATACGGGCATCGGCATCAAGACGGAAGACCTGGAGAGATTGTTCACCGCCTTCGATCAGCTCGACGCGGGAGCCACCCGCAGGCACAGCGGGACGGGACTCGGCTTGGCGCTTACACGGGGCCTTGTCGGCCTCCAGGGCGGCGTCATCGACGTCGAGAGTGAGCTCGGAAGAGGGAGCACGTTCCGGGTGACCCTGCCTCTCGCGGCAGGCGGAGCAATCGTATGAACGGCGCCACCGCCACCATCCTCGTCGTCGATGACAACAGCACGAACCGCAAGCTGGTCTCCGACGTCCTGGGATTCGACGGCTACCGTATCCTGCAGGCCGGCGACGCCGAGGTGGCGCAGGAGATCATCAGGAGCACGCCGCCGGACCTGATCCTGATGGACATCGCCCTTCCGGGGATGGACGGGCTGACGCTGACGCGGCAGCTCAAAGCGGACGAATCGACGAGCCACATCATCATCGTCGCGCTGACCGCCTTCGCCATGAAGGGCGATGACGCCAAGGCACGGGAAGCGGGCTGCGACGGCTACATCACGAAACCGATCGATACGCGCACGCTCCCGGATTCCGTAGCCGCTTACTTACGAGGCAAGTCATGAAGATTCTCGTCGTCGAAGATCAGGCAATCGAATCGAAGCTGGCGGTTCACGTGCTCAGCGCGGCCGGCCACGACGTATCAAGCGCGGAAGCCGCGGAACAGGCGCTCGCGGCGATCAAGGAAAGCCACCCCACGGTCATCCTGATGGACCTGTCGCTGCCGGGGACGGATGGCCTGACGCTCGTGCGCAGGCTCAAGGCTGATCCGGCGACGCGCGATATCCACATTGTCGCTGTCACCTCCTACCCGGAGAAGTTTTCGAGGGAAGAGGCGCTGGAAGCCGGATGCGACGCGTACCTCGGAAAGCCGCTCAGTACGCGCACGCTTCCGGCGACGTTGGTTGAGGTCGTGAAGAACGCGGGGCCACTCGATCGATGAAGCCTCTGACCATCCTGATCGTCGACGACCTGCCGATCAACCTCAAGCTCCTGAGAGCACAACTGGAGGGAGAGGGACACACGGTGGTCGAGGCGCATAACGGCGTGGAAGCACTGGCGGTTCTCGACGGCCAGAAGGTCGACGTCATCGTTTCCGACATCCTCATGCCGATCATGGACGGCTACCGTCTCTGCCACGAGGTGCGCAAGAGCAAGCGCTTTCGCCGCCTGCCATTCATCGCCTACACCTCGACCTATGTATCGCCGTCCGACGAGAAGTTGAGCCTCGACCTCGGCGCGGACAGGTACCTGCGCAAGCCGGCCACCGTCGACGAGTTGTCGCGCACGATCGAAGAAGCACAGGTCAGCCCCGGCCGCCGGCCGACAGCAGTCTTCGACCAGACGGATGTGCTCAAGGAATACAACGCCGGCCTGGTGGCCAAACTCGAGAAGAAGAACGTCGAGTTGAGTGACGCCGTAAGCCAGCTCGGCCTGCAGACCATCGCCCTGGAGACGGCGGCTGAGGCAATCATGATTACCGACGCCGAGGGCGTGATGCTCTGGGTCAACCCGTCGTTCACGACGACGACGGGATACGCGGCCGAGGAGGCAATCGGCAAGACGCCGCGCATCCTCAAGTCAGACACGCACACCGAGGCCTTCTACCGCACGTTCTGGAAGACGATCCAGGCCGGAGAAACCTGGCGAAGCGAATTCGTCAACCGGCACAAGGATGGACACATTTACTACGGCGAGCACACGGTGACCCCCGTGCGCGATGCCGCCGGTACCGTCACGCACTTCGTCGGCATCATGCACGACGTCACGGAGCGCAAGCAGGCGGAGGTGCGCCTGCGCGAAACCCATGCGCAGCTCCGCGAGCTCCTCGATCACAGCCCGGCGGTGCTGTACGCACTCAGCCTGGAAGGCGACACGATCACTCCCCGTCTGGTCAGCGAGAACATTCATCGGATGCTCGGGTTTCAGGTGCAGGAAACGCTCAACTTCGACTGGTGGCACGGGCAGCTTCATCCCGACGACCGCGAACGCGTTGAGGCAAGTATCCAGGAAACGCTGGCGCAGGGAGTGTGCCGCACGGAATACCGGATGCGGCACAAGGACGGAGGCTATCGATGGGTCGACGATGCCAGCCGGCTGGTGCGCGCCGAAAAAGGCCGGCCGGCGGAACTGGTCGGCGTATGGATCGACATCACGGAGCGCAAGCTGGCCCAGGACGAGTTACGCGAAAGCGAGCGCCGGTTCCGCGAGATGCTCGACAACCTCGAGCTGGTCTCGATGATGCTGGACCGCGAGGCCAGGGTCATTTACTGCAACGATTACTTTCTCCGCCTGACGGGCTGGCAGCGCGAGGAGGTGATCGGGGCCGATTGGTTCGAGCTGTTCACTCCCCCGGAAATCGTTGACGAGATGAGAAAGGCGTTCGCAACGCTGATATCCGATAAGGCAGAGGTCCGGCACGGCACGAACGAGATTCTCACACGCTCCGGCCAGAAGCGGCTCCTTCAATGGAACAACTCCCTCATCTACTCCGCCTCCGGAGAGGTCATCGGCACGGCCAGCATCGCCGAAGACGTCACC
>JADGNY010000146.1 GCA_017883235.1 Thermoanaerobaculia bacterium | reverse complement strand
CAGCATCTCTCTCTCGTGAACGGCCTTCTGGCGCGGCAGACTACCGGGAAACCGGCGTGAACACTCATCTTTCAGGTGACTTAGCGCGACCCTTCGCTTCGGTCGAGGTTGCTCCGTGTTTTGGACAGCATCAGAGCCGACGAGGGGGTGTCGTTTCAGCTGACCGCGTCGGTGCGCGTGTTTTCAAGGACTTACAAAGATATTTTGGGCGTTTCCGCGCTGTTTTGGACAGCAGTGGTGCGGCAAGGACTTCCGGCGATTGCGATCGAGAACAGCGTCCCACGCTGTGGCCTTGATCTCGACGACAGACACGAAGTCGCCGAGTTGATCGATGAAGATATCGAGCCGCCCATGGCGCAACCGTTTTGCGGCGGAAGAGGCCGAAGGTGGAAAAGGGATCGTCTTCTCCACATGAACCGCTGCATCATGGACCTCGCCCGACCAATCGGCCTGCACTCGGCGATGAAACTCCTTGCCACGACGAAGGCGCTCCGGTTCCATTCCAGCATCCAACCATGATTTCTATAACTTCTTCCCATCCCTGGCTGAATGACTCGGTTCGCGGAACGGGGCCAGTGGCACAGGACACATTCCTAGGGCATTGATGCGACAGGCCCCACACTTGTATGGCTTCGTCGTCGGTTTTGTCCTGCGCTTGCCAAGCCAGTATCCGCTTAGAAAGCGTAACTCGTTTTGTAGCTTTGCGTCGTCATACGCAAATGTCGCGACACTCACTCGCTGGGATTTTCGACCTTCGATGAAGTGATCCTTCATGAGCTTTCGTGGCTGTGAATCGCCAGGGGCCGCGCCGCAGATTTCGCGAACGAAAGCCGCGCGCTCACTCTCCGGAAGTCGCTTGATCCTCTCCGAAGTTTCCCTGCTCGTGCTTGCGCACACAAGCGTGACATCGTCGACTTGAAACATGCTGTCGCCCAGAAGTAGATATGCGTAAAGTCGGAGTTGGACATCGTCCGATGCGGTTGGATAGTCGCGCGAGCGAACTTTATGCTCGACGACCCAGGCGTTACCTGCGCCGTCGAAGTGAAGGGCGTCGGGCCTTCCGACCAGGGTGAGATTCTCGTACTTACCGCGCAGCGGGCTCTCGACCAAAGTGAATGCGTGCTTCGAGGACACAAAGGCCCGGAGGTCGTCCGCTGAAACCGCCTGAGCTGGAGCAGCCATGGCCTCGTGGAAAGACTTACCAGCGTCGATATTGTCTATCTGACGTTCCAACTCGGGAACGCCGCGCATCAACTCGAAAACGTGGGTTCCGAAGCTCGATGTCGACCTTTAGCTCACAGTATTCCTGTTCCGCGATCAAGTGAACTGGCACCGGTCTGCCGCCGAGAAGATCGATTGGCTTTTCGAGACTCATCTTGGGTTGCCATGATGATCATAGCCGCAGAATCTGCAGCGACGGGCGTAGTCAGGCATGCAAAGCTCTTGAACCGCCGCCGTGACCTGAGACACACTCAACCCAAATGCGAGTATTTATCGCGAACTTCGGACGCGAGAACTACCTCTGGCCAACATGCTTGGCTCAAGGAACAATTGCAACGCTGGAAGCCGAGGACGAACGACCTCTGCGGCTCGCTGGCGATCGCGACGGCTACATCACTCTGGTCACGACGACGAAAACCACTACCGCAGGCATCCCGCCAACGCGACAGGTCGCATCTCGCTGGTTCAACCTTGCAGGCATCCTCGAGGAAACCGACGGCGATGTCTGGATTCATCGTGAGAAGGGCAGCCTTTGGTGGACGACCTCGCGCCCTGGTGCCCCGAACGTGACCTTGCAGCAAGCGCACAAGCCTTCACATCCTAGCCATCGCGTCTACGTTCTCCACAAGCCCGCGCATCCGTGGGCTGACCGAACCAAGAGCGGCGAGCGGCTACCCTGGCGCGCTCTCCATCCGGAGGCACAGGAGTTTCTCTTCACCGAAAGCACCCTGCAACAACTCTCCGAGGACAACGCTGCATATGCTCTCAGGCTCCTCAACGGCGGAGATCTTCAGCCTTGGCACGACCGTCCTGCGTGGCAGGTGAAGGCAGAACGTTATCGCCGAAATCCGGTCACGATGCTGGACGCGAAGCAGCGCACGATTGCGCAAATGGTCATGACAGCACGAAGCACGGCCTCACACGCGAACGGTCAAGAAGTCTCACGCACCATCAAGAACAAGGAGGTGGCCTTTCGCAACCCACAAGAGTTCGAAGCATACGTCGCCCTGCTCCTTGACGCGCAGGAGGGACTCTGCAATCTGACCGGCGTCCGCCTGCAGTACCACGGCATCGAGGAGGACCCTGAGCTTCTCTGTTCTCTCGATCGCATCAACAGCGACGGACACTACGCGCCGGGAAACCTGCAGATCGTCTGCCGCTTCGCCAACCGATGGAAAAACGACGATCACGACGAGAACTTTCAGCGCCTCATCAATATCGTCCGAAACGCAGCCACATAACCCTGATTAGACAGAAACAACGGCGGAAGATGCCAGCGATGCGAACGCGATCTTGATCGGCGTTTAGGTACGGCGGTGGGAGACGGAGACGCCCGCGTTCCCCAGAAGGCAAGGCCAATCATCCGCATAGATGCGTCTATCTTGCGTAATCTGCGGATAAGCTTTCACCCTATCGCTTCGACACGGTGTTGGCTGCCACCCGCGGGCGATCGTGGCTGTACTCGTCCTGAATCACCACGTCGGCCGGAACGATCCTTGGCGTACGAGCCACTGCCCAGCGAAACGCTCGATCCAGGCTGTCGAACGCTTGTGCCTCGGCGAGTAACTCCGCTGTGTCGCTGGACATGTGATCGGTTTACTCGGCGTGAACGAAAGACTCATCCGCAGATGACGCAGATGTACGCAGATAAAACCGTCTTCCATCTGCGTACATCTGCGTCATCTGCGGATAAGCTTTTGCCCGGGACTGCGACTACACCATCATCGCTACCTTGAATGCGGGAGAGAGATTAGAATCTCGGAATGGGCGAGTTCAACGTCGAGGTCGAGCGGGAAGAGGACGGTCGGTGGATCGGAGAAGTAACAGAACTTCCGGGCGTTCTCACGTACGGAGTGACTCGGGACGAAGCGGTGGCCAAGACCAAGGCCCTCGCCTTTCGGGTTCTCGCTGACCGGCTCGAGCACGGCGAGGACATTCCTGAGATTCATGGCGTTTTCGCCGTCATCGAATGAACTGGCCTGCATCAAAGGCCAACCGTTGTCACTGCGGGCCGAAACCGATACGCGGCCTTCATTCGCGGGAATCGAGAAAACGGCGCACGGCGCCTGACTTCTTTGTCAGGGCTTTGAGCGCTCGCCGTTCGCGCTTCGGCGCGATGATCCCATTCCTCCGAAGGTCATCGATGCGGCTGGAGAGCGATGCCTTCGCCTGCTCGACCGGTCTGACTTCGGCGATCGGCTCGCCGCGATGGGTGATCGTCACCACGTCGCCCTTCCTGACGCGGCCGAGCAATTCGCTGAGGTGCGCCTTTGCTTCGTTCGTCGAATAGGTCTTGGACATCAGAACAGTCAGTCTAGGTTGACTCCATCGCATGGTCAAACCCTCATCCGTGGACTGCGTCTACGCCAACACGTTGCCAACTGCGAAGGACGAATTGTCGTAAGTCGTTGAAAAAAACGTCGGATACCGACCGATTCCGGAACCATGGCAACGCGGTCAGTGATGCTTGTCATTACGTATGTTGACGGTCGTCACGCTCGCTCTGTGATCCGTACGAGACCCTGTACCGGCATCAGGAGGGCCATATTTCGTGAGAACCATCGCGCGGGTAGCCTGCATCCAAATCGAATCCCGTTTTCCGGACTTCTGCACGCGGGTTCTCATGCCCCGCTACGGATTGCCGGTCATCGGCTCGGTGCTGCAGAAAGCAGGGTACGAGGTCAGGGTATTCATCGAACAGGTGGCGCCGCCGGACCTCGACTGGATCGTGACCGCCGATGTGGTTCTCTTCTCGGCCCTGACGGGGGCGGCCAATCGCACGTACGCGCTGGCCGGCCAGCTCCGGAACCGCACGAACGCGCCGTTGGTCATCGGCGGCGAGCACGCCTCGAGCTTCACCGATGACGCGCTCGACCATTTTGACTATGTGATCCGGGGCGAAGGCGACCAGGCCATCCTGGAGTTGATCCGCGCTCTCGAGGAGGGATCGCCGCTCGATGCGGTTCCGTCTCTGTCGTATCGCGCCGGCGGCAAGACGGTCCACAATCCAAAGGGGGCGGTGCCACAGCGGCTCGACACCGTTCACGATCTCTCGATCATTCACGGCTATCCGCGCGAGGACGGGTTGGCTCTGCTTCTCAAGCGCCGCAAAGTGAAAGTGATCTGCGTACAGTCGACGCGGGGCTGCCCATACCTTTGCAGTTTCTGCGTGACGCCGCGATTGTTCGGGTTCAGCTATCGCTTCCGCGGTGTGGACGCGGTGATGGCGGACATCCGCAACAAGCTCCCGTACGGCCGGGACTTTCTCTTCGTCGACAACCTCTTCGCTCTCAACCGGCGGTACACCGAGGAGCTCCTCGACCGCATGATCGAAGAGGGGATCGGCGAGCGGAACGTCTTCACTTGCTTTTGCCGTGTCGAAATAGGCAAGGACGCGCCGCTGCTCGCGAAGATGCGACGCGCGGGGATCACGACGATCTGCATGGGTTTGGAGTCGATCAACGACGGAACGCTTCGCGGCATCGACAAGCGCCAGTCTCTGGCCGACACGGTGCGGGCCATCCGAGCCGTCCAGGAGGCTGGGATCAACGTCTCAGGCTCGTTCATGGCAGGCAACGAAGACGACACTCGGGAATCGCTGCTGCAGACGGCCGACTGGGTTATCGAGCACGGCCTGCGCAGCTTCTACTACATCTCCGTTTGGTACTACCCCGGCGATCCGCGGTCGCCGCACACGCCGCAGCGGCAGATCATGCCGAGCTTCGACTATTTGACCGGTCACTTCGTGACGCACTTTCCGGCCCGCATGAAGCCGTCGACGCTGCAGCGGGCGATCGTCGACGCGCAGCGGAGATTCTGGAGTCTCTCCCGCGCGGCCGCTCGCGCGCGCCACGGCGATTTCAGCGGTGCGCTGCACCTCGCCGCGCATCGATTCGCATTTCGCGACGTGGAGCGCCACCAGCTCGAGTACGCCGAGTTTCTCGAATCCATCGAGGGCGACTATTACGACGCGGGCGAATGCCTGCGGATGGACCGCGTCGTGAACCGTCGGCTCGACCCGATCGTGCGCCGCGGGGTCGAGTCGGGCGTGGTACAGCTTGACAGCGATTCCCGCCGCGCGCGCCGAGCGAGGCCGGCTCCGGGGCATGCGATCGCGGCAGCCGTTGGAGGAAGCCATGTCCGCTGATGTACTGACTACGACGCGGCCGATCCGCCGTATCGTCTGCATTCAGCTCGGCGGCGAGTTCCCCGACTTCTGTCATCGCCTGGTGATGCCTGACTACGGTTTGCCGTTGATCGGAAGCGTGCTCGCCGAGGCTGGCTTCGACGTGACGGTGTTCGTCGAACACGTCCAGCCACCCGAATGGTCGGCCATTGCCGCCGCCGATCTGGTGTGCCTGTCGTCGCTGAGCGCCGGCGCCGAGAAGACCTATCGCCTCGCGGACCGCATCCGGGCCCAGCTTGCAATCCCGGTCGTCATCGGCGGTACGCACGCCACCTATTACGACCGCGACGTGCTGCAACACGCCGACTACGTGGTTCGGGGCGAGGGGGACGAGACGATTCTCGACCTCATCGACGCCCTCTCCCTCGGGCGCGATCCGGCGTCCGTCGACGGCATCTCCTTCATGCGCGACGGGACCGTCCACCGCACACCGAGCCGATCCGGTCCGCTGCGCTTCGACACCATGCCCGACTACCGTCTCATCGCCGGCTACCGAGTGATGAGCGGCTGGGAGAAGCTGCGGCAGCGCCGCATCCCTCTGGTCACGGTGCAGTCGTCCCGCGGCTGTCACTTCCATTGCACCTATTGCATCGTCGACACGATGTTCGGCGGCGGATACCGCAAGCGCGACGTCGAGAGCGTGATCCGCGACCTGAGGGACAAGCGCCGGTTCGGGCGAGAGTTGCTGTTCGTCGACAATGAGTTCGGTTCGTTGCCGGCGCGCACAAAGGTGCTGCTCCGAAGGATCATCGAAGAGGATCTCGACTACGACATCCTCGTTTTGGCGCGCTCGGAGATTTCCGTCCAGGACGAGTTGCTCGAGCTGATGCGGCGTGCCGGCGTCACGCAGATCTACCAGGGCTATGAATCGATCGAGCCCGCGACCCTCGTGAGCTACGACAAACGCCAGACGGTGGAACGGATCGAGACCGCCATCCGGAAGCTGCATGCATTCGGGTTCCGGATCTCCGGCTCATTTGTCCTGGGCGCCGACACCGACACGGAGCGGACGATCGAGTCGACCGCACAATTCGTGATCGACAACGGCCTGACCATCGCCTATTTCTTTCCGCTCTGGGGCCACTACATCGAGACCAAGAACAGCGGTTCGTCGATCATTCCGAGGCACCGTGCCATCTTCAAAAGCTGGGCGCACATGGACGGCAACTTCGTCTCGCATTTCCCGCGCAACATGCGGCCGTCGCAGTTGCAGGCGGGATTGATCCGCGCGCACCAGCGCGTATTTTCCCCGATTGAGATTGCGCGTGCTCTCTCCCGCCGCCGTTACAAGGATGCCGTCGAAAAGGCGACCCACCGCCTGATGTGGCAGACCATTCAGAAAGGGTTGAACGACTACATCCCGTGGCTGGAGGAGCTCGAACACGCGTTCTATGACCGCTCCGACCGCCTGCTCGAGGAGCGGCTCCTGGATCGCTGCCGCATCCGGCCACCGTGGAGCTTTCCGAGCACGACCGACCCCGAGCAGGCCTCGACTGCGAGCGACTCGATCGAGCGGAACGCGGGCCGTTGCCCGACCCCCGTTCTCGCGTACGGAGCGTCCGCATGAACGTCCGGAACGTGACCCTCCTGCGCTGCGAGCCTGAGTCGAGCAACGTCTATTCGAGTTTCTCGCATCCGGGCCTGGCGTTGCCGATTATCGGAACCATTCTCCGCGACACCGGCCGCGACGTCCGAATTTTCGTCGACTCCATCCAGCCCGCTTCCGCGGCCGACCTGGCATGGGGCGATCTGATCGGGTTCAGCGTGAACTCGGCGGCCGTCCGGGAGACTTACCTCCGCACCGCACGCATCCGCGCGGAGGACCCCCACCCGATCGTCCTGGGCGGTCCGCACGTCACGTTCCGCCCCGGCGAGGCGCTTGATCACTGCGACTTCGTGGTGCGCGGCGAAGGGGAGCGGACCATCGTGGAGCTGGTCGAGGCGATGGAGGCCGGAACAACCGATTTCTCCAACATCGCCGGTCTCTCCTGGCACGATGCAGCCGGCGGCAAACGCCACAACGCGGACCGCCCCCTGATCGATGATTTCAACCTGGTGCCGGACCAGTCGCTCATCGTCGGATACCGAGAGCTGAACCGGCGCTGGACGCAGACCTTCTTCCCCACCGGAATGCTGGTCAGCACGTCACGGGGCTGCCCGTTCGCCTGCACGTTTTGCTCGATCACGCAGGTGTATGGCCGCGGTATGCGGTTCCGCGACCACGACGCGGTCCTCACCGACATCCGCCAGCAGAACGCCTTGGCCGGCCATCGGTACGTCTATTTCGCCGATGACAATTTCACCGGCCACCGCAACCAGGTGAAGGCGCTGCTCCGGCGACTCATCGACGAGCGCGTGGACATTCGCTTCTCGGCACAGGTGCGCGCGGACACCTCGGGCGATCCCGAGCTCATGGGCCTGTTGAAGGCCGCCGGCTGCTATCTCGTGTTCGTCGGCTTCGAGTCGATCAACGACGCCACCCTTCGCGCCTTCAACAAGGGAAACCAGACGCGGACGAGCTGCGAGGAAGCAATCAGGACGTTTCACGGCCACGGCATCATGGTGCACGGGATGTTCATTGCCGGCGCGGACGAAGATCTGCCTGGAACGGCGCTGGCCACGGCGCGGTGGGCGATGGAGCAGCAACTGGAGAGCATCCAGATCCTTCCATTGTGCCCTCTTCCCGGTACCGGAACGCTCCAACAGCTCGATGCCGAGGGGCGGCTTTACCCGTCGTGGGATCCGCTCATCGGCCAGAGCGTCATCAACTATGGCGCGGGCAACTTCGTGCTGCACGAGCCAAAGCTTCTTACGGCGGTGCAGTTGCAGAACGAGATTCTGGCAGCGCACCGGTACTTCTACAGCCGCGCGAACGTCTGGCGCTCGGCGTTGCGGATCGTCCCACGCGGCCTCAGTCAGTTTCTCTTCCGCGTCCTCGGCCGCGCGATCGTGCTTCGCGCCGCCGGTGAGCTGCAACGGCACGCCGCCTGGCTCGGCTCCGCCGTGCCATCGAAGCCGATGGTCGAGGAGGTCGCGTGAGAGCCATGCTCATTCGCGCCGCCGACGTCGATCGTCAGGGCGGACTCATTACCCGGCGAAGCTCCTGGTTCGATGACCTGACTCTCGCCCAACTCGCCGCCATAACGCCTCCGGATGTGGAGCTCACCACAGTGATCGAAAGGCTCGAGCCGGTCGACTTCGACGCCGACGTGGACCTCGTCGGCATCACGGCGATGGGCGTATCGCCGATGCTGCGCGGATACCAAATCGCCGATCGCTTCCGCGAGCGCGGCGTACCGGTGGTCCTCGGCGGCACAAACTTCGGTCTGCAGGCCCGGGAGAGTCTCGCCCACGCAGACGCCGTCGTCATCGGCGACGGCGAGCGCACCTGGCCTCAGGTCATCGACGATTGCCGTCGCCGCGCGATCCAGCCGATCTACACCGCCGATCCGAACGGAAGTCTCGACGGTCTGCCGGTCCCGCGTTACGACCTCTTTCGCGGCCGGCCCGAGTTCCGCGGTGCGTTCCGCACTGTACAGGCGTCGCGCGGCTGTCCGCACACCTGCGATTTCTGCGCGGTCAGCGCGACGGTCAACGGTCACGTACGCTTCCGTCCCATCGACGACGTCATTCGTGACGTGAAGGCAACGGGCAGCTCCCGAATTTTCCTGGGAGACGATAACCTGATGGCAAAGCCGGCCTACTACAAAGAGCTGTTCCGCCGGCTCATCCCCCTCAAGGTTCACTGGTTCGGCGCTGCCACATTGTCCATCGCCCGCGATCCGGAGATGCTGGCCCTGGCGCGCCGGAGCGGATGCCTCCTCCTGGTCATTGGGATCGAGTCGATCGGTCAGGAGAGCCTCGACGGCGTGCGGAAAGGCTTCAACCAGGTCAGCGAGTACCGCACACTGCTGAAGCTGATTCATGGTGCCGGAATCGTCGCGTCCTGCTCGACGATCTTCGGCTTCGACGAAGACGATCCGGGCGTTTTCGACAGGACCGTCGATTTCATGATCGAAAACCACGTCCGCGTCGCCCCTCTTTTCATTTTGACCCCCATTCCCGGCACGGTCACCTGGCGGCGGATGCAATCCGAAGGACGCATTCTGACGGACGACTTCTCCAGATATGACACTGTCACGGCGGTCTTTCGTCCGGCCAAGATGCTTCCGGAGGAGCTCGATGCCGGCCTGCGGCACGCGTACCGCCGGTTGCACGGCCTCGGCTCGATCGCGCGACGGCTCTTTCCGCCTCTCGGAAATATGCATGCCGATGTAATCGCGCTCGCAATGAACCTACAGTTCCGCCGCGTCGCTCAGAGCGATTCGATCGGTGCGTTCAACTTCAATTAACCATGGCCTCGATCGTCACCCGCGCGCTGGCCGTCATCGAACGCCGTATGCCTCGCGGCGCTTCGCGAGTGAAGCGCTGGTTCGTGCAGTACCTCGTGCCGTTCAACCGGCGAATCGGTCTGCATATCGAGTATGTGGCCCCCGACTCGAGCGAGGTCGTGCTCAGGCTACCGGCGCGCCGCGGCAATCGGAACGTGGGCGGAACGATTCACGGCGGAGCGATCATGGCGCTCGCGGAGAGTGTGCATGGTGTGGCCGTGCTCTGGCAGTTTCCTCCCGCTCGCCACCTGATGTTCGCGAAGGAGAGCCGGATCGAATTTCTCGCGCCGGCTCGCGGCGAGCTCACCGTGTCGTTCAGCCTCGAACCGGCGGTCCGCGACCGTATCGCCTCCGAGCTCGAGGCTAACGGCCGTTGCCTGATTGAGCTGGTGAGCGTCGTCAAAGCCCGCGACGGAACGGACATTGCCCGGCTCACCGCCACGTATCATCTCCGGCGCATACGAATCCGGGAGAGAGCTTAGAATCTCGGCATGAGCGAGTTCAACGTTGAGGTCGAGCGGGAAGAGGACGGTCGGTGGATCGGAGAAGTAACCGAACTTCCGGGCGTTCTCACGTACGGAGTTACTCGGGACGAAGCGGTGGCCAAGACAAAGTCCCTAGCCTTTCGAGTTCTCGCCGACCGGCTCGAGCACGGCGAGGACATTCCTGAGACTCATGGCGTATTCGCCGTCACCGAATGAACTGGCCTGCGTCAAAGGCCAATCGAGTTCTTGCCGCTCTCCTTCGTATCGGCTGGTCGGTCAAGCGGCAGTCTTCGGCGGCAGCGTCCCCGGCTTGCGGCTGGCGGAGAAGGGCTACCGCGTGGTCAGCGCGTCAGATTTCTTCCTGGCCGATGTTCTACTCGTTCCGTCTCCGTAGAGCTTCAACCTTCGTGCAATCCCTTCATGGATTCGAGCCGCCGCATCACGCGTCTCAGGATTGATTTGTAGCAAGTAGTCCTCGCCCTCAATTGCTGCGATGATCGCGTGGTACAACGGCGCGTAGCGCAGAGGATATTGTTCCTGTTCCATCCAACGGCGCAATGATTCGCCCTCACCGTGCGCGAGGATGAACCAGAGCAGCCGCTGCAAGTCGTCGAGGTAGTTCGACCAGAGCAGTGCGTCGCCGCTTTTCACGGCAAGCCCGATCTGTTCGAAAACCCGCGGCCACGGCGCACCAGGTGTTTCCGCAAGGCCCGCTAACGCGCCCAGCAGGTGACGGCCGGCGGGCGAGACGTTTTCCTCGTCGGACATGGCTTGCATCGCGTGTTCGCGCGCCACGAGAACGTTGCCGCTGTGCAAGGCCAGGGCGTAGGAGTAGTTCAAATGCAGGATCGCTCGGTCACTTGAAGTGGGATCAGCAGCCAGCCCCGATTCGTAGGCTGCGAGCGCACCGGCTGGATCTCCAATTCTATCCACCAGCAGATTGCCGAGCGTGTTCCAGGCTGTTGCGCGCATTTCACCGGTCGCTAAGGTCACGGCCCTGCGAAGCGTAGCCTCGGCCCTCTCAAGCGAACCGATCTCCGTGAGCGAAGTTCCCATTTCGACCAGTGCGCTGACGACCTGCTCTCGCAGCTCCGATTCCGTGGCGTCGCTGAAGCGCGCCAGTACGTTCTCGTAAACGTCAATGGCCTGCTCAGGGTGCCCGAGTTCTCCCAAAGCGATGCCCTTGTTGACGAGCGCCGTGGCGACCTGTTCGCGCAGGCCCAATTCCGTGTCGGTAGCGAATCGCGCCACCACACTCTCGTAGGTCTCGATCTCCTTCTGAGTCTGGCCAAGTTGGCCCAGCGTCATGGCCTTGTTAACCAGCGCTGTAGCGACTTGCTCGCGCAGGCCCGTTTCGGTCGCGGCGTCGAATCGCGCCACGACACTCTCGTAAGTCTGGATCTCCTGTTCAGGGTAGCCAAGTTGGCCCAGCGTGACGCCCTTGTTGACGAGCGCTGTGGCGACCGCGTCACGCAGATACGATTCGGTTGTGTCGCCGAATCGGGCCACCACGCTCTCGTATGCCTCAACCTCCTGCTCAGGTTGACCGAGTTGGCCCAACGCGATGCCCTTGCCGACGAGAGCCTGGGCGACCTGCTCGCGGAGGCGCAATTCAGTGGAGTCGCCAAAACGCGACACGATGCTCTCGTAAGATTCAATAGCTTGCTCAGATTGACCGAGTTGGCCTAGCTCGATGCCCTTGCCGACGAGAGCCCCGGCGACCTGTTCGCGGAGCCCCAATTCAGAGGCATCGCCAAAACGCGACACGATGTTCTCGTAAGCCTCAATAGCTTGCTCACTGTGACCCAGTTGGCTCAGCGCGATGCCCGTACCCCTAAGAGCCCTGGCGACCGCTTCGCGTAGCCCCGCTTCGGTCGAGTCGCCGAATCGCCCCACTACGCTCTCACAGGTCTCGATCTCCTGTTGGAGGTCGCCGAGTTGGCCCTGTGCAACGCCTTTGTTGACGAGCGCCCTAGCGACCGCCTCGCGTAGCCCCGACTCGGTCGAATCGCCGAATCGCGCCACGACGCTTTCGTAGGCCTCGATGGCCTGCTCAGGGTGACCGAGGTCCCCCAGCGTGGTGCCCTTGTTGACCAACGCTCTGGCGACCAGCTGGCGCACGCCCGATTCGGTTGCATCGCCGAATCGCGCGACAACGCTTTCGTAGGTCTCGATCTTCTGCTCAGATTGGCCGAGTTGGCCCTGTGTAAAGCCCTTGTTGACAAGCCCCCAAGCGACTACTTCGCGTAGCCTCGATTCGGTCGAGTCGCCAAATCGCCCCAGTACGCTCTCGTAAGTCTCGATCTCCTGGCGGAAGTGGCCGAGTTGGCCCTGATTAAAGCCCTTGTTGACGAGCGCCTTAGCGACCGCCTCGCGTAGCCCCGACTCGGTCGAGTCGCCGAATCGCGCCACCACGCTCTCATAGGCCTCGATGGCCTGCTCAGGGTGACCTAGGTCCCCCAGCGTGTTGCCCTTCTTGAGGAGCGTCTTTGCAACTCGCACCCTTTCTGCAGTGGTTGATGCCTGCCCCAAGCGGTCGATGATACGGTCGAACTTCGCAAGGTCCCGCTTCCAGCGTTCCGGTCCGTCGGGCTGCTTGCGCCGCCTGCGTAAATCCTTGGTACGCATCTCCTCAATGGTGGCGCCGTACTCCTCCTCCGTGCCGGAGAGACTCGACTGCGCTTCCGCGTAGTCCAACAAGCGCTCTCGCAGACGGCTGGCTTGGAGGCTCGCCGCCAGGCCCAGCGCATACGCGGAGTTTGCGCATCGGTCAGTCATGACGGTCCGAGCGAGCGTGCGTCGCTCCGCGATGCTGAAGCACGACTGGAGGAACACCGCCAGGAACTTGATGCTCTGGCGGGTCCGCCTTGGCCCGTTGCGCATCAGGTACCAGATATTGAAGAACCGTTCGGTGATCTGGTACCCGTTTCGGCCTTTGCCCCGGCGGTTTAGCGCAACCGCCTCGACAAGCCCACCTTTTTCGAGACGCGAGATCTGACTGCTCACCGCCGTCGTATCAAGGCCGGTCACCGCGCCGACCGTTGCGGCCGTCATCGGATCCCAGTTGAGCGCCAGCGCGTCGAAGACCGCGCGCGCATGGGACGGCAGACCTTCCGAACGGGAGTGATACCAGCTTGTGAACGTATCGAGCATTGCGCTGAGCTGTGAGAGCACGTCGGCGCTCATGTGCGATTCGAGCACGCTGTATAGGACGTTTAGGGTGCGAGGGTTGCCGCCAGCCAGCGCATTGAGAGCCGCGATCCGCCCGGGATCCTTGCCCAGAAGGTCGAGAACCGGCTTCCCCGTCTGGCCTCGACCCATGGCCATGGTGCGCAGGCAGCGCATCACCTCCTGGTCGCTGAGTTTGTCCAACGACTCGATGCGGAAGAAATCGTAAAACGGTTCCGCCGGATCGTGTGTCGATTGCGGAAACTGTGGAGCTGCGGCGATCAGCATCGGACCGTCTTGTTGCTGCAGGATTCCGCGCAGCGACCACTGATGTTTCGATGGAAGACCCGCGAGCAATGTATCCAGATTGTCGATCAGCAGCAGCGGTCGCCGGCCGAGTCGGTGGCAGAAGGTCTGGAATGCGCGCCAGGCGGGCTCCCCGTCCTGATCGTCACGATTCAGTGCTTGGCGAGGGGCAAACTTCACCCATGCCGAGTCGAGTTCCTCGATCTCTGCATCCGAGGCATGCTCGTCTTCGCGTGCTTCAAGCAACGATTGGAGGCAGTTGCGCCAGAAGACGTCCAGGCTGATGACGTTGTGCTGCTCTTCGCGGAACGTGAGCGGGATGAAGTTCGTGGCCAGATCGGGCTCGACACGGACTGCTATCGCGAGCCGGCGCAGCAGTGACGTCTTCCCATAGCCCCGAGGGGCCACGATCAGGTGGTGCCGTGCTGCCTGTTTCTTCGCAAGAAGTCGCAACTGCCGAAGGTAGTAGTCAAGCACTTCGTTTCGGGCGACGAAGCTGGCGAGAAAGTCCGCCTCAGTCTGGGAGTGTGGGTTGAAGAAGGTGAGGTCCATGATTCGGCTCCGAAGTGCCGCTCTAGGCCGCGGCCTGAGGCTGGAAGCGCTTCCACCACAGGCGCAGAAGCGGATTGAGGAAGGCGGCTGTCGGGTCATCTCCATCCCAATCACTCATGGTGATGAATCCTTCGACGTGCAGGCGAGTCAGCAGAGCTCGCAACTCAGCTCGCGTGACGTCATTTCTTCCTATGGCAGCCAGGAGAGCATCGATACTCAGGCCGTCGCCGGTCTTTGACAGAGCCGTGAGCGCGGCGAACGCAATCGCGCCTTGATTGTCGCGGTAGTGCTTGCGCAAGTGTTCCTCCCAAACGCCGAAGGTGGTGGCCTCGGCCGGCGAGAGCAACTGTTGCACTGCCTCGTCGACCAACTTCTTTGCTCCATTCGGGTCGTCGCAAGGTTCACCTGAGAGTTTCTTCGCCAGTGCCTCCAGGTAATAGGCGGCGCGCCATCCCACTGCTGCAACGAGAGCCTCGGCTTCCGCGTCGGTGATCGTTTGCCGGTACAGGAGCCGGCCTTCCTGGGCGATATCCTTGACGAACTCCTTCGCTTGCGTCTTGCTCAGGGGTTGAAGGTCGAAGGTCTCGAACTTGGCTAATACCCCCATGTAGTCGCCGGCACGAGCCAGGGGCTCGAGCCCGATCGATCCGGTGATCATCCAGCGCACCCGCGGATACGCGGCGCGCAGGCGGCTCGAGAGGTTCATGAAGTTGCGCGCAGCAACCACACCTTCGGGACCTTGGTCATGAAGCGCTTTGAGGAATATTGGTAGCTCGTCGATCAACAGAGCCCAGCGCCGTTCGTGATCGTCGTTCAACGCCTTGATGAGGCGTTCGAAATAGGATTCATGATCGAGGGAGATGAGCGGTTGGTACCACTGACCGGAGCTATCGGAGCGGGGATCGATAATCTGGCCAAGCCGTTGCTGAATCCAGGCGATCGCTCTTCGTCCTCCCGATCGAGAGCCTTCGATCCCGTTGCACAAGGACCGGAAGAACGCGCGCGAATCGCCGCAGCCGCCTACTTCGACTTTGACGGCTACCCATCCCAAGCCACCAGCAGCCTCGGCCAATCGGTCCAGCACGAATGTCTTTCCGAGACGCCTGGGTCCCGCCATGGAAACGTCCCGGTTGGCGGTGAAGTGTCGGTAAATCGCCGCCACTTCCTCGACTCGGCCGTAGCTTTTCGTCGCGTAATCAGTCATCGGAGCTCCGTCGCATCTCAGAATACAACAAGATCGTTTCAAAACAAGCATGTTTCGAAACAACGTTGTTTGACTCGCTTCGGGGGAGCAGAAACTCCCGTGATCGAAGAGGCGCGGGGACAAGGCGGACGGCGTACCGAGGGCATTTGATCCGAACCGCGGAGCTTGCTTCGGTGCGGTGTCTGGCTGTAGCCGTCAACGTCGAAAGACTCATCCGCAGATGACGCAGATGTACGCAGATAAAACCGTCTCATCCGCAGATGACGCAGATGTACGCAGATAAAACCGTCTTCTATCTGCGCCGATCTGCGTAATCTGCGGATAAGCTTCACCCGTGGACTGCGACTACGCCATCATCGGCTCCGGATTCGGCGGCAGCGTCTCTGGTTTGCGGCTGGTGGAGAAGGGTTACCGCGTGGTCATGCTGGAAAAGGGGCGGCGCTTCAGAGCCGAGGACTTCCCCAAGTCGAACTGGAACCTGCGCCGGTGGTTGTGGATGCCGGCCGCCGGCTTTCGCGGCATCTTCAAG
>JADGNY010000221.1 GCA_017883235.1 Thermoanaerobaculia bacterium | reverse complement strand
GGAAGAAGAGTTTCTCGATCGCGCGATCAACGTTCAGTTCGAGGGCACGGCCGTCCCGGTGATCAGGACATCTCCCCTGCCACCCGCGCTCATTCCGTGGACTTTGGCAGACGGCGTCTGGTAGCTTCTATCAATATGACCTTGACGACAGCTCGCCTGTCATGATGGAATAATCGAATTCAATCATGCGTCAAACGGGCGCCGCGATCCTGGCCTCACTTTTTATCCCATTCGGTGCGGCAGGCGCACCCTCTGGGCGCTTACCGGTACCGGTACGGGTTCACGTCTTGACGTCCGCCGGCAAGCCTGTCCGGGATGCATACATTGCGCTGGTGCCCGTTTGGCGCCCGTCGAGTATCCCGTTGGTCGAAGAAATTACGGACACCGGATCCAGTGTATTTCGCGTGCCCACGGGCAGGTATCAAGTGGTCGCCGGCGCGAAGGGTTTTCAGGTTTCTACAGAAGGTCTCCCTGTTTCCCATGAATTGGGTGAAAATCGAAACGTCGTCTTGAAACCGCTCTTCCGCGCGAGCGGCAAGGTCAAGGACGAAACCGGAACCCCTGTTGCGGGCGTGCGCGTTGCTGAGAGCCTCGGCGAGATCGTGGTGCCATTTGCGAAGCTGAGTGCGTTGGCGGTTCGCCATCTATCGTCTGACTGGTCGGTGGTGACGGATCAAGAGGGGAACTGGACCCTGGGGGTGCCCGACGGAAAGGTGCCGCTGGTCTTCTCCGCCGAGGGTCGTGCCGCGCAATGGCGCTTCTACAAGACAGGCGATCCGGAGCCGCTTGAGGTTTCGATGTTTCCTGGTGCCACGCTCCGCATCACTTGCGATCGCCCGGATCCAAACGTTATGTTGACCCTCGAACGAGAGGGGGGAGACCCGGCCGGCAGCATTCCTCGGGGTTGGCAGCGCCCGGTATGGGCGAGGTGGGCGAAAACGGAATTCACTACGTGGTCCTCCCTCCCCGCTGGCCTCTACTCGGTCTACGCCAAGTACGTCGATCCGCGCTTTTTCATGAGGCGGGCCACATTGGTGGGAAAAGTGGAGCTCTCGGCGTCGAAGGAAACCGAACTGAAGGTGACCCTTCCTTCCGAAATGCATGCCGCCGTCAGGGTTTTCCGGCTGTACCTCGATGGTGTATCACCTCAGGATGTTGACGTCGACGATCTGGAGGCGTTTGGACTGGATGCCACCGGTGACGTGCACAGCTTGCACTGTGTGGTTCAGCAGACGGTCGGCGGAACGGTACTGTACGTCAACCCTGATGGCGCCAAGCCTCCGCTCTATGCGGTCACCGCAGACCGGTTTATCGGCGCGGTCTTTGACGTTGCGGACACGGAGGCGGAAGATTCGACCGTCCCGCCCGTGCCTGCGGCGCTCCAGCCGCGAGCCGATGCCTATCTGGTGTTTCGTTCCCTGGAGAAAGAGCTGCAGCTTCCACGCGCTGGATTGGCAGTGCTGCATGACTGTTCCAAGACCATTCCACGGATCAGCGTTCCGATCAGAATAATGAACAGCAACCTGGCGGAATTCACGGCTCCGGCCGGCTGCCGGAATGCTGTCCTTTCGTTCAATCCGTTCGAGCCTGTCATTCTGACGAAACCTCTTCGCGCGGGCCATCAATCGGTCGGTGAGTTTGTGCTCCGTGCCGCGGCAACCGCCGATGTTCGGGTGGTGCGAGACCCTGGCGATGCTGTGGTGCCTGGGGCCATCGTGCGGGTGACGGCGCTTTCTGATGATTGGTCCAGTAGAGAGCGGATCCCTGCCGCAGAAGCGGTGACCGGCGCGGACGGATGGGCGCATGTGGAGGGCCTGCCCGTTCTTCGCTCTCTCCAGTTTGTGGCACAGGCCCCCGGCGGCGAGTTATCGCTCGGCAAAGAAGCGCGGGCGGAGCCGCGTGGCCGGCTCACCATCGATCCACTCTCGATACCGAAACCGGCCACGCTCGTAGTCGTCCCGAAGTTGAGTGCGCGTGTCCATGCGCTCTTCCCGAGCGCGCGCGTACGGATCGTTTCCGTCGAGCCTGTCGATCCTCTTCGCGCCGCGCTGGAGAAACAACAGCAGAAGCCAGGCGACGAGGATTCGCCGCTTCGCTTCGAACCGCTCAAACCGGGAACGTGGCAAGCGGTGGCCTGGGTGGAAGTGGGCGGCACCTACGCACTGGTAAAGATCGCCGAAGTCGAATTGGCCGCCGGTGAGACGCGCCGGCTCGATTCAGAACTGGAACCGGCTGTTTTTCAGGGCCGTGTTACGTCGGGCGGCAATGGAGTTGCTGCTAAGGTCACACTGGAAAGCCGCTCCGTTCAAGGCGCAGCGCAACAGAGCTTTGAGTCGAGAATAGATGGAACCTTCTACGCCGTGTTACCCAATATCGGCACTTATAGTGTCATCGCGTACCGGCTCGATTCGCAAAGTAATGATATCCCATTGGGCGAGATGGACTTCACCGATCCCTCGCAGCCGATGGAGATCGTGCTGCCAGCTACCTCTACCGCAGTCATTCACGTACGTGCCATGGGCAAGCCCGTCCCCAACGCAACCGTCTGGATTTCACAGACGCGAAATGGGCTCGGGCGCATCGAGCACGACGCCCGAGGGCGCGCAACGGATTCGGAGGGCGACGTCAAGTTCGAGTATGTTGTGGCAGGAGATTGGGTCTTCTCCGTGCACGACAAAGGGAGCGGCAGCGGCGCGGAGAAATCAGTGGTCGTTCGCGAAGGAGAAGATTCGGATGTGACTCTCGATATCGGACCGTCGAACACCATTCAGGGCAGTGTTCATGACGCGGCGGGAGTAGCCGTCCCGAATGCTCGGATCGACTGCGTCGTTCTCGGGACTACAGGGACACCCTCCCAGTCGGGATCAGTGACAGATGCCGATGGCAAGTTCACGGTCGACACGTATTCAGAGCTGTCCGCGCCTGCACTCTGCAGTGTCATCGCGCCGTCGGGTGTCGTGGATGCATTCAAAGCGATGCCCGGCGACGCCGCCACGGTGCAGTTCCCTCCATCTACCGGTGCGTTACGGATCAGCGACTGGGGGAAATGGTACAGCCGGGGAACGTTCTGGCTCGCCGCTCCGGACGGCCGCGTCATCGGTCTCTCGGCTGTAGCGGAAGTGGCCAGCCGTTTCGGGCCACCATTGCAGATTCCGGCTCTGGCCACCGGTCACTGGAGAGTGATCCGGCTTCAATCGATCCCACAGTGGGTGGCGCTGGCTATGGGCCAGGGTGGCGCGCTGCCGGCCGTCGCCGAGGTCAATCTTGACGCCGGAGCGACGCAGTCAATCAACGTTTATGATACTGCCGCCAATCCAGGCGGAGTGCAATAGAAAGGAGATGCCTATGAAATTCAAATTGCTCGCGTCGATACTCTTGGTCGGCTGTTCTCTCGCGTGTGCTCCAGCCCTCTACGCCTGTCAACAGTGCATTCAAGGAGGAGTTACAGACCCTTCAGGTGGATCAAGTGACAAGGCGAGATGCTATTCCTCGGATTCTGGCTATTACGAGCTTTGTAAGCCGAATGACGCTGGCACGGGTTGCGATATGGACGACACCGACCCGGCAGCATGTCCGATATCGGGCGGCAGCGGCGGCGGTGGCGGCATCTACGATCTGAGCGAAGGTTCCTACGATCCGGGGTCAGGCGGCTACTGCTCGGCTGAGTACGCAATCTGCCATTAGTCTCCCAACCACAGTCAATGTCTGCGTGCCGGACCAGGCAGCCCGAGGGCTGCCTGGTCCGGCGTCTTTCAGGACTGACTATGTCTATCGTATCTGTTTACCAGGCTTGACCCTGTGACGGAGTAGGGTGAAAATGAATTCGTGAGCGGTGGGATGGGGGAGATCGAGGCGGTGCGTGGTGAGCTTGCCGAGCTCCGTCGTTTCCACGAAGTTGGGGTCGTATCTTGAAAATCAACTTAACTCTATCGCTGCGTTCATCATCGGGACTGCCCAAACGCTCGCCCATCCAGTCATCGATCCGGTCTCGTTAAGTTGATTCTCCAGATATGATTCCTCAACTTGCCGGTTAAGTTGCGCGAAGCCGGACATCTCTCGCTCATTTCTGAATCACCTTATACATAACGCGACGGTTACGCTGATGTGCCGCTTCTCGTTCCGCACCGTTCTTCATGGCGGCAATCTCTGCGTCTGAATGAATCAACATCGACTCTCCGAATCCCTTACTGGTGAGCCGCTTCACATCGACCCCTTTTGACCGAGATAATCGAGGACGGTCCGCGCTCGATCTTCTGAAAGCTTCTCGTTGTGATCAATTCGGAGGCGACGACAGACGCTGCGGCAGCAGCAGTGGTGGTTCAAGCCGGGACACTCGAGTCTCGGCATCCGTGGCCGCGCCGGCCGTCAAAACTGCCACGTGATGCCGAACGACGGCAGCAAGGGGACGATCGACGTCGTATGGCGCACCGTGGTGACGTTCCCCTTTTGGTCGACGTTGATCTGGAAGTTGACGCGTGAAACGTTCGCACGGTTGAAGAGATTCAATACGTCGACGAAGAAGTTCAGACGGCCGGAGCCAATGGCGATGCTTCGGCTCGCGCGCAGATCGACGCGGCTGTAGGCGGGGAGCCGATCACCGTTGAGCGGGCCGGGAACGGGATGCAACTCGTAACCGCTCGGAGACAGAGGATTGGTGTAGCCGGTGAGACCCGTCGTCGGCCAGCCGCTGTGAAACGTCCCCGCGAGATTGACGTTCCAGCGTTCGGGGTAGCCGTAGTTCAGGCTGAACCCGATGGCGTTTCGCTGATCCCAACTGCGGGGCACCATTCGGCCGTCGATCTCGTCGCGAACCGACGGGCGGACAAACGTGAGCCAGCCATTCCACGGACCGTCGCTGTCTCGCCGGAGGAGCAACTCCGTGCCGCGGGCCACTCCGCGCGACGGCGCGATCCGGAC
>JADGNY010000220.1 GCA_017883235.1 Thermoanaerobaculia bacterium | reverse complement strand
AGCCCTTCTCCCCCCGCGGTTTCTTGCGGGGGGAGAAGGTGCCGAAGGCGGATGAGGGGGGCGCTGAGCAGCATGTTTCTTACTCCTCATGGACTGGCGCTGCATCCTGCCAAGCGCCCCCTCATCCGCCTATCGGCACCTTCTCCCCCGCAAGAAACCGCGGGGGAGAAGGCTCTCGACGGGGTACAGGGTGCCGATGATTTACGTGCGAGTGTGAGAAATGCCGGCTAACTGCATCGCTGCGGCGAATGCGCGGCTTCGCCGCCGGGCACAGACAAGAGTGTCTGTGCCACATTGGGTCCGGCGAAAACTTTCACACTCAGCAAATACCGACGGGCAATGTGGCACAGACACTCTTGTCTGTGCCGTGCGGCGCAGCCGTACGTCGTGAACGCCACGCGCCGCGCGCAGACAACCGGCAACGCGCGAAGCGCAGTTACCAGAGGTTCGTCGGGTCGCCGCTGATGTTGTCAATCAGGGAGACGTAGGCCCAGGAGTGTCCGGCGCCGAGGGGGACGACGGAGAGTCCGTATAGTCCGGCCGGGAGGTTGGCGATATTCATGAGCGACGCGATCGGTGCCTGCAACGACGCGTGTGAGGCGAGATCGACGTCGCGTTGGGCCACGAGCGTGCCGTTCGCATCGTAGAGAAACAGGCGGTTCGTCGTCGTCGTGCTCTGGCCGTTGTAGAGCCCGACGTTGATGCGGAACCGGCTGCCGGTCTCGATGCCGCTGAAGTGTTGCAGCGGCCAGCCGCCTGCCGGATAGAACGGCAGCATGTCGCCGAAGGTGCCGCCATCCGCGCGGGTGGTGTAGGTGCGCGAGTAGCCGGCCATCCAGGTCGTGCCGGCCAGCCGCAGTGCTCCGAGACCGCTGCCGCTGGTGCCGCACGGGCCGAACTTGCGCGCCACGTCACTATAGACATCAAAGCCGTCAGCGGAAAGATTCGCGTCTGCCGTGCATCCGGACGCGGAATCGAAATGCGTGGTCGTCAACGTCGCACCGCCGGGGGCAACTCTCGGCAGAATGCCGAAAAGGTCGGTGCGCCATGACGTTCCGTTTGCACCTGCAGTCGCCGCCACGGCTGGGATGGCCATTTCGGCCGAAGCGTCGTTCAACAGCGGGAAGATTTCGAAGGGAACGAACGTGGCGTCCTCGGAGATGTTGTCGACGATCGACATCCACACCGGCGCGGCGCGATCGGCTTCGACGAATACCAGCGGCGAAACGTCGCCGGCGAACAATGATTCGATGTTGAAGGTGGTGACGCTGTGCGGCGGGACGGAAACGGATTTCCTGGTGCCGAAGCTGAGAGTCACCCCGAGCGGCTTGGCGCTGTCATTCACCACGCCGAGGTTGTGGCGGAATCGGCCCGGCTGGCGCTGATCGATGACGAAGCTTGAACCGGGGTAGCCGGTGCCGTTGTAGAGGTAAGCATTCGACGGGTTTGGAATCGGGTGCGTCGAGTAGCCAACCGTCGACGGAACGGCCGGAACCGACTGGCCGTAGGTGCCGCCGTCCGAGGCATCGGTAAACGTGCGGCTGTATGCGGAAAGCTGGGCGCCGCGGTGATACGGCGCGTCGAGCACGAGAGCGTCGAGCGTCACGCCATCGCCGGCTGATCCGCCGCCGAGCGTGCTGAGGACATTGCGCAGGACCACCGAGCCGTGGGCCGCGAGATGTTGTGTCGACGCCGACTCCGGCCGGACGACGCGGCGAATCGTCACGTCGACATCCGTATCGGCCGGGTTGTAGAGCCACACGTCGCTGCGCCAGAGGGTACCGTTCAGGCCGTGGAGCTCGCCCACAGCGGGGATCATCTGCACATACCGTTCGGGGAGCACTCCGGGAACGGCGGTCACGGAGTCGACGCGAGGCTGCGATAGATCGCCCGGTGCGACAGACTCGAGCGTCGAAGCCACCGTGGCGTTGCTCGCGGGCTGTTTCAGGAACTGACGCCGCAAGTCCGGCAGTTCGACGACGTCGAACAGCGTCTCGGATGGCTCGTGGAAGGTGAGGCTGGCGACGTACGTGAATGCAGAGGGCGTTCCGACCGCGGCCGGAGTGGAATCGCCCACTGTTCCGCCGTTGATCGGCAACGTGGCCCACTGTCCCCCCGCCGCGCCCCCTGCCGCGATCCACATCCAGAATTGACGATGAGCGGTGTCGAGTGTGACCGCAGGGTTCAGGAAGAAACTGGAGGACTGGCTACCGATCGATTTGACAACCGTCAGCGTCGGATCGGCGGGATCGAGCGACCGGCGGAGAAGGATGGAAGCCGGTGTTAGCGTCGGCGCCGGGTAGCCGGGAAACTGCCGCGGTGCGCAGGTGGACGAGATCGGATCGGACAGAACGTAGTAGATACACATCGGAAAGCCGTAGGTCCCTGATGCGATCCCGAGCGCCTTGGCCTGCTCCTCGGTGACAACGACGCCGTGAAAGGCCCATCCATCCTGTGTGGCGTCGCTGCTGTCATAGCGGCGCAGCAGCCGGCCGGTGGCCAGCTCGAATTCGAAGTACCCGCTCGACTGCACGATGATGCGGTCGGCGGCCGCGCCGAGCCGCGTCGCTCCGAGGGAGCCGAAACGCGCGTTGTAGTCGAAGGCCGCGAACGACGTGTACGTCTTCGCCACCGGGTCGTAGCGGAAGATGCCTTGATACGCGTTGGGCGAACCCGGGAAGACGTAGGCCCGCAGGACGTAGAGGGGCTGCGTCTCACTGTCACGGGAAGGCTGGTCGGCGAAGGCAGTGGCGGCGACGAGAACAGAAAGCAGAGCGATCGTCAGCGTTCTCATGACTTGCTGTTATGACATAAAATCGCTAAATAGGCCAGCAACCGTCTCACTCATGGCGGTGTTGACGAACACATCGCTGCCAATCTCGAAGCCGGCGATCATGGCGGTGCGCGGGAAGAGCTCGAGGTACCAGTGGCCGCTTCGTTCATGCGGGAAGGTGATGAAGACCCAGTTGAAAGCCTCGCTGATGCCGCGCATTGCCCGCGCCGAGGACTGCATCAGCGACGCCAGCTCGTAGGGCTCGACGAGGTCGTGCTCGTGCGCCTTCGGCACGATCCACTGCTGCCAGGCGAAGCGCGCGCCACGCGGGGCGATCCAGCGATAGTGCTTCGTTTCGCCGATGAGAGGGTGTGCGGTGGAGTTGCATAGTGGGCAGGATATTGCACGTACAAAGGCCTCGCCTTCACGCTTCGGGCGAGGCGGAACGAACGATGTCCCGACCAGTTGCGAGTGCAGATGCGGGATCGACGCGCCGGCCTGACGGCCATGGTTCTTGAAGATGCAGACATACGCGGCCTTCGACGCCAGCGCGTGGTAACGATCGAATGTGATCTCGATGGCGCGCTGCGCATGATCCGGCGATAGCGCATCGAACTCATCATCATGCATCGCGCTCTCGACCACGACCTCGGCATGCTCCGTTGGCGGATAACGGTTGGGGAAGACGCGGATCCGCCACGGGTCGCCGTCGCGCGCGATCTCCGGCGGCGTCTGGTCCTCGGCGCCGGGACAGAAGGGACACGGTGCGCCGTCGTAAACATTGGGGCGTTCCTCGCGACCGGGTGCGAGGATGACCGGATCGCCGGTGATCGGGGTCTTCCCGATCACGAGCGTTCTAACCGGAGCGCAACGCGGATGCGCTGCACCACGCCCCAGAGTGCGAAGACGAGCAGGACCGAGGCCAGCCACTCGGCGACCGTCAGCGAGGCGAAGTGCATCGCCTGCCATCCGTTCGTAAAAAGGATGTAGGAGGCGATCGGAAGGATGATGATGCCGAGGACGAACTCGCCGCGGCCGACCGGCTCGTAGCTACGCACGCCGTAGGTGGCCTCGATCTGCGTTCCGATGTAGCCGTTCAACATGGTCATGATGATGCCGGCCATCGCCAGCGGCTCCCTCACGCCGTTGCTGATCAGCCAGCAGGCTGCCAGCAGCGCGTCGCCGGTGCGGTCGGCGCAATGGTCGAGAAAATCGCCGAAGCGCGACGATTTCTCCTGCACCCGCGCCACGATGCCGTCGAGCGCATCGGCCAGCCCGCTGACGGCGATGATGACGATGGCCACGAGGAACAACCACGGCCGCCGCGCGCCATACGCGAGACACGCGGCCGCGACGATGTTCAGCGCCAGAGCGATGAGTGTGATCGCGTTCGGCGAGATCGTGATCCGTTTCGCCAGCGGCGTAAACCATCGAGCGAGCCGCTCGCGCCAGGGATGCATGGCGTGATTATGCGCGCAGCGCACGGAGCGCCGGCGTCTCGCCGGCTGGTCTTGCCCCCGCGGAGAGCAGGCGTCTTCGCCTGCTCCCGACGGGCGTCTCGCCCGGCGGTGGGTCCACGGCAAGAGCAGGGTTGGAACCTGGAAACGCGGATCGCGGCGTCGGCGTCTTCGGCCCATACATTTTCGTGATGATTTCGTCCCCACCGTCGGGCGAGACGCCCGCCGGGAGCAGGCGGGACGCCCGCTCTCCTTCTCAGGTGACTTCCTGACGGGTGGATGTGTCTAATGAGGGAGGAGTAACATGATGCCTCTGCACCAAAACGCAATGGACGCCGAACGTGACTGGTACCACCGCGGCGAAGCCTATCTCGACGCCAGCTACCGCACCGGTACGCGAGCCACGGCCTCCGAATTCGCCAGACAGTTCGGCACCAACAGGACAAGGCTCACCCAGGCATTCCGGCGCCTGTTCGGGAAGACGCCCTTCGTCGATGTCCGTTGGATCGAGCCCCATCTGCAAACGGTCTTTCAGGAAGTGAACGCGGTCATGTTGCGGTTAACCGATTGAGATTCCGACAACCATCCCCCGGGCACATCGCAACGGCGTTGCATCATTTTGAAGGCCGCGAGCATCATCTCGATGCCGGCGAGGATCGTTTTGACCCTCGCGCTCTTACCATGGCAAGAGCGCGTG
>JADGNY010000145.1 GCA_017883235.1 Thermoanaerobaculia bacterium | reverse complement strand
CGGAGATCCTGACAGGCCCGCTGCGCGGACCGTCAGGATGGGGGGGGTGAGTCACGCCGCCCGTAATTCCTTGACTCCTCTCCAGCCTCGCCACTAAACTCCGCATTTCGACTAGTATCAACAATTTACGCCATGCTGCGCCTTCCGGGCGGATGCGCCGGAAATCCAGGAGGTATCCCGTTTCATGCCGTCGAGTGACGATCTAAAAAACCTGAAACAACCGCTCCGAAAAGGGGGGGAGACGAACTCAAACGACCTGGAAGGTCTCGGCATGGACGAGTTGCTCGACATGTACGACCGGAAGATGTCGAACTTCGCCGAGGGCGACATCATCCGCGGGCGCGTCCTCAAAGTGATTGGCACCGAAGTCGTGGTCGACATCGGTTACAAGTCCGAAGGCGTTCTTCCTGTCCACGAAGTCACCGGCTACGACGGCCAGATCTCGGTCAAGGCCGGTGACGAGCTCGATGTCTTCATCGAGCGCCTGGAGAACAACAGCGGCTACATCCTTCTCTCCCGCGAGAAAGCGGAACGGATGCTGGTCTGGGACCGCATCGAGGCCGCCTTCAAGGCGGACGAGCCGATTTCCGGCCGCGTCGTGGAACGGGTCAAGGGCGGTCTGGCCGTCGACGTCGGCGGAGTCAAGGCCTTCCTTCCCGGATCGCTCATCGATACCAAGCCGGTCAAGAACCTCGACTCCCTTCGCGGTCACGAGTACAAGTTCAAGATCGTCTCCTTCGACAAGAAACGGAACAACATCGTCCTCTCGCGCCGGGCCATCGTCGAAGTCGAACAGGCCGCGGCGAAGGCCGACACCTTCAGCCGGCTCCAGGAAGGGCAGCACACGCACGGCGCCGTCAAGAACATCACCGATTACGGCGTTTTCGTCGACCTCGGGGGCGTCGACGGCCTGCTCCACATCACCGATGTCTCATGGGGCCGCGTCAACCATCCCTCCGAATACTTCAACGTCGGCGATGAGATCGAAGTGGTGGTCCTGAAATTCGACCCTGCCGCCGAGCGCGTCTCGCTCGGCTACAAACAGAAGAGCCAGGATCCATGGACCGACGTCGTGCAGCGCTATCCGCTCGGCTCGAAAGTCCACGGCCGCGTGGTCTCGCTCACCGACTACGGCGCCTTCATCGAGCTGGAAGAGGGGGTCGAAGGACTCATCCACGTTTCCGAGATGTCGTGGACCAAGAAGGTCCGCAACCCTTCCAAGCTGCTGACGATGGGGGCGGAAGTCGACGCGGTCGTGACGGACGTCAACGTCCAGAACCGCCGCATCTCGCTTTCCCTCAAAGCGCTCGAACAGAACCCCTGGGACACCATTGCCGAGCGTTACCCGATCGGCGCCGTGATCACCGGCAAAGTCCGCAACCTCACCGATTTCGGAGCGTTCGTCGAAGTGGAAGACGGCATCGACGGGCTGATCCATATCTCCGACATGTCGTGGAACCGCCGCCTCAAGCATCCCAACGAGGTGCTGAAGAAGGGCGACGCGGTGCAGGCGCGCGTCATCAACGTCGACGGCGAGAACCAGCGTCTGTCGCTCTCGATCAAAGAGTTCCTGCCGAACGAGTGGGACAACTTCGCGAAGTCGCACAACGTCGGTGATGAAGTGATCGGCAACGTGGCCAAGATCACCGACTTCGGTCTCTTCGTCCGCGTGGCCGACGGCGTGGAAGGGCTGGCACACATTTCGGAGATCTCGCGCGATCCGAAGGCGAAGCTCGACAGGAGCTTTACCATCGGGGAACCGGTGCGTGTGCGTATCATCAAGATCGACTGGACCGACAAGAAGATCGGCCTGTCGACGCGCGACGTCGAAGCGCTGACGGAAGCCGAGATCGCGGAACATGCGGCCGCGGCTTCGCCGGCGGAAGATCATCATCCGGCCGCCGAAGAAGAAGATGGGCCTCCGATTCCGGAGCCCACGCCGCAAGGCTGATCCTATGACGGAACTCGATCCCGTAACGGCCCCCGGGGACCCTATCGCCGAGCCGATCGCAATGCCGGCCGTTGCAGCTCCGCCGCGCAAGTCGCGGGCGGGGGTCTTCTTCTTCGGAGCATTCTCCGGATGTCTGGTCGTGTTCGGCGGCGTCTTTCTCTTCGTCGTTCTGATCATGGCCATGGCCAACGACGACGCCACCACGCGCGGCGACGTCTTCGGCGACAAGGTGGCCATCATCCCGATCGAAGGCGAGATCTTCGGCTCGCGCGAGGCCATCGATGCCTTGCACCGCTACGCGCGGAACTCCAGCGTCAAAGCCATCATCGTGCGCATCAACAGCCCCGGCGGAGCGATCGCGCCGTCGCAGGAGATTTACGAGGAGATCCGTAGCGTCCACGCGCGGAGCGGCAAGCCGATCATCGCCTCGCTCGACAGCGTGGCTGCATCCGGCGGCTACTACATCGCCTCGGCATGCGACCGCATCGTGGCCAATCCCGGCTCGATCACCGGCTCGATCGGCGTCATTCTTCAGTGGATGGAGACGAAGGACCTGCTGGCGTGGGCGAAGGTGAAGCCGCAGACCATCACCAGCGGCGCCATGAAGGCGGCAGGCTCGCCGTACGAGGATCTCACCGACGCCCAGCGCGCCTATTTCCAGTCGATCGTCACGCAGTTGCACTCGCAGTTCGTCCGCGCGGTTGCGGCGGGGCGCAAAGGCAAATTGAGCGAGGCCGACGTCAGCAGGATCGCCGACGGCCGCGTCTTCACCGGAGAGCAGGCCCTCGAGCTCAAGCTCGTCGATCAGCTCGGCAATCTCGACGACGCCATCCGTGTCGCCGGCAAGCTCGGTGGCATCAAAGGCAGACCCGGAACCATCTATCCGAAGAGACGGACACGCGGCTTTTTCGATGCGCTGACCAGCGGCGACTCCGATACGGAGACCGCCATCAGCCGCATTCTCACGCGCCGTCCGCGGTTTCTCTTTCAGTGGTGAGCGTCATGAGTGAGGAGGCATCTTTGGATCACCTGGAACCCGAAGAAGAGATCGAGGACAAAGCGGGCGTGATGACCAAAGCGGAGCTGGTGGACGAGGTCGCGCGCGTCGTCCAACTGACGAAGAAGCAGGCCGAGACGATCGTCAATATCGTCTTCGATTCCATCGTCGACTCTCTCCGCTCGGGCCAGAAGATCGAGCTCCGCGGCTTCGGCAGCTTCCGTCTGCGCAGCCGCAAGTCGCGCACTGGCCGTAACCCCAAGACCGGCGAGAAAGTCGAAGTACCGTCGAAGAAGATCCCCTACTTCAAGCCTGGCAAGGAGCTGAAGGAGTTGATCAACAAGGTCATGGAAGTGGCCGTTGCCGCTCCGCCTCCGGATGGCGGAGGCGCTTGAGAAGCAATTGGACATCCTCTTCACCCCCTGGAGGTATCCCTACTTGACCTCGCCGAAAAGCGAGAGCCCATCGTGCATCTTCTGCAACGCCGTGAAGTCCATGACGTCGCGTGACACGCTCACCCTGTTCATTACCGATCAGGCGCTGGTGATGCTGAACCGCTATCCCTACACGAATGGCCATCTGATGGTCGCGCCGGTGGCGCACGATGCCTTGCTCTTCGACAGCCGCGATGACTCGCTCCGCGCTCTGATCCGGCTCACCGCCGAGGCGCAGCGGATCCTCTCCGACGTCTACCGCCCCGACGGTTTCAACGTCGGAATGAACTTCGGCCAGGTGGCCGGTGCCGGCGTTCTCGACCACTACCACATGCACATCGTCCCGCGCTGGAGCGGCGATTCGAACTTCATGACCGTCACCGCCCGCACGCGGATCGTGCCGGAGGATCTGGACGTCACCTACGACAAGCTCCTGCCGCACTTCACGAACATCCGAAAGGACACACTCTCCCACCAATGAAAGGCCGCACCTTCCTCGCCGTTTTTCTGGCGTATCTCGTTCCCGGTGCCGGGCATCTCTACCTCGGACGCCGAGCCCGCGCCATCACCTTCTTCTGCATCGTCGTGCTGATGTTTGTCATCGGCGTCGCCATCGACGGCGATCTGTACACGCTCGGGCACAGCAACGGATCGATCCTGCGCTTGCTGGCCGCTCTCGGGTCGATCGGCGCCGGCGTGATCTACTGGATCGCCAACGGCATGGGCATGCACGGCGACGTCACCTCGATCACGTTCGAGCACGGCACGGCCTTTACGATCACAGCCGGATTGATGAACCTGCTCCTCATGCTCGACGTCTTCGACATCGCACAGGGCCGAAAAGAATGAGCCTCCTCCGCAATCACATCGTGCTGATGTTCATCTACGCCGTGGCCACGGGTCTCTTCTTCGCGCTGCTCTGGAAAGAGACGCGGGCCGAGCGGATCCGCAGCTTCCTTTTCATCTTCTTCTCGCTCTTTCTCGGCGGCATCGCGCTGGCGTGGGCGATGTATCCGTTTCCGCTGCGTTGAACTCGATGAAACTCGCCATCGTCGCCGGTGAAGCCTCCGGCGATCTGCACGCCGCCGAAGTCCTCCGCGAGCTGAAGCGCCTCGATCCGGCCATCGAGACCTTCGGCATCGGCGGCGATCTGCTGGCAGGCGAGGGGATGCGTCTCGTCCACCACGCCCGGGAGATGGGAATGGTCGGCCTCTTCAACGTCCTGCGGCATCTGCGGATGTTCCGGCGCATCTACGACGAACTGCTCGCGGAGATCGCGCGCGAGCGGCCCGACGTGGTGCTCCTCGTCGACTATCCGGGCTTCAATCTCCGGCTGGCCCGGGGTTGCAAGGAGCTCGGTCTGCGCGTCGTCTATTACATCTCGCCGCAGCTCTGGGCCTGGCGGCGCGGCAGGGTCAAGCAGGTGGCGAAGTACGTCGACCGGATGATCGTCATCTTTCCGTTCGAGGAGACGTTCTACCGGGAGCACGGCATCGAGGCGACGTACGTGGGCCATCCGATCATCGAAGAGATCGGACACATCAAACGTCCGCCGAACCGGGCCGGCGTCACCCGCATCGCGCTGCTCCCCGGCTCGCGGCGCGCCGAGGTCGTGTCGCTGCTGCCGCCGATGCTCGATGCGGTCGATGTGCTGGCGCGCGAGCGCCCCATCGACGCCTGCGTCGTTCAGGCGCCGACGATTCCCCGTGCCCTGATCGACCGGTTCGCCGCCGGCAGAAACGTTCGCATCGTCTCGGAGGAGAACAGCGAGGCGATCGCCGCCGCGGACGTGGCGCTCTCCTCATCCGGCACGGCCACGCTCGAGTGCGCGGTGCTGGGGACGCCGGTGATCGTCATGTACCGGCTCTCCCAAGCCAACTACTGGCTCGGCAGAATGGTCGTCACCATTCCGCACTTCGGCCTGATCAACATCGTGGCCGGGAAGCAAATCGTCCCCGAACTGATTCAAGGCCACGTGAACGGAGAACGAATCGCCGCGGAGACGCGCACGCTGCTCGATCCGGCCAACTACGGCCGGGTCGTCGAAGAGCTCGCGGCGGTGCGGAGTAAACTCGGCGATGCCGGCGCGGCCCGGCGCGCCGCCGAAGCGATTATGGAAGTCGTCAAGCGATGAAGGTTCTTCGCCGGCTTTACCGCTACCTCAGCCACTACAAGGCCTGGGCGGCGCTCGCGTTCGGCTCGATGATCATCTTCGCGGTCACGCAAACGGCGATGATCGGCTTGGCAGAGCCAATTTTCGACAGTCTCGCCCAGCCAACCGCAAACGCGAAGGCGGAGGCGCATGCCTCGCGCGAAGAAGCGCTCAAGAGCAGCGTCACCGACATCGTGCTCAAGCGCGATCTTCCGGAAGGACAACGCGGCTGGATCATCAACCAACTTGACGATGCCAGCCATCGCTTCCACCGCTGGTGGGACGCGGCCAGCCACAAGATGCAATTCCGCCGTCTCCTGGCGGCCTTGCTGCTGGTCTTCGTGGTGCGTGCCGTTGCCTCGTTTTACTCCGAGTACGCCTTTCAGAAAGTGGGTCTTTCCACGGTGCGCGACCTGCGCAACGAGTTGTACGATAGGCTGATCCATCAGAGTCATCGCTTTTTCTCGGAGCGATCGACGGGGGAGATGGTCAGCCGTGTCGTATCGGACGCGGACGCCATCCAAGCCGCTGTGTCCACCCGGATGGGCGATCTCTTTCAGGAATCGCTCACGCTCCTCTTCCTTCTGCTCTACGTCGTCTGCAAGGATCCGGAGCTGGCGCTGATCACGTTCGTTCTGGCACCGGCGATGGTCTATCCGGTGGTCGCACTAGGCAGGCGTCTTCGCGGTACGACGCACCGCTCGCAGGAGCGGATGGCAGACATTGCCACGCAGCTCGAAGAGACCATTCGCGGAGTGCGCATCGTGAAGGCCTTCACCATGGAGCGCTTCGAGATCGGCCGCTTCCGAGAGGCCACCAAACGCCATCTCCGTTCGAACCTGAAGGCGCAGAAGACACAAGCGCTCTCCTCGCCGATCATGGATCTGGTCACCGGCTTCGTCGGCCTGGCGATTTTCTCGTACGCGTACAGGCGCATCACCAATCACACCATGAGCCTCGGCCAGTTGACGGCGTACATGATGGCCATCGCGGCGATGTATCAGCCGATCAAGAAACTCAACAAGGTCAATCTGTCCGTGAATACCGCGCTCTCCTCGGCCGAGCGCGTCTTCCGGATGCTCGACATCCCGAACGAAGTCGAGGACCGGCCCAGTGCAATCGGGATCTCCTCGGTCGGTACCGGCATTCGCTACGAGGGCGTGTCTTTCCGGTACGAGGCCGAGCCGGTTTTGACCCGCGTCGATCTGAACGTCGCGCCGGGGGAGATCGTCGCCCTCGTCGGAGGCAGCGGCGCCGGCAAGTCGACCTTCGTCAACCTCCTGCCGCGCTTCTACGATGTCAACGGCGGTCGGATCACCATCGATGGCCACGACGTGCGCGACGTGAGTCTTTCCTCGCTACGCGGACTCATGGGCCTGGTCACGCAGGAAGTGGTTCTCTTCAACGATACGGTGCGCAACAACATCGCCTACGGCCGCGGCGACGTTGACGAACATCGCGTCATTGAGGCGGCGAAGGCCGCGAACGCGCACGACTTCATCATGGCCATGCCGCAAGGCTACGACACCGAGATCGGCGAGAGCGGCGTGCTTCTCTCCGGCGGCCAGCGGCAGCGGCTGGCCATCGCCCGCGCTCTGTTCAAGGATCCGCCGATTCTGATCCTCGACGAAGCCACCTCGGCGCTCGACACCGAATCCGAGCGTCTGGTGCAGGGAGCGCTCGAGCGTCTGATGCAGGGACGGACCACGCTGGTCATCGCCCACCGGCTCTCTACGATCCGTAGCGCCGACAAGATCGTGGTCCTGGACAGGGGAGCGATCGTCGAGACAGGTCCGCATGAAGAGTTGCTGGCGCGGCGCGGCATCTATCGCAAGCTGTACGATCTGCAATTCGCCGATGACGCGCTCCCGACCGGGGCGACTGCGTAATGAACCTGTGATGAGACTTGTGGCCTGGCTGGGATCGATCTTCATTCGCGTGCTGCACGCCACGCTGCGCGTGCGTCACGTCCACGCGGAGAACCTCGAATCGCAGCCGCAGTACATCCTGGCCTTCTGGCACGCGCATCTTCTGCTGATGCTGCACTCGGCGTACCGGCGGCCGATCGTGGTGATGATCTCGCGCTCGAAAGACGGCGAGTACATCGCCCGCGTCTTCGATCACTACGGCGTCGAGTCCGCCCGCGGCTCGTCGACGCGCGGCGGTTCACCGGCGCTTCGTGAGATGATTCGCGCCGCTCGCGACGGGAAAAACATCGTCTTCACGCCCGATGGTCCGAAAGGTCCGCCGCGCCTGGCCAAAGACGGCGTCATCTACGCGGCGCAGGCGACCGGATTGCCGATCGTGCCTGTGGCCTTCGCGGCACAAAAAAAAAACTTCTGCGGTCGTGGGACTCGATGGTCGTCCCGATGCCGTTCTCGCGTGCGCTCTTCCTCTACGGCCCGCCATTCAGCGTTGCTCGCGGCGACGGCGTGGAGGAGGCCAGGGAACGCCTCGAGCGCGCCATGAACGAGCTTGCGGATGAAGCGGAACGGTTGGTAAACGAATGATCACATCGATGACCGGCTTCGGCCGTGCTGCCGGCGCGCTTTCGGCGCGCTACTTTGTCGCGATAACCGCCAAGAGCGTCAATCACCGTTTTCTCGAGACCTCGGTGCGCATCCCCGAGTACCTGTGGGAAGCGGAGGCCATGGTGCGCGGCCTCGCCTCCGACACCTTCGCCCGGGGCAAGGTCGACATCTCCATCCGTGTACAGCGGACGGCGCAGCCCGACTACAGCGTCCGCATCAACACGCAGATCGCCAACGCCGTCGTTCCGCAGTTGCGCGCCATCGCCGAGGAGCTCGGGCTGGGATCGACGTTCTCCGGCGGCGATCTGCTGCGCATTCCCGACCTCCTCCAGGTCGAAGCGATCGACTCGGAGATCACCGAAGAGGAGCGCGACGCGCTGGCCGCGCTCGTCCGCGGCGCGCTGGCGCAGATGCGCGACATGCGGGTCCGCGAAGGCTTATCGCTCCACACCGACATCACCGCCCGCCTGCAGACCATCCGGGAACTGCAGCAACGGCTGGCCTTGCATCGCGACGACATCCGCACGGAGCTGATGGCCTCCTACCAGTCGCGCGTGCAGGAGATCGCCAAAGCGGCCGGCGTCGAGGTCAACCAGGACCGCATCGCCCAGGAAGTGGTGATCATGGTCGAGAAAGGCGATGTGGCCGAAGAGCTGACGCGGCTCGCGCATCACGTCGAGCAGGCGGAGAAGGCCGTGAGCGGCGGCGAAGCGGCGGGGAAGAAGCTCGACTTCCTCTCGCAGGAGATGCTGCGCGAGGTCAACACCATGGGCTCGAAGTCGCGCTCCGCGGCGCTGCGGACCCTCGTTGTAGAATTAAAAACCGAGGTCGAGCGGATACGCGAGCAGGTACAGAATGTCGAGTAACTTCCACCCCGACGGGACGTTGTTCATCGTCTCGGGCCCATCGGGTGCCGGAAAGACGACGCTGATCAACACCGTTCGCCGGCAGCTCGAGCCGATCGGAATCACCCTCTACTTCTCGGTCTCGCACACCACGCGCAAGCCGCGCACCGGCGAAGTCGGCGGCCGTAGTTATCACTTCGTTCCGACCGAACAGTTCGAAGCCATGGTGGCGCGCGGGGAATTTATCGAATGGGCCTTCGTTCATGAGCAGCGGTACGGGACTTCGAAATCCGAGGTTCTCGCGCGGCTCGACCGGGGCGAGGACGTCATCCTCGATATCGACTATCAGGGGGCCAGGCAGATCGCCGAAGACGCCGATCTCGAGCCGCGGTCGCTCAACATCTTCATCTTTCCGCCGTCGTTCGACCACCTCGAGCAACGGCTCCGCGACCGCGGCCTGAACAGTGAAGACGAGATTCAGACCAGATTGCAGAAGGCGGTCGACGAGATCGACGCCGGGAAAGAGTTTTACGACTACGTCATCATCAACGATGAGCTGAACGTCGCCGCCGAATGTCTGAAGGCGGCGATCATCGCAAAGAAGCTGCAGACGAAGACAGCGCTCGAAGCGATCACCACGATGGCCGAGCGTCTGAAGGAGGAGCGAGATGGAAGGTTTGCCAGAGGGCATTGACAGCAAGTTCCGTTACGTACTGCTCGTGGCCAAGCGCGCCGAGCAGCTCGTGCAGGGAGCCCTGCCGAAGAGCAGAAGCAGGCACACGAAGCCGACGCGCGTGGCCATGGAAGAGATCGAGAAGAAACAGGTCAAGTGGCAGCTCACGCCGCCGGAAGAAGAGACCACGGCACTGGAAACGGAGTAACGGTTGCAAGGTTGCTGGGTTGCTCGGTAACCCAGCAACTCAGCAACCCAGCAACTCTGCAACCATGCATATCGTACTCGGCGTCACCGGCGGGATTGCGGCGTACAAAGCGCCGGACGTCGTCAGGCGCCTGCGCGATGTGGGCGCCGACGTGCGGGTCATCCTCACGCCGAACGCCGCGCGATTCGTATCGCCGCTGGCGCTGGCGGCGGTCTCCGGCAACGGCGTCATCATCGAGCAGTGGGGCCACTCCGGACACGGGGGCGTCGATCACATCGAGCTGGCGCGCTGGGCTGATCTGCTTCTGGTCGCGCCGGCCACCGCCAACATGCTGGCCAAGCTCGCCGTCGGTCTCGCCGACGATGCGCTCTCGACGTATGCCATCGCCCACCGCGGCCCGATCGTCGTGGCGCCGGCGATGAACACCTCGATGCTGCAGCATCCCGCGGTGCAGATGAATCTCGCCGTCCTTCGCGAGCGGGGCGTCATCGTCCTCGATCCGGACAGCGGTCTCTTGGCCTGTGGCGACGAAGGCTCGGGTCGGATGCCCGATCCGCCCGTGCTGGCTGATTTCGTCAAGCAGCAGTTCGCCACGCGCGACCTCGAGGGGCGATCGATCCTCGTCACCGCCGGCCCGACGCGCGAGCCGATCGATCCGGTGCGCTTCATCTCCAACCGCTCGTCGGGGAAGATGGGCTATGCCATGGCCGAGGCCGCGCGGAGGAGGGGAGCGAAGGTCACGCTCATCTCCGGTCCGACCGCCATTCCCGCTCCGGCCGGCGTCGCCTTCACGCGGGTGATGACGGCCGCGGAGATGCACAAGGCCGTGATGGATGCTTTGCCCTCGCAGCAGATCGTCATCAAGGCGGCGGCGGTGGCGGACTTCACGCCCGTTGCCGTCGCCGATCACAAGATCAAAAAGCAGGCCGACGTCGATGAAACGACGCTGACTTTGAAGAAGGCGCCCGACATCCTGGCCGACATCGGCGCATCGTCGCCCCGCCTGTTCATCGTCGCCTTCGCCGCCGAGACCGACTCGGTCGAGTCGAACGCCCGCGAGAAGCTCGTCCGCAAGAACGCCGACCTCATCGTCGCCAACGACGTCGCCGACCCCTCGATCGGCTTCGACTCCGATCAGAACGCCGTAACCGTCATCGCCCGCGACGGCTCATCGACGAAGATCGAGCGCGCGGCGAAGATCGTGGTGGCGAATCGGATCCTGGACTTGGTCGTGGAGCGGTTGTAGCTGCGCTACGCGCGTTGTCTGCGGCTTCGCCGCGTTGTCGGTTGTCTGCGCTCCGCGCGTGGTCAGTTGTCCTCATTCCGTCCAATAACCAACCCTCACAACCGACCACGCGCCGCGCGCAGACAACGCGGCGAAGCCGCAGACAACGCGCGGAGCGCAGTAATATCGCGCGAATGAACAGCGACGACCTCCGTTACGAGCTGACTCTCCTTCGCGACCTCGGATTCACCCATCTCGACATCCGCCAACCTGCAGCGACACCCAGTGCAACCGACGACGCGCGAAGCGCAGACAACCGACAACGCGGCGAAGCCGCGGAGCTCCTCGCCGGCCTTAAAGCCATCGCCGTCGTCTGCGAGAAGTGCAAGCTCTCAAAGTCGCGCACGCAGGTCGTTTACGGCGAGGGGAATCCGAATGCCGATCTCATGTTCATCGGTGAGGCGCCGGGCCGCGACGAGGATCTGAAGGGGGAGCCGTTCGTCGGCCGGGCCGGCCAGCTCCTCACCGACATCATCAAAGCGATGAAGCTGACCCGCGACGACGTCTACATCGCCAACGTCGTCAAGTGCCGTCCGCCCGAGAACCGCAATCCCGAGCCCGACGAGCTGGAGGCCTGTCATCCCTATATCCAGCGTCAGGTGGAGATCATCCAGCCGAGAGTGATCGTGACGCTGGGGCGCTTCGCCCTGCAGAGCCTCACCGGGAAGACCTACGGCATCAGCTCGGCGCGCGGTCAGTGGCTCGATTACAACGGCGTGAAGGTCATGCCGACGTATCACCCCGCCTACCTGCTCCGCACGCCGTCGGCGAAGAAGGATGTGTGGGCCGATATGAAAAAGGTGATTGCGGAGCTGGGAGGGGAAAGCGGAACGTAAGGTGGGGCCGCCGATGCACCCCACCTTACCGGTGCGAGGGGTTTAGTCGTTGAATTCGAGGTCGACGTCCGAGTCACAGAAATCGAACATCGCCGGCTCCGACTCTTCGCCGCTGGCGTAGACGGCCTTGACGTGCTGCTTGCAGTCTTCGTTGTTGGTCGACTTGTCCCAAACCAGCGTGACGGTCTGGCCGGGTTTGATCCCGCTGCCGATGTCGAAGAAGCCGTACTTCTTGCCGTCTTCGGAGACGAGGATCTTCTTGATCACTTCCTTGGTGTTGTTGGTGACCTTGAACTTGTACTGCTCGCCGGCGAAGGCGGAGACGAAGGTCAGGGTGGTGAACGTCAGGGCGAGCAGCAGTACTTTGGCAGACATCTTCTTCATAGATAAACCTCTCTTCTCTCTCTGGATTTTGTCTGCCGCACCGGGGACCTACCGGTGCGCACAGGCGGGTGTGGTGGTAACCAATTTGGGCAAAAGTCGCTAACTTTATTCGCATTGGAGCACATGCAAAAAGTCGAAAGCGAGGCACACCGCCTTTGCATCACTCTCCGATTGACGTGGCATCAGGTGACGCGTACCGTGTCGCCCATCGGTCCGGGGGGGTCATGAAAATCAGCTTCGCCGCTGCGCTCGTGTGCGCGGTTACGTTGGTCTCTGTTTCGGCTTCGGCGGCGGACGACAAGCCCGTTGCAGGGGAGAAGTTGTCACAGGCTACGGCGACGACGACGGCCTCGGAGCAGAAGGCGCCCGGCGTTGCCGCTCCGGCCGGGAAGGGGCCGGTCCCTGTCGAGGTCGGCACCTATGTCAATCAGATCCTGGCCATGGACCTGAAGGGCAACCAGTTCACCGCCGACTTCTACATCTGGTTTCGCTGGCAAGGCGATCTCAAGCCATTCGATACGTTCGACCTGGCCAACGGACGCATCACCTCGCGCACCGGCATCGTGAAGAAGGATCTCGGAGGCGGTGTCCATTACGCCTCGGCGCGGATCCTGGCCACCATCACCAAGTTCTGGGACCTGCGCCGTTACCCGCTCGACGACCACCAGTTGACGATCGAGATCGAGGACAACGAGAACGAGGAGAACCTGCTCATCTACGTTCCGGACACGACGAACAGTGCCGCCAGTCCCACCGTCGAGGTGCCGGGATGGCTCGTCAAAGGTACGTCGGCATCGGTGACCACGCACGAATACGCCACCAACTACGGCGACACGTCGGTTCCGACCGGGAACGCCTCGTCGTACTCGAGGTTCGTGTCGGCGGTGGAGATCAGACGTCCGGGGCACGTCGGCCGCATCTTCAAGGTTTTCTTCACGATCTTCGTGGCCACCATCATTTCCTGGCTGGCCTTCTGGGTACGTCCAAAGGAATCGGGACCGCGCATCAGCCTCTGTGTGGGCTCGGTGTTCGCGGCGGCGGCGGCGACCTTTGCCATCAACGCCATGCTCCCCGACATCAACGCCACCACCATGTCGGACCGGGTGATCATTCTGAGCTCGAGCTTTATTTTCGCCGCGGCATTGCAGACAATCGTGGCCATCAACCTCGGTTATGCCGGCAAAGAGAATTTCCAGAAGCTACTCGATCGGGCCTCGGCCTTCCTGTTCCCGCTGGCCTACGTCGCGCTGCTGCTGATTTACGTGCTCTAGTCGAACGTCCAGTCCATCAGACATTGAAAAACATGAGGAGACGCAGTCATGCCTGACACCTTCACATCCACCACCAGCACATCGTGGGGCTCCAACCTGTTCGGTTCGATCAAGAGCGTCCTGTTCGGGTTCGTTCTCTTCGTGATCTCGTTCCCGCTCCTAATCTGGAACGAGGGAAGGGCGGTCCATACGGCAAAGGGACTGACCGAGGGCCAGGGGCCGTCGTATCGGTGCCGGCTGACTCCGTTGATGCGGGCAAGGAAGGAAAGCTGATTCACGTCAGCGGCGCCGTCAAGACCGATGCGCCGGTCGCGGACAACGAGCTCGCAGTGCAGGCCACGGCGGTGAAGCTGATTCGCACGGTGGAGATGTTTCAGTGGAAAGAGCACGAGAAGAGCGAGTCGCGCAAGAAGATCGGCGGCGGCACGGAAACGGTGAAGACCTGGGAGTACAAGAAGGAATGGTCCGACGGCCGGATCGACTCCTCCCAGTTCAAACTCCCCGAAGGGCATGAGAACCCGGATGCACCGCAGTTCGCGACGAAGACGTTCACCGCCAACCAGGTCACCGTCGGTGCCTTCACGATGTCGCCCGCCCAGATCGGACAATTGACCGACACCACCGCCCTTCCGGTGGAGGCGGCGGCAGCCGAACAGCTCCCCGCGGAGGTGAAGGACAAGTTCAAGGTCGCAAGCGGAAAGTTCTATCAGGGAGAGGACCCGGCAACGCCGAAGGTCGGCGATGTACGGATCTCTTTTCAGGTCGTGAACCCGTCAACGGTCAGCCTGGTCGGCGTTCAGACCGGCCAGACATTCGCGCCCTATCAGACTGCCACCGGAACCACGATTCTGCTCGTCGAGGAAGGGAGTCTCACCGCGCCGCAGATGTTCAGGAAGGCGCAGGATGCGAACACGTTCATGACCTGGCTGATCCGCGTCGGCGGGTTCTTCCTGATGTTCCTCGGCATCTTCATGCTCTTCCGGCCGATCGTCGTCTTCGCCGATGTGGTGCCGCTCTTCGGCACGATGTTAGGCGCGGGCATCGGCCTCTTCGCCTTCCTCGGCGCGGCCATTCTGTCGTTCCTGACGATCGCCATCGCCTGGGTGTTCTACCGGCCGTTCATCGGCATCACCATGCTCGTCCTTGCCGCCGCCGCGTTCTACTGGCTGCTGAGCGTCGGGATGAAGAAGAAGGCCGCCCGCGCCGCGGCGATGGTGCCGGCGCCGGTGTAAGGCTTCTTAACCACAGAGGCACAGAGGACACAGAGTCCAAAGGATGAAATCTGAAGGATGAAGGATGAAGGCGCTGTTGTATTCATCCTTCCGCCTTCTGCCTTCATCCTTTGATTCTGTGCCTCTGTGGTTAAAGCTCTCGGACTAGGAATGAGAGTCCGGCTGGACCGGGCCTTCGACATACTTTCGCTGGCTGAAACGGAGGATACAGATCGCAACGGTCATGGCCACCACCGTTGCGGCGAGCAGGCCGAGCTCCACCAGGGTGTTGTGAAAGATGGCCGGGTTGGTCTCGGTCTCCGTCGAGGTGGCCGTGATGACCAGCATGCGCCGGATGGCGGCGATGGAGCCGATGATGAGGAACGGCTCCGCATTGAGCGTATGGGATTTGAGCGAGATCGCCACCGTGTAGACGATCTCCATCGTCATCATCACCAGGAGCACCGTGTTCAGGATCTCGATCGACTTGTGCTCGATGCTCTTCGGGCCGCCGGCGGTGGCCTCCCAGAGGTCGTGCATGCTCGAGTAGAGCAGCAGTCCGGCCACCAGAACCAGGGCGATGCCGATCAGAACGAGCACCGAGCTTTCGGCGGTGCCGAGGTAGACGGATGCTTTGGTGGTCCAGGATTTCTCTTCGTGATTGTCGCTCATCGGCGGGGGAGTATAGGCGATCGCGACAGTTGGACATCCAGGAGAATTGTTCGTCAACCCCGATCGCCCTTTGACGAACTATTTCTGTCGTCCCGCACATCCGCCAACGCAATCAGTTCGCTTCGGCGCTGCTCCCTCGACGTATGTCTTTCGTTCCAATAACATCCGTTTTCTCCCTGAAACCCGGGGCTGCCGGGCGGGGGAGACTACCACGCGGGTGATGCAGGGAACGGCGGCGCTGTGTGGTGCCATTACCCTCGTAGACGTTCACGGCCGTCGGCAGCATGTGTTTGTTGGCGACGAGGCGCAACCACTTCGCCCAGCTCGGCGGCTCCTCTTTGGCAATTCCGATCGGGGCGGCGTTTTCAGCGTCGAGAAGGTCGTATGTGGCCGTCAGTTTGGCGAACGCAACGCGCTCTTTCACGGTACCCGTGCTGGGTGCTCTGTTGCTGGCGAGCGCCTGCAACTTCAGCACCGCGCACATCAGCAGCGTGAAACTCGGCAAAGACAAGGCCGTGACGCAGGAGTCAGCCACCTTCGCCCCGACGGACACGATTTACGCCATCGCCGAGATCGGAAACGCGGGCTAGACGAAGGACAAGGGGCAGTTGGTCGTCGTCGAAGTTGCCGGTCAGCCGGCCGGTCCGATTGCTGGTCTCGAGGCTACGAAGGATCTGGAGAGCAGCGGCTCGGTGACCTTCGACTTTTCGCCGCCGACTGCAGGCTGGCCCGCCGGCAAGTACAAGTTCGACGTGACGATGATGGATGAAAACGGCGCCACGAAGGGCACACAGAGCAAAGACTTCACTGTCCAGTAGGCCGTAACGCATGAGCGCGGCGTTTTCGCCGCGTTTGCAGCAACGCGATCGCCAGCATCGCCGCCGTGGCGATGCTGGCGA
>JADGNY010000042.1 GCA_017883235.1 Thermoanaerobaculia bacterium | reverse complement strand
CTTCGGCGTCCTTCGCCGCGACGTTTGATTTGAGCAATCACCAACACCACGGGCGCGGCTCCGGCAGCCTCAGGATGACAGTGAATTGAGAGGCGCTTACTTAACCTCCGATTTCAATCTTGACATGACACTAGCACCACGCGATCGATCGTTGCTGTTGACTGAGCCTTGGGCAACCAACGCCGCCGGCCGTGCCGGCTTGAAATGCCACGCCCCCGCTGGTAGTTTCGGCCCCCACCATGGCAGAGAGCAGTGACTACAAAAAAACGCTGAACCTTCCGCAGACCTCGTTCTCGATGAAAGGCAATCTGCCGCAGAACGAACCGAAGCGGCTCGAGCAGTGGCGCCTCATCGATCTGTACAGGCTCATTCGCGAGAAGTCGGAAGGGCGGCCGAAGTCGGTCCTGCACGACGGACCGCCGTATGCGAACGGCCACATTCACATGGGCCACGCGCTCAACAAGATCCTCAAAGACATCGTCGTCAAGTCGAAGACGATGATGGGATTCGACTCCCCCTACGTGCCAGGCTGGGACTGCCACGGCCTGCCGATCGAGCACGCCGTCGACAAGGAGCTCGGCAGCTCGAAGAGGAAAGAGATGTCGCCGGCTGACTTCCGGCGCGCCTGCCGCGAATTCGCCGAGAAGTTCGTCTCGATCCAGCGCCAGGACTTCATCCGCCTCGGCGTGTTCGGCGACTGGTTCCATCCGTACATGACCATGTCCTACCAGTACGAGTCGGACATCGCCTACGCCCTCGGCCGTTTTTTCCGGACCGGCATGGTCTACAAAGGACTCAAGCCGGTGCATTGGTGCACGTACGACCAATCGGCGCTCGCCGAGGCCGAGGTCGAGTATACCGATCACACATCGCCGTCGGTCTATGTGCGCTTTCGCCTCACCGACGAATCGGTGCTCAGTCTCGACCTGCCGATCGAAAAGCCGTGTTACGCGGTCATCTGGACGACGACGCCGTGGACGCTGCCGGCCAACCTCGCCATCGCCGTCAAGCCAGACTTCGACTACGCCGTCGTCGAGCACGACGACGAAAACTTCATCATCGCCTCGGAGCTGCTGAGCACCGTCGCCCCGAAGTTCGGCTGGACCGACTACCACATCCGCAAAATGCTCAAGGGCTCGATGTTCGAGCACCTTCGCTACCGTCACGCCTTCCTGCCGCGCGAAGGGGTCTTCGTCCTCGGCGACTACGTCACGCTCGAGGCGGGCACCGGTCTCGTCCACACCGCTCCCGGTCACGGCGCTGACGATTTCTACACCGGTCAGCGTTACGGCCTCGAGACCTACACGCCCGTGAATCACCGCGGCGAGTTCACCGCCGATGTCCCGCTGTGGGCCGGCCTTCACGTGTTCAAAGCGAACCCGCAGATCGTCGAGCTGCTTCGCGAGCGTGGCGCCCTGCTGCTCACCGAGACCATCACGCACTCCTATCCGCATTGCTGGCGCTGCAAGCACCCGGTCATCTTCCGCGCCACCGAGCAGTGGTTCATTTCCATGGACGATCACGACTTGCGCGGCCGCGCCCTCGAAGAGATCCACAAAGTGAAGTGGTTCCCGGCGTGGGGTGAGGACCGCATGGCCGGCATGGTCGAGAACCGCCCCGACTGGTGCATCTCGCGCCAGCGGACGTGGGGTGTTCCAATCACCGTGTTGTACTGCGAGCAGTGCGGCGAGCCGGTCACATCGCCCGAGCTCTTCGAGCGCGTGAAAGAGCTGTTCCTGGCCGAAGGAGCCGATTCCTGGTACGACCGCCCGCCTACCGACTTCCTCCCCGCGGGCCACGCCTGCGCGAAATGCGGCGCGAGTGCCTACCGCAAAGAGCTGGACATCCTCGACGTGTGGTTCGACTCCGGTTGCTCGCACATCGCCGTGCTGAAGGAGCGTCCGGAGCTGACATGGCCGTCGGACGTCTACATCGAAGGGCACGACCAGCATCGGGGCTGGTTCCAGTCGTCGCTCCTCGTCGGTACGGGGATCGAAGGCGGTTCTCCGTTTCGCCAAGTCATCACCTGCGGCTTCCTCATCAACGAACAGGGCGACAAGATGTCGAAGTCGCGCGGAAACGCGCTATCGCCGCAGGAAGTCCTCAAGCAGCACGGAGCCGACGTCATCCGGCTGTGGGTGGCCATGATCGACTACCAGACCGACATGTCCATCGGGCCGCAGATCATGGGACGCAGCGCCGAGGCCTACAAAAAGATCCGCAACACCGCGCGGTATCTGCTGTCGAACCTGAGCGGCTTCGAGCCGGAACGCGATGCCGTGCCGCACGATCGGCTCCTCGACGTCGACAAATGGGTGCTGTCGCGCGCCGCCGAAGTCTTCGACCGGTGTCTCAAGGCATATGCTGAGTACGAGTTTCACGTCGTCTACCACCGCGTACTCGATCTCTGCACGGTCGTGCTGTCATCGCTCTACCTCGACATCTCCAAGGACACTCTCTACTGCGATGCGCCGGCCTCGCCGAGCCGCCGCTCCGCGCAGACGGCGATGTACGAAATCCTCCGCGGGATGGTCAGCTTCCTGGCGCCGATCCTCAGTTTCACCGCCGAGGAGATCTACGAGGCCATGCCGGGGACGAAGGAGCAGTCGGTTCATCTGACGGACTTCCCCACCATCACCGCGCCGGCGACCGACACGGCGGCGTGGGAACGGATTTTTCGCGTTCGCGAATCGGTCTCGAAAGTGCTCGAAACCGCGCGCGCGGCAGGGACGATCGGGCAGTCGCTGGAAGCCGACGTGCAGCTTCACGGAGTCACGCGCGAAGCGATCACCGCCGGTCTCGATGTCGACCTGGCCAGATTGTTCATCGTCTCGCATGTCGACTTTGTGCCCGAGGCAGCCGGCGAAACGGTCGACGTCGAAGGCGTCGGTCCGATCGGCATCACCATGTCGCCGGCACGCGGCAAGAAGTGCGGACGCTGCTGGCAGTATCGCGAGGAAGTGACCGACGACGGCGGACTCTGCGCGCGATGCGACGATGTGGTCGCCAACCTCGAGGTCCCCGAAGCGCCTACGGCGTAAGGGCCATCTGTCATCCTGAGCCGCCGGAGCCGCGTAATCGCGAAGCGATTTCGCGGCGCAGAGCCTGCCCTGAGCGCAGCCGAAGGGACGGTCGAAGGACCCCCAAGTTGCATCCCGGTTGGGCGGTGGCTGTCGACGTTCCGCCGCCCTGTCCGGGTTAGCAGGCTGGGGGTCCTTCGGCGCGCTCTGCCCCTCCGGGGCGGCCGCCGCCTCAGGATGACAAATTGGCCGATGGAGACCGCACTACCGCGAGTGCTAGGCTTCCCCCATGCGTTACGCAGACCTCCACACCCACACCTACCACTCCGACGGGACGCGATCGCCCGCCGAGGTGATCGACGTGGCGTTGGCAAACGGGATTGAGATCGTCGCCATCAGCGATCACGACAACCTCGCCGCCTACTTCGAGATCAAGGCCTACGCGGACGAGCGTGGAGTCACGCTGGTCCCCGCCGCCGAGTTGTCGTGCGCGTACGAGGGCATCGACGTTCACATCCTGGCGTATGCGTTTGACCCGCACGACGAGCGTATCGAGACCCGGCTGCGGGTCTTTCGTGACGCCCGCCAGACCCGCGGACGGCGCATCGTCGAGCGGCTGCGGGCGATCGGTTACAACATCAGCTCCGAGCGCGTCGAGCAACTCGCCGCCGGCGGTGCGGTCGGACGGCCTCACGTCGCGCGCGCGCTGGTGGAAGGGGGATATGTCGACTCGGTTTCCGATGCCTTCGACAAGCTCCTCCGGCCCGGCATGCCTGGATATGTCGAGAAGGATCGCTTCGCCATCGATGAGGCGGTGACTCTGATGCATGCCACCGGCGGCGTGACCTCGATCGCCCATCCCACGCTCTATCCCGATCATGCCCGCATCGTCCCGCAACTGCTCGACGCGGGGATCGACGGCATCGAAGTGCTCCATCCCGACGTCGATGACGCAGCGCGCGAGATGTACTCGCAGATCGCCCGTTTCCGCGGCAAGATGCTGACCGGCGGATCGGACGATCACGGCACGGTGAAGACGACAGAGACGCTCGGAACGATCAAGGTGCCGGAGGACTGGATCGGCCCGATCCTCGAGCGGCTCCCGTGATCAAGCAACTGTTCACGCGACTGTCGGAAGTCTGGCCCGCCGTCGAGCGCATCGCGCGCGCGGAGGGGGTGGTGCGGATCGGCGCGAGTGATCTCGACGATACCCACAGCGGCCTGTTCGACGAATGGATCGAGCACGGCCACCACGCCACGATGCGTTATCTGGAGAAGAGCGCGAGCATTCGCCGCCATCCGGAGGGAAGGTTCCCATGGGCGAAGTCGGCGGTTGTGATTCTCGTCCCCTACGCATCGACGCGGCCCGACGCTCCTCCCGGCGCGCTCTCCAATCACCTCGCCCGCTACGCCCTCGGCGACGACTATCACGAGGTGCTCGATGGCATCCTTCGCAAGATCGAAACGGCGGCCGCGCCGCATGGGAAGACGTGGCGCTACGTCGATACAGGCCCGCTCTCCGATCGTTCGCTGGCCACGCAGGCAGGCCTCGGCTGGATCGCCAAGAACGCCATGCTCATCAACGAGGAGATCGGCTCCTACACGTTCATCGGCACGCTGCTCACGTCGCTCGAGAATGACATCGCACCCGATCCTGTCGCCGACCGCTGCGGTACCTGCACCCGCTGTCTCGACGCCTGTCCCACCGACGCCATCCTCCCCAACCGCACCGTGGCCTCGGACATCTGCATCAGCTACGCGACGATCGAGCATCGGGGCCCGTTGCCCGACATCACCCTGGCCGGCAACGCCTTCGGCTGCGACATCTGCCAGGAAGTCTGCCCGTGGAACAACTCCCCCGCCGCCACCCACCTGTCATTCGCGCCTCGCGACGAATACCGCGCCACCCCCATCACCGACCTGCTGCGCTACGAGCAGTCCGATTTCTCGACCCTGTTCCGCAAGAGCGCGGTGAAACGCGCCAGATTGGCCGGCATGCAACGGAACGTGGCCGCGTTGACAGAGGAGGAAAGCCGAGGGATGCTGAAGCCATGACGAAAGACATCAGTGTGCAGGAAATGCAGGAGCACTTCGCAGACCACATCGAAGAGGTGCGCCAGGGCGTGACGTTGCGGCTGATCGACGGCGGCAACGTCGTCGCCGAGATTTCGCCAACCGAGACGAAGAAAGACGCGACTCCCGAGGACATGATCTATCGTCGGGCTAGCGGCTCATTCGCCGATTTCGTGCCGCCGCCTCCGATCGAGTCCAACGTTGACGTTGTGGCTCTACTTCGCGAAGATCGAGACTCACGCTGAAGCAGAGCTTTCACGTAAATACGAGGCAAGGGCTCGACATGAGCAGTCCGATTTCTCGATCCTGTTCCGCAAGAGCGCGGTAAAACGCGCCAGACTGGACGGCATGCAACGGAACGTTGTCGCGTTGACAGAAGAGGAAAGCCGAGGGAAAGTGTGCAGATGACGAAGGATGTGACGGTTGCCGAGTTGGAGGACGATCTTGCTCGTCACCTGAAGGATGCAGGCGAGGGAATGACGATTCGGGTTCTCGATAGCGGAAAGCTCGTTGCCAAAATCGTCCCGCCGCGAGCCGATCGTGAATTCGCGCAGCTGCCGGATCCTTCGCTCGGGCCTCTCGGCGAATGGACTCCCCCTTCACTTCATCTTGACTGGGATCCTGTTGAGGATCTCGTCGCTGAACGAGATCGGTACCGATGATGGGGATGAGAAACACGGCCGCGTTTGACATCGGCGAAACGCCGAGGGAAGTGTGCATATGACAAGGGACGTGACGGTAGAAGAATTGCAGGATCACCTCGAGGAACGGCTGTCGGAGGTACGCGAAGGGGTTACGCTGCGCGTGCTGCAGAACGGCACAGTCGTAGCCGAGATGAACCCGCCCGGGCAACCAACCGACAACCTGCGTGCCCGGCGCGCGATCAAATCGATGCGTGACGTCGTCCTACCACCGCCACTTGAGACCAAACGCGATATCGTGGAGTATCTCCTCGAAGAGCGCGGCGAGCGGTGATCGCTTATGTCGACACGTCTGTCGTGTTGCGAGTCATACTTGGCTCATCCGGGGCGCTCGCGAACTGGATCGACATAGAAGAGTACAAATCGAGCGTATTGCTACGCGTCGAGTGTCTGAGGTCTCTCGAACGAATGCGGCTCGCGGAGCACAAACCCGCGGACGAGATTGCAATCCGCAGAAAGGCCGTAGACGATCTGATGCTTGCGGCAGACCTGTTTGACGTGACCAGCGACGTCCTCCTGAGAGCAGGAGCGCCCTTCATCGCTCCGCTAAAAACGCTAGACGCGATTCATCTCGCAACGGCATTGGAGTGTCGCAAAGAGAGCCGGCACCTGGCCTTTGCTACCCACGACAAGCAACTCGCTCGCGCGGCGCGCGCCGTCGGCTTCCTCGTCCTCGGCGCGCCTACGGCAACTGAAACGTCCGCCCAATAATCGACGGGTCGATCGACCGGTCCAGGTACTCCCACACTGCCAGCGCGTCGGGATGGTTGGCGATAGCGGGGGCGGTGGTGCGGGTGGCGGGGTCGGCGATCATCAGGCGCGCGCGGCGATACCAGTGCATGGCCTCGTCGGGATTCAGGCGCAGCTCCTCGCGGACGCACTGGATGAGCAGGTACTGCTCCGTCGGAATGCCCGACGTCTCCGCCGCCGGATACGACGGCGCCAGTTGACGGGCCCGGGCCCGGATCACTTTCAGCTTCAGGCCCAGCGAAATCGTATCGAGCGATGCCCGGCCGATCTCGCAGAGATGTCCGATGGCCAGGCGCAGCAACTCCGGCTTTTCATCGATGAACAGACCGGTGCGATACGTCGAGGGATCGACCGACTTCATCGTAGACCAGGCCACCGAGGCCTTGACGGAGACGGACAATGCCGCGCCGGGAACCGAGAACGTCAGCAGACCGCTGGCCGAGGGCGCGAGTGGTCCCAGCGTCTCGATGCGCGCGCCGCGCGCCGAGAGATTCTCGATTCTCGCGGGCACGGCGTTCCACATCCCATCCAGCGACGGCGCCAGGTCGAAGCGATCGGTCGACCGCAGTTCCTCGATGCGCGTGGTCCGTTTCATGGCCTGAAGGTGTGCGAGCAGTTCGTCGATCAAACCGGCGTCCGCGTACGTCCGCACGCCGGAGACGAAGCGGCCCGGCGCGGACGGATCGGTCTTGGTCCAGACCACGACCGCTTCGAGATGCGCGGGCGACGTCCGGCCGTCGATGGCCATCTGCAGGACGGACTTCTGCCCCATCTCCAGCGGATGGGCGTGACGGAAGCGCGCCCCCTTCACCGAAATGTCGCCGACGAGTGCGGCGGCGCCGCCAAACCGGCCGGTCAGCGGCGGCTCGATGAGAAACCGTTCGGCGGTGCGCAGATTTCGAAGGGCAGCTTCGTACATGAGAACGGTGAACGTATAGCACGCCCGATCCCTCTCTTGTGAGCCCGATCACGCATAATGCGCGGCCATGCCTCGCTACGACATCGTCACCTTCGACTGCTACGGAACCCTCATCGATTGGGAGTCCGGAATCGCCGTCGCCTTCCTCGATGCCGCCGCGCCCGACGGGGTGACGTTCACGCGCCAAGACATTCTCCGCGCCTACGCCGATGTCGAGCATCGCGTCCAGGCGGAGGGGTATCGCACCTACCGCGAGATTCTGCGCGATACCGCCACGCGCGTCGCCAAAGCCCTCGACTGGCCGATCACGCCCGAACGTGCCGGCTTTCTCGCCGACACGCTTCCGTCGTGGCAACCATTCCCCGACACCAATCCGGCGCTCGAGCGCCTCGTCGCGGCCGGTTGCCGGCTGGGCATCCTGTCGAACATCGACGACGACCTGCTCGCGGAGACGCGCAAACACTTCACCGTCGACTTTGACATTGTCGTCACCGCACAGCAGGTGCGTTCGTACAAGCCGGGCCGCGCGCATTTTCTGACCGCGCGGGAGCTCATCGGCCCATCGCGGTGGCTGCACGCCGCCGAGAGCAACTTTCACGACATCGTCCCGACGAACGCTCTCGGCATCGACAACGCCTGGATCAATCGCCAGAGGCAACCGGAGCTGCCCGGCGGAACGCCGAAATTCAAGTTCGACGATCTCACCGGGCTGGCGAACGCGATCGTGTAGAACCGCCATCTCAGAACCCGAAGCTCAGTCCCGCCGAAACGCTGAATGCCGCATCCCCCCCGAGAATGGAATTTTTGCCGCCGCCGATGATCTGCTTCGCGTCGAAGCGCAGTCCGAGTTTTGGACGAAACTGATAGGTGACGCCTCCGGAAACCTCGGGATGGACCGAGCGCGATGTGGACCGATAGCTGTTGAGCGGGGCAATGTTGCTGACCGTGTCGGTCACGTACCGCAGTCCCCCGCCGAGATAGGGCTTCCAGCGGCTATTGGTAAAGAAGTGGTAGGAGACGTTTGCGTCGATCGGACGAAGCCACTTCGAGTACGAGGTAAAGACCTGCTGTCCCGACGGGCTGACCGTCGTGAAGCTGTCCCGGAACCCCTCGGTCGTTACCGTCAACTCAGCGGAGATGTGATCGCTGAACCGGTGAGCGAACGCCGCTCCGACACCGGCGCCGGGGCTCGTGCGGCTGGCGACCGTGTGCGTCACCGCCAGGTCCGAAACGAAGACGGAGATGGTATTGGAAGGGGTTGTCTGTTGGGCGAACGCCGAAGTAACGAACAACAGAGACGCGACGATGACAAGGGATTTCCTCATAAATTACCTCCAGTCGTTTTGGGGTCTATACCCCCTTCGACGGAGGAAGCAGCGCCAGGTTACAGCCCGTCACAATCAGGTATGACGGCTCACACCCGTTCCACGATCATCGCCGCCGCCTCACCGCCGCCGATACAGATGGCGGCCATGCCGCGCTTCAGGTTCTGCGTCTGCAATCGCCAGCGGCAACCGGAGCTGCCCGGCGGAACGCCGAAATTCAGGTTCGACGATCTCACCCGGCTGGCGAACGCGATCGTTTAGAACCGGGGTTGCGCGGTTTCGGGGTCTCACGGTCTCGCGGCACCACCACCGCGAGACCGCGTAACCGCGAGACCCCGAGACCGCTCTCTCAGAACCGGAAGCTCAGTCCCACGGAGCCGCTGAATGCCGCATCCCCCAGAATGGATTTACCGCCGCCGATGGTCTGCTTCGCGTCGAAGCGCAGGCCGAGGTTTGGACGAAACTGATAGGTGACGCCTCCGGAAATCTCGGGATCGACCGCGCGCGACGTGAACCGATAGCTGTTGAGCGGCGCAATGTTGCTGACCGTGTTGGTCACATACCGCAGTCCCCCGCCGAGATATGGCTTCCAGCGGCTATTGGTAAAGAAGTGGTAGGAGACACTTGCGTCGATCGGAAGAAGCGTTTTCGAGTACGAGGTAAAGACCTGCTGTCCCGACGGGCTGACCGTCGTGGAGCTTTCCCGGAACCCTTGGGCCGTTACCGTCAACTCAGCGGAGATGTGATCGCTGAACCGGTGAGCGAACGCCGCTCCGAGACCGGCGCCGAAGCTCGTGCCGCTGGAGCTCGTGTGCGCCACCGACAGGTCCGAAACGAAGACGGAGACGGTATTGGAAGGGGTTGTCTGTTGAGCGAACGCCGAAGTAACGAACAACAGAGACGCGACGATGACAAGGGATTTCCTCATAAATTACCTCCAGTCGTTTTGGGGTCTATACACCCTTCGACGGCGGAAGCAGCGCCAGGTTACAGCCCGTCACAATCAGGTATGACGGCCTCACACCCGTTCCACGATCATCGCCGCCGCCTCGCCGCCGCCGATACAGATGGCGGCCATGCCGCGCGTCAGGTTCTGCGTCTCCAAAGCGTGCAGCAGCGTGACGAGAATGCGCGCGCCGCTGGAACCGATCGGATGCCCCAAGGCGACAGCCCCGCCGTAGACGTTCATCTTCTCGTGGGGGATGTTCGCGTCCTTCATCGCCGCCATCGCCACCACCGCAAAGGCCTCGTTGATCTCGAACAGATCGATGTCGCCGACCGTCATGCCGGCGCGCTTCAACGCGATCTCGATCGCTTTCGCCGGCGCGGTCGTGAACCACTCCGGCTCCTGAGCCGCGGTGGCCTGGGCGATGATGCGCGCGAACGGTTTGCGGCCGTTTTTCTCCGCCCAATCCGCCGAGACCACCACCAGCGCGGCTGCGCCATCGTTGATCTTCGACGCGTTCGCCGCGGTCACCGTCCCGCCGTCTCTCTGAAAGGCCGGCTTCAGCGATCCCATCTTGTCGAGCAGCGCCGCGAACGGCTCCTCATCATCGACGATCATCGACGAGCCCTTCTTGCCGGGGACTTCGACGATGGCGATCTCTTTCTTGAATTTGCCCGTTTGCACCGCGTCCTGCGCGCGGCGGTACGACTCGCGAGAGAACTCGTCCTGCTCCTCGCGCGTGAAGTGATACTTCGCCGCGCAGAGCTCCGCGCAGTTGCCCATGTGCTTGTCGCCGTACGGGTCCCAGAGGCCGTCGTGGATCATGATGTCGACCAGCTTGCCGTTGCCCATCCGGTAGCCGTTGCGCGCCTGCGGCAACGCGTACGGCGCGTTCGACATCGACTCCATGCCGCCGGCGACGGCGACCTCGTACTCGCCGCAGCGGATGTCGTTGGCCGCGTACATCACCGCTTTGAGCCCCGACCCGCACACCTTGTTCACCGTCACCGCCCCCGCGCTGACCGGGATGCCGGCTGCGATGCCCGCCTGCCGCGCCGGTGCCTGGCCGACGCCCGCCTGCAGCACGTTGCCCATGATCACCTGCTCGATCTGATCGGCGGAGACGCCTGAGTTTTCGAGCGCGCATTTGATGGCGATGGCGCCGAGCTTCGGCGCTGTGATGGAGGAGAGTGTTCCCTGAAACGACCCGATCGGCGTCCGTGCGCCGCCGAGGATGACGATGTCTTTCATTGAGGCTCCTTGCTGTGGTGGCCGGTGGATTCGTAGATCAGTGGACTAGTAGATTAGTAGATTCGTAGATTAGGCGTCAGTGATCTGCGGCTCCGGTTCGCTCTGAACCTGATCGACGAATCAACTAATCCACGAATCCACTCAGACCCCCGACCCCCGACCCCCGACACCCACCCCCGCTACACGATATGATCCCAACGCTCGACAGGAGTTATTTATGACCATTTCCGCCATCACGGACCGGCGCGTCCACATCCAGCCCGGCGACGTCCACAACGTGCTCTCACGGCACATGCTCGCCGACGGCTATGAAGTCGTCATGGACCTGACCAAGTCGAAAGGCTCGTGGCTCTTCGACGCCAGGCGCGGCCGCGCCGTCCTCGATTTCTTCACCAACTTCGCCTCCTGCCCCATCGGCTACAACCATCCGCGCCTCGATAACCCCGAGTTCCGCGACCGCATCGCCACGGCGGCGATCAACAAGCCCGCCAACTCCGACATCTACACGACCTACATGGCCGAGTTCGTCGAGACCTTCGCCCGTCTGGTCGTCCCTTCCTCCCTGAACCAGCACATGTTCTTCATCGAAGGGGGCGCCCTCGGCATCGAAAACGCGGTGAAGGCGGCGATGGACTGGAAGATCCGCAAGAACCTTCGCAAGGGCCTCGGCACCGAGCGCGGCACGCAGATCATGCATCTGCGCGAAGCCTTCCACGGCCGCACCGGCTACACGCTCTCGCTGACCAACACCGCCGACCCGCGGAAGACGCAGTTCTTCCCGAAGTTCGACTGGCCACGCATCGACAGTCCGAAGCTGCGCTTTCCAGTTGACGATGATGTCGAACAGCGCGAGCAGGCCGCCATCGATCAGGCCAAACAGTTCCTCGCCAATCGCAAGGACGACATCGCCGCGTTCATCATGGAGCCGATCCAGGGCGAAGGGGGCGACAACCACTTCCGCCCCGAGTTCTTCCGCGCCATGCGCCAGCTCTGCGACGAGAACGACATGTTGCTTATATTTGATGAAGTCCAGTCCGGCGCCGGCCTGACCGGGAAGATGTGGGCCTACGAGCACTACGGCGTCGAGCCGGACATGATCTGCTTCGGCAAGAAGACGCAGGTGTGCGGCTTCGCGGCCGGCCGGCGCCTCTTCGACATCGACGACAACGTCTTCTCCGTCAGCTCGCGCATCAACTCCACCTGGGGCGGCAACCTGACCGACATGGTCCGCTCGCAGCGCTACTTCGAAGTGATCGACGAAGAGGGGCTGGTCGACAACGCCGCCACCGTCGGCGCCTACTTCCTCAGCGAGCTGCAGCGCTTCGGCGATGAGTTCCCCAACCTCGTCTCCAACGTCCGCGGCCGCGGCCTGATGACCGCCTTCGATCTCCCGAGCGGCGACGTCCGCGACGCCGCGCTCAAGGCCTTCATGGCCAACGACGTGATGGTGCTCTCCTCCGGCCATCGCTCGGCGCGCTTCCGTCCGCCCCTGAACCTCTCGATGGATGAAGCCGCCGAGGGGATCAAGCGGATGGAGAAGGCGCTCCAGGAGTTGGCGTAGTGAGGCGCGCCGTAAATCACCGATGCAAGCACTAATTACCCGACTCGATCTCATGCAAGGATCGGATTGGGCCGCCGAACCGGTCGCGCGCGAATGCGCGCCTCACAATCCAGCCCCGCGCCAAGCGCGGGGCCTGGAGATTGGGCGTTTCGCCGCCGCGATAGCGGCTCAAGAAGGTAGCCAGGGGTGCGAGCGCTTTTTGCGAGCACCCCTGGTTTGCGTTGTCTCTTGGAAGCGTGCCGCGTCAGCGGCACTGGATGGAGTCCCCGATGGCTCCAGTGCCGCTGACGCGGCACAAAACCATGACATCTTTTTACCAGGGGTGCTCGCAAAAAACGCTCGCACCCCTGGCTACCGTCTTGTTGCCGCTAACGCGGCTAAAAAACCGCGCTTTTGCGTGGGGCTGGATTGCCGGCCGCGCCTTCGCGCGGCCTACCTTCCCGCTGCACTGCCCAACCTCGTCGCTTCTGCGCCGTACAACTGACGAATGAACCGGGAACGACTCACACGCGGCGACTGGCTCCTCATCGCCGCGTGCCTTGCCGTCGCGGCGGTCTCGATCTTCGTCGTCATCAACTGGTTCGGCGCCGCCTTCCCCGAGGCTTCGATCGAATTTCGTTACGACCGCGCTTCGTCACGGCAGATCGCCGATCGCGTGCTCGCTTCGCAGCACATCGATACCCGAGGGATGAAGCACAGCGCCACCTTCGACGCCGACGACGAGGCGCGCATCTTTCTCGAGCGCTCCCTCGGACTGAAGGCGACGAACGAGATCCTCAAACGCGACGTCCGCCTCTGGTCGTGGTCGCACCGCTGGTTCCGTCCGCTGCAGGAAGAAGAGATCAACGTCGGCATCGCCCCGACCGGCGAAGTGACCGGCTTCAGCGATCGCATCCCCGAGGACCGCGCCCTCAATTCGCCGGACATCGCCACTGCGCGGAAGATTGCGGAAGGGTTCCTCACCAGCATCAATGCCCTCAACGATCTTCAACTCGTCGCGCAGAGCGAGCGGCGGCTGCCGCATCGGATGCAGCGCATCTTCACCTGGGATGCGCACACCGTCCATCCCGCCGGCGCGCCATACCGCACCATCGTCACCGTCGACGGCGACCGCGTCAGCAGCTTCAGCCGGCGGATCAAGGTCCCCGAGGAGTGGGAACGGTCGTATCGCGAGCTGCGGTCCAAGAACCTGCTGGCCGGCAACGTCGACGTCGTCTTCCTGATCATCACCATGGTCTGCATCGTGGCCATCTTCGTGATCCGGCTGCTGCGCGGCGATCTCCAGCTCCGCCTGCTCCTCGGCATCGGCATCGCCGCGGTCGTCCTCGTCACCGGCACGGCTCTCAATTCGTTCCCGAGCGCGCTGGCGGACTACAACACCACCGATTCGTATCCGGCCTTTCTGACCAAGTTCGCCTTTGGCTCCGTCATCCAGGGCATCGGCGTGGCGATGATGCTCGTGGTCGTCGTTGGCGCCGGCGAAGTGATGTTCCGCGAGCGGCTGCCGGGCCAGCTTTCCGTGGCGCGCATCTGGAACCGCCGCGCGCTGACGTCGAAGCGCGTCTTTCTCGCCTTCATCCTCGGCTACACACTGGTGGCCTTCTTCCTCGGCTACCAGGTCGCGTTCTATCTCATCGCCGACAAGTTCGGCGCCTGGGCGCCGGCCGAGGTGCCGTATGACGACATGCTCAACACCGCCTTCCCCTGGATCGCGGTGCTCTTCGCCGGCTTCTTCCCCGCGCTCAGCGAAGAATTCATGTCGCGCGCATTTTCGATTCCGTTCTTCGAGAAGGTGCTCCGGTCGCGCGTCGCTGCCATCGTCGCCGCCGGCTTCATCTGGGGATTCGGCCACGCCACCTATCCGAATCAGCCCTTCTACATCCGCGGTATCGAAGTCGGCTGCGCCGGCGTGCTGATCGGATTCCTGATGATGCGCTTCGGCATCCTGCCGCTGCTCATCTGGCACTACACCGTCGACGCGCTCTACACGGCCATGTTGCTGCTCCGCTCCGGCAACCGCTACTACGTCATCTCCGGCGGTCTGGCCAGCCTCGTCTTCGCCATCCCGATGCTGCTCTCGATCGCGCTCTATATCCGCAACAAGGGCTTCGTCCCCGATGCGGATCTCTCCAACGATTCACTGCCGATCCGTCCTGTTCCGATACCGAAAGAAGAGCCGCATCGGCCGGCGTGGACCTTCCCGCCGATGCCGGTCACGCGCGGCAAACTGCTCGCCTGCATCGTGCTCGTTGCGCTTGCGATCGGAGCGGCCTCCCTGAAAACTCCATCGATCGATGACGCGGTCGACTACCGCATCACGAAAGAGGACGCCAAGCGAATCGCGGCAACCGTGAAGCCGCCGGCCGCCAACGCCATGCGCACGATCGCCGCACCGGTCGAAGGCTTCCGCTCCTGGGACCGCGACTCGCGGGGCGAAGACGGCGGCACGCCGGGCGGCTTCGACGGCCTGGCCGTGGCCTACATCCTTCGCCACGGCATGACCGTGCCATCGCTCGCCGGCGTGATGCAGAACAAGATCCCGACGGCGACCTGGATGGTCCGCTCCTTCGCGCCGCAGGTGAAGGACGAGTACTTCATCGAGGTCGACCCGCGCCGATCGCGCGTGGCCGGCTATCACAAGTATCAGGACGAGCGGCGAGCCGGTCCGCGTCTCGAACAACCGCAGGCGCTGGCCATCGCGCAGTCCGCGTTCGCGCGTTACGGCGCGGATACCGCCGCCTTCGATTTGAAAGAAGCGCTCAACTTCCAGCAACCGAACCGGCGCGACTGGCTCTTTCATTTTCAGGAGCGAACGCCGCTCGTGGCCGACGCCTGGCGGCGCATCAGCGTGCGCGTGGCCGGCGCCGAGGTCACGCAATTCACGACGACAGTTAAGGTGCCCGACAGCGTCTACCGCGAGCCCACCACCCTGCTCAACATCATCGTCACGATCCTGCGCGCCCTCGGCGCCCTGGCCATCCTCTCCCTCATCGTGGCCGGCTTCGTCATCGCCATGCGCCGGCAGCGCTTCCCCTGGCAGCGCGCGCTGCGCTGGACGCTGGCGCTGGCCATCATTCCGCTGTTCGGCGTGGCCCAGCGCTGGGAGCTGACGCTCTTCGAGTACAAAACCTCGATCACCTGGCAAACCTTCATCAGCAATCAAACGATCAACATCATTCGCTTCGTCGGCCTGCACCTCGGCACGATCTTCCTGGCCGTCGCCGCCATCGCCGCGGCGTATCCGCAGGCGTTCCAACTGGCCCGCCGCGAATCACGCGCCCGCCTCGGCCGGTCGGCCTTCGTGGCCACGCTGACCACCATCAGCATCGCGCTCATCTTCCGGGTCGCCGAACAGCTCCTCACACTGCGATTCCCGGCGCTCGCCTCGCAGTTCGGCCTGAAGGCCCCGGAGTCTGTCGCGCTTCCGCTCCCCGCACTGTCCGGCGTCTTCTCGACGATCCTCCTCACGCTCGTCATCTGCGCCGTCTTCGGCCTCTTCATCGTGGCCCTGCGCAGCTTCGTCTCGAAACCCTGGCTTCCCGCGGTGGCCGGATTGGTGATGGTCTTCCTCACCATGCTCGATGGATCCGCCAACCTGCAGCAGACGCCCCTGATGCTCGTCTCCGCCGTGGTCACCACGCTCCTCGCCTTCGTCATCGTCCGCTACATCCTCGGCACGAACCTCCTCGCCTATCCGTTGACGATCGCGGTATCCATCCTCCTCGGCAACGCCGCCGATCTGCTGCAAAACCACCGACGCGATCTGATGATGAACGGGATCGTCGAGGTGGTGGTGGCTGTGGCGTTGCTGATCTGGGTCGCGTCACCAAACCCCATCAACCACAGAGACACAGAGATCACAGAGTTGACGCCTCTATACGACTAACCAGTGGTTTCTGCGCGCGACAAGAAGATTTAACCTTGAGAGCCCTTCTCCCCCAGCGCTTTTCAGCTGGGGGAGAAGGTGCCGAAGGCGGATGAGGGGGCTGTGCTTGCCGCGCCCTCGCCGGCATCCACGTTTGGTTGCGACCACGCCGCGCTGTGATCTCTGTGTCTCTGTGGTGAGGGCTTTTTGCGAATCCACAACCAACTCTCCATCGTAGAGAAGACGTGCTCGACGACTACCACTTCATCACCCGCTGGCGCGTCCGCGGAACCATCCAAGAAGTGCTCGACATCCTCGGCGACCCCGAAGACCTCCCCCGCTGGTGGCCCTCGGTCTACATCGAGGTGAAAAAACGCGGCGACGTCGTCGATCTCTTCACGAGAGGCTGGCTCCCCTACACCCTCCGCTGGAGTTTCCACGTCACCGAAACCCGCCCCGGCCGCCGAAGGCAACGTTTCGGTAGAAGGAGAGTGCAGGAGTAAGTTCGCGCCGCGGGCTCCTGCTGAGCATGCAGACCTGTCAGCGTCGCCGAGATGGCCCGTCGCCATTGCGCGACTTTCCGGTGCCATCCCGCGAAACGGGCAGATATGGTAACTCGCAGCCAGTTTATCGGCGGGGGGGTGGAAAAACTGTCGAATGCGACACTCCTTAGGAATGAAGGAGAACCATCATGGCAATCGACGGGACGTATTACAACGAGTTGGGCTCCATGTTGACAATAACTTCGCAGAATGGCTCTGTCTCGGGAACCTACCAGACAGCCGTGGGAAACGCCCGGGGGATCTACGATCTCACCGGGTACGTCAATGATGACACCGATCCAGCGGTTGGGTGGCTTGTACTTTGGAGCAATCAGTACGGAGACCGCAACAGTCTCACATGCTGGGCTGGCCAATACTATTCTGAGGATGACACGATCGTGACGATGTGGTTGCTCCGTTCCGAATCCGCGGAGAACCAGAACTGGGCTGCGACGCAGGTGGGCGAGGATGTCTTTTACGCGTCTCAGGAACTGGCCAAAACTCGCGGTCGTGTTGCAGCTCTTCGGGCTCCGGCGCATCCTGTAGGCGCTTAGTCCGCCTTTGGATCGGTAGGTGCGGTCTTATCGACTGCACCTACCCTCCAGCGGAGCAGTCACGCACCACGAAGCGAAGCTCTGGACACACGTACCCGAACCAATTCTCAACTCCGCGTCTCCGCGTGATGCTTTCCGGTGGAGCATGGCCGCTCAATCGCTGACTGAGCGCGGTAGCCTACGCCTGCGGTTTCTTCCGCGCCTCCGCCACCTCGCGGATCATCGCCCCCGCATCCGCGCCGAGGACCTCGCATACCTCCATGATCAGGGAGAGACTGGGAACGTTCAGGCCTGCCTCGACCACGCCGAGGTACTGGTGGTTCATACCGGCGCGCTGTGCGAGCTTGCGAATCGTCCAACCGCGAGCTTGCCGCTCGCGCCGGAGAATCGCGCCGAAGAGCACGGCATCAGGATCGATCTGTCGTGGAAGGGTCATTCCTTCATGATAAAACCAGGGTCTCAGCCCTGAGAAGCATTTCTTTTTATGGTGTAGGGCCATGGCCCTCCCGTGGAGCCGTTTTTTCTTCTTCAAAAGGCCGCTGAACGGTGAAAAGCGATCCTTGGATGTTGTTTTCAGGCGATGTCTGATGACGTGATAACCCCGTGGCTTCCTCGAGAACCAAAATTCGTTCTTCGATAGGGCCATGGCAATATGCCAGATTGTTTTTCATTCCTCCGAAAGACTGCCAGCCGGGGAAAAGCGATCCTTGGATGTTGTTTTCAACCATGCCGTGGCGATGTGATGACGTCATGGCCCCCTCGAGAAAGAAATTCTGTTCCTCGATATTGCCATGGCAATATCGCGGAATGATTTTCGTTTTCGATGACGGCGACCTGAAATCGGCAGTAGCGCCATGGGCGTACTTTCGCGAACAATGTGCCTTGGCGGGAGGGCCGTTGCGCTTTCCGATAGCGGTTTTTCCCTGACGGATATTGCCATGGCCCTCTCCGTCAAAACCGGAACGCTCTCGAAGAGGAGCACGGTCCTCCGGCATAGATCCATGGAGGTAACCGGGAGGGCAGTCAATACAGCCCTGGCCGGAAGAGGCGTTCTCATTCATCATGGGGGCGAGAAAAGAGCTCCTCGGGACGGAGGTTCCACCATGGCCACGAGAGAGGAATCACATGGCAAATGCAGTTTGTGCGGCGTTGCCTATTCGAAGCGCCAGATGCTTCGTCATCTGTCGGAATGTGCGCATCCCGAGGGAAAGAGCATCGCCGCGGTAGTACAGCTTCGAGTCGATGTGCCCGGCAGTCCGTTCTGGCTGGATGTCGACGTCAAAGCAAACGCCACATTGCGCGAACTCGATGATTTCCTTCGAGGTATCTGGCTGGAGTGTTGTGGTCACCTCAGCGCGTTCGAGGTTGGCCCCATCCGGTACGTCGTGGCCATGAGCGACGGATTCTTCGGGCCGGACCCGAACGAGCGCAGCATGAACGCTCGCCTGTCGGCAAGCTTGCCGCCGGAGGGAAGTATGTTCTCCTACGAATACGACTACGGTTCGACGACTCACCTTCGCCTCAAAGTCGTCGCGCACCGCCAGGCTCCCAGCCGGCGGGAGAGCGTGAGGCTCCTGGCCAGAAACGACAATCCGGTTTGGCCGTGTTCTGGATGCCAGGAAACCGCGAGCGTGCTGTGCGCCCATTGCTTCAGCGAGTTTGACGCGTTCTTCTGTGACGCACATGCCGGCGATCACAACTGCGGTGAGGAAGCAATCCTGCCGATCGTGAACTCGCCTCGAATGGGCGTGTGCGGTTACACGGGTGGCGGTTGACTTTCACGCGGAGGCGCGGAGACGCGGAGGAGGGACGCGGAAGGAACTCTCTGCTGAATCAATGAGTTACTGGACATCCTGCGACCTTTACGACCGCCGCAAGCGTACGAATTCCGGACACTTCGAACACGACTTGGTCCGATTTTCAAACGTCCGCAAACCACCTTGCATATCGATCCCGTTCGACCTTCAAGGTGGATGCGAACCACCTTGAAGGTGGATTCCGTCCGCCATCAAGGTGGATGCGAACCACCTTGAAGGTCGATCCCGTTCCACATCAATGCGGTCACGAACCACCTTGAAGGTGGACGCGAGCGACCTTGAAGGTGGACGCGAACCACCTTGAAGGTCGATCCCGTTCGACATGAATGCGGTCACGAACCACCTTGAAGGTCAATCCCGTTCGACATGCATGCGGCCACGAACGACCTTGAAGGTCAATCCCGTTCGACATGGATGCGGTCACGAGTGACCTTGCATATCGATCCCGTTCGACATGAATGCGGTCACGAACCACCTTGAAGGTCACACCCGTTCGACATGAATGGGCCCGTATTTGACCTCGCAAATCAAACTCATTTGACACGAACGCGACTGCGTCTCGCGCGAATGTCGAACCTGTTTCTCACAGTTGCCTTCGCGTTTGACGTGGAGACCAACGTTGAACCGCACGCTCACTCCTCGACCATCAACCGTAACCGCTCCAGCGCCTCGTCCCAATGCTTCGAGATCGAGTCGAGCGCGCGCCTCGCCTGCTCGAGTTGTTGGCTTTTTGAGTTCCCAGACCCGCTCGCGGCCTTGCCGGAAGTCATCGACCACTCCCGCGGCGGCGAGTACGCCCAGGTGTTTCGTCACGACCTGACGCGTCACCTCGGAACCCTCGGCCAGTTGCGTGATCGAGAGCGGCCCTTCATCGGAGAGGCCGGCCACGACACGCAGGCGCGTGGCGTCGACGAGGGCGGCGAAGATCGGGGCGGACTGCTGGAGCGCGGCGTTACTGCGTCGCGGTGACATGGCGCTCGATGTTGACCAGTTGTTCGGCCCAGCCGCTGTCGTTCCTGCGGAACGCGTCGTCGCGGCGATGCAGCGGGATGTTGTCGAAGCCCGACTCGACGATCGTGAGCAGCGTTCCCGCTGGCGTCGCTTCGAGCGTGAAGGTGACCAGCGTCGTCGGCTCGGATGAGTAGTCAATCGTCGAATCGACCGAATACGGATGCCAGCGGTAGGCCAGCGTCCGCTGCGGCGTGACTTCGACGATCTCGATGTCCATGACCACGTGCTCGTAGCCGGGATAGGTAATGTTCCCGCTCACCGTCTCGCCGAGGACGAATGTCCCCGCCGGGAAGCGAACGCCGAACCAGGCACCGAATTCGGTCCTGTCCGACAGCGCCCGCCAGACGCGCGACTGCGGTGCGCGAAGCTCGATCTGTTTCCGGATCTGATCCGTCATGTGCAACCTCCGGGTTGCGTCGTAACGCGCAACCGTACGGTTGCGCAAGTTCAGGGGACCAATGTGGCACAGACACTCTTGTCTGTGCCGGGTCTCGCCACGACTCAGATCGCAAGCCCTCAGCGGCCGCGGCTGCGGCCGGGGCACAGACAAGAGTGTCTGTGCCACATTGGTTCCCGGATTGCGACAGGCACGGCCGGAGCTCGTCACAAAAGTCCATATATGGTTATCCGCCCTCTTCGCCCTCCCGGCGTTCTACAACCAAGTACTTCACAGGATGATAATAACTCCTGACCAAAGAAGTTCACGCGGAGGCGCGGAGACGCGGAGGAGGGACGGTGAAAGACGAAGCTCAAACCGATTCTCAACTCCGCGTCTCCGCGTCTCCGCGTCTCCGCGTGACCCTTTCCGGCGCACACTAGGCACACGACGTTTTTACGGCCAAGGGTATGGAAAGCTGTCCGAGCGACACTCCTTTATTGAAGTCGATTACCACGGTGATGCTTGGATTCCACAAATGGTGTGCGCCCGTCGGTCACACTTTCAAGGAGGATTCGTGAACTGCTTCGAGCATCCTTCTCAGCCTGCCGTCAGTATGTGTTCTCGGTGCGGAAAAGGGGCCTGTCGATCGTGCGCCAACGACGTTGGAGGAGCAACGCTCTGCTACTCATGTGCAAACCTGGCCCGAGCCGAAGCGAACCACGAGATCGCCCAGCGAGCTCACGCTGCCGCTGTCGAAGAGCAGGACGTTCGTGATGCCGCGCGACGGCGGCTACGGCGCGCACACATTGTGGGTGCCGTTTGCGGCATCACCTTTGGGCTCATAGCGGGCATCGCTTTTTCTCAGCAGCCAAACTCGCCGTTTGGCGGATCCGGAGTGGTCATACTCGTTCCACTGTTTGCCGCGTTCTATGCGTACGCGTTCGGATCAATCTCTCTGACACTCCCGTTAATCTGGGGCTGGTGGTGGCGACTGTTTCGACGCGTCGGTTTTTCGTGTGCGGGCGGATGTGTGTTTTGGACTATTGCAATAACCACGTTCTTCACCGTTCCGCTGTGGATTGCTATTGTGTATGGGGTATTCGGCGGCGGCTTATATGAATACCTGAAAGCGAGGCGCATGGCTGCCCAACGTCCGCAGTGAATGGATATCGTCGAGTTTCACTTGAAACGAATCGAGATCACCGCCGAGCACGAGCGGTTCGTGCTCACCGTCGTTCGGGATGAAGGGGAACTACCGGTCGACTGATCACGCGAAGCCGCGAAGGACGCGAAGGAGGGACGCGGTTGACCCGCGTTTTCATCGCAACAGCCTAGGTTCCAACGATTCTCAACTTCGCGTCTTCGCGCCTTCGCGTGACACCGTCCCCTTGGAGTCAAGCCAGAGCAATCGTGTGCGCGCCGTCACCGTCGTTTGTGACACTCTCCCTCCGAGCGCGTTCGTCCCGCTGCTACCGTCCTCCCGGGCTCAGGATGACATGGGGGGATTTCGATGTTGGAGCGACTTGTGAAACTAGGAATCGAAGACTTCGAGTACTCCCATCTGTATGACAACAAACGCCTGCAGGATCTGGCGCTGGCGTTTGACCGCTACATCGAGCAGAGCGACCGGGCGTTGTATCAGCGCTTCGAGTCGTATCGCGTCGGCGTGCACAGCAGCATTTCCGGCGGGGGGCTGAGCAAGCCGGAAGAGTCGGCGCTGCTCATCGCCGTCAGCAGGCCGTTGGGCAAGTTTCTGGAGCAGCTCTTCCAGACGGATGCAACATCCGTCGCCGCACGGACGCTGCGCGATGCCGAGGTGGCGCGGTTCAAGAAAGAGTTCGTCGCCAAACGGGTGGCCAAGGTTCAGGACGTTCCAGCGGGCGCCGCCAGCGCCGCCATCGACATCCTCGTGCACGCCATCGCCGGAGGGCAGGAGCGCGATCTCGAGTACGCCCTCGCCGTTACCGCCAACCGGCTGCTCGACTTCGAACGGGAGTATCCGCGCAGCGCCAAGACGCCTGCGCCGTCGGCGCAGACGCGCGCGGCGCTTGGGCAGTTGCGCAACGAGCTGCAGGCGTCGGGGGCATTCGCGGAGACCATCGTCTATCGCCAGTCGGTTGAGTCGCCTGAAGCGATTGCACGCGAGGCCGCGGCGGTCCACGCCCTCGGCGATCTCCTAGTCGACTGGCTGGCCGCGCAGTGGAAAGGCGGACGCTTCGACGGCTGGACCTCATTCCGGCTCCCGAAGCCGATCGTCTTCGATCATCTGGTCGAGACCGAAACCGTCGACGAAAACACCGTCGTCGGGCCGCACGATGAATACCGCCGCCGCGACGGATTCAAGCTCACCGATCCGCGCATGACGCCGCGCGAGGTCACCGACGAGGCCAACTACTGCATCTACTGCCACGAACGGAAGAAAGACTCCTGCGCCACCGGCATCTTCGAGAAAGACGACAAGCTCAAGGTCAATCCCCTCGGTGTACCGCTGACGGGCTGCCCGCTCGACGAGCGCATCGGCGAGATGAACGTGCTGCGCAAAGACGGCGACTCCATCGCCGCCCTGGCCATGGTGATGATCGACAACCCCATGTGCCCCGGCACCGGCCACCGCATCTGCAACGACTGCATGAAGTCGTGCATCTTCCAGAAGCAGGACCCGGTGAACATCCCGCAGATCGAGACCGGCGCGCTGACCGATGTGCTATGGCTGCCGTGGGGCTTCGAGATCTATTCGCTGCTGACGCGCTGGAACCCGATCAACGTACGCCGCCCGATGGCGCTCCCGTACAACGGCAAGAACGTGCTCGTCGTCGGCCTAGGTCCGGCCGGATACACGCTGGCGCACTTCCTTGCCAACGAGGGCTTCGGCGTCGTGGCAATCGACGGACTGAAGATCGAGCCGCTGCAAGAAACGAATAGTGAGAAATGGTTGCGCGAGCCCATCCGCGACGCCCGGGCCACGCTCTGGGACGAACTGGACGAGCGCATCCTGGCCGGCTTCGGCGGCGTCTCCGAGTACGGCATCACCGTCCGTTGGGACAAGAACTTCCTCAAAGTCATCCGCATCGCCCTGGAGCGGAAGAACAACATCCGCTTCTATGGCGGCGTGCGCTTCGGCGGCACGCTGACGATCGAGGACGCCTTCGGCAAGCTCGGCTTCGATCACATCGCCATCGCCGCCGGCGCCGGTACGCCGACGATCGTGCGGATGAAGAACAACCTCATCCGCGGCATCCGCAAGGCCAGCGATTTCCTGATGGCGCTGCAGTTGACCGGAGCGGGCAAGAAGTCGGCCATGGCCAACCTGCAGGTGCGCCTGCCGGCCATCGTCATCGGCGGCGGCCTGACGGCGATCGATACGGCCACGGAGCTGTTCGCCTACTACCCGTTACAGGTACAAAAAACCCTCGACCGCTACGAAACGCTCTGCGACGAGTTCGGCGAGTCCGTCGTGCGCGGCGGCTATGACGGCGAGGAGCAGGTCATTCTCGACGAGTTCCTCGCTCATGGCCGGGCCATCCGCGCCGAGCGCCTGCGCGCATCCGAGGCGGGGGAGAAACCGAACTTCATCCCGCTGGTTCGCGAATGGGGCGGCGTGACCATCGCCTACCGCAAGCTGATCAGCGACGCGCCGGCGTACCGGCTCAATCACGAAGAGGTGATCAAGGCCTTCGAGGAAGGGATCGCCTATGCCGAGGGACTCTCGCCGGTGGAAGCGATCGGCGATGAGTTCGGGCATGTGAAGTCGCTCATCTTCGCGAAACAGACCGTCGAAGACGGCCGCTGGAAGGATTCGGGCAACGTCATCGAGCTGGCCGCGCGCAGCGTCATGGTGGCGGCGGGAACGAGCCCGAACGTGATCTACGAGAAAGAGCATCCCGGCACGTTCAAGCTCGACAAGTACGGGCAGTTCTTCCAGAGCTACGCGGTTTCCAGCCTGGATGCCGCGCCGGAGCTGATCGAGGTCGATGCCAACCGCGAGCGCGGCTTCTTCACCTCGTATCAGCATCCGTCGTCACGGGAGAAGGTGATCTCGTTCTATGGCGACAACCATCCCCGATATGCCGGAAACGTCGTCAAGGCGATGGCATCGGCCAAGGACGGCTATCCGCACATCGCGCAGCTCTTCGCCCGTGAGCTGATGCAGCTCGAGCGTTCAGCCGCGGCTCAGGCGAAGCGCGAGGTGCAGTGGAAAGATCTGCTGCGGACACTCGACGATGGTCTCCTCCCAGTCGTTCACGCGGTCAACCGGCTCACACCGACGATCATCGAAGTGGTGGTCCGGGCGCCGTTCGCGTCGCAGCATTTCGAGCCGGGCCAGTTCTTCCGCCTGCAGAATTTCGAAGCGAACGCGCCGGTAGTCGACGGCACACGGCTGACGATGGAAGGGATCGCCCTGACCGGCGCCTGGACCGATCCGGAGCGCGGCCTGCTGTCGCTCATCGTCCTCGAGCTCGGCGGTTCGTCGCGCCTCTGCGCACAGCTCAAGCCCGGCGAGCCCGTGGTGGTCATGGGACCGACCGGCGCGCCCACCGAGATCCCCCGCAACGAGAAGGTTCTTCTCGCCGGCGGCGGCCTCGGCAACGCGGTGCTCTTCTCCATCGCCCGGGCGTTCAAACTGAACGGCTGCAAGGTGGTCTACTTCGCCGGCTACAAGAAGAAGGATGACGTCTTCAAGCGCGACGAGATCGAAGCGGGCACCGATCAGGTGATCTGGTCGGTCGACGCCGGCGATCCGATCGCGCCGCGCCGGCCGCAGGACCGCGGCTTCACCGGCAACATCGTGCAGTCGATGCTGGCCTACGCCCAGAACGCGCCGGAGTTCGACCTGCGCAAGGTGAACCGCCTCATCGCCATCGGCTCCGACGGGATGATGCGCGCCGTCAAAGACGCGCGCCACGGCGTTCTCGCTCCGTATCTCAGCGACCAGCACGTCGGCATCGGATCCATCAACTCGCCGATGCAGTGCATGATGAAACAGGTCTGCGCTCAGTGCCTCCAGCGCCACGTCGACCCGGTCACCGGCAAGGAGTCATTCGTCTTCTCCTGCTTCAACCAGGACCAGCACCTGGACGAGGTCGACTTCACCAACCTGCGTGCGCGACTCCGCCAGAATACGGTGGTGGAGAAGATGACGAATCTGTGGCTGACAAGGCTGTTGGCGAAGAGCAAAGCGGTGGGAGCCGAGGTACCATTGAGGGCGTGAGGAAACGCAAGCCACCAGACGTTGAAGAGGTAGTCGAGCTGAGCCGCGAGGAGATCGCCGAACTCGATGACCGCGCCGACGCAGTCGAGCGGGGCGAGTACATCGACGGAGACGAAGTCCTACGGCGTCTTCGCAGCGGCTGCGAGCAAACGTCAGAGACTGAGGAAGAGATAGAGCTTGACGCTGAAGAGCTGGCAGAGCTTGACGCTGCAATGGAGGAGGCGGAACGTGGCGAAGGAATGGATGCTTTCGAGTTCCTCGAACAACTTCGCAATGGAACGTGGCGCGACCCCGAGGTACGATAGCTGGCATGCGAGGAACATTTTCGAAGGGCCGCATCGAGGTTGATCAGGAGTCGTATCCGGATGGAACGACGGTGAATTTCGTCGTTGTACCGAAGGATGACGAGGAGTACGAGCTCTCTCCCGAGGAGGAAGATGCTCTGGAGCAGAGCATCGCGGAGATCGAGCGCGGCGAGTGCGTCACCGCGGAACAGCTCTTCGCTGAGTTGCGCGCAATAAGCCTTCGCGATGACGGATAACGACCTGTGGCCCCTCCTCATCTCGGCGAGGGCTCGCCGCGAAATCGCGGAAGCGCATGAGTGGTGGAAGGTTCACCGCGATAAAGCGCCTCAAGCCCTCCAAGAAGAACTGAGAGAGACATTCGAATTGCTGCTGCAAACGCCGCAGATCGGCATACTTGTCCCAACACGAAAGCAGAAGTTCATGCGGCGCATCTTTCTGCCGCGAACGCGGTACTACGTCTACTATCGCAATACCGCACCCGGAATCGAGATCCTCGCGCTCTGGCACTCCTCGCGCCGCCCGCCCCGCGGGCTATGACGCCAATCTCACCCACGCAACCCACGCGGCGGCGGGACGCCAGCGCTCCTTCTGCTTCGCTTGTGACACAATCTCCCCATGCCTACCCTCCCGGCGGACACGATGGATGTCATGCTCCGGCTCTTTGTCGCAGCGCTGGTCGGCGCGTGCATCGGTCTTGATCGCGAAGTGCGGCAGAAGCCGGCCGGGATGCGCACGCACGCGCTGGTCTCGCTGGGAGCGGCGCTGGTCGTGCTTGTCGTGGTCCGCTTCTCTCCGGCGACGAATCACATCGATGGAGTAAGCCGGGCCATTCAGGGCATCATCGCCGGCGTCGGATTTCTCGGCGGCGGCGCGATCCTCAAGGCCGATCACGGGACGGTGCATGGACTCACGACAGCCGCCTCGATCTGGGTCGTGGCTTCGCTGGGAATCGCATCCGGTGCCGGCCAGTGGATTGCGGCGCTCATCGCCCTCGCCTTTGCCCTGATCATCCTCATCTTCGGCGAGCCGGTGGAAGGGTTTGTACACCGCATCGCAAAGCGCAAAGTATTCCCGCCTGACGACGACATTACGACGCAAGTTGGGCAGTAGCCCCCCTGGGAGCGCGGGCGTCTCGCCCGCGCTTGAAAGCAACAGAATGCCAGGCATTAAACGCGGGCGAGACGCCCGCGCTCCCAGGGGTTACCTCGTCAACGACACGTCAGCCGATTACCGCCGCAGCCGTCCTTCTTCGACCATCAGGCAGCGATCCTGAACGACCTTGATGCCGGCCTCGGCCAGCTTCTGCGCCGCCTCATCATTGCGGATGCCGAGTTGGAACCAGACGCTCTTCGGCTTCGCCGCGAGGATGTCGTCGACGTGCGCCGGGATATCGCTCGGCTTGCGGAAGACGTTGACCATATCGATCGGCCGCCCGATACCGGCCAGCGTGCGGAACACAGGCTTGCCGAGGATCTCCGTCACCTCGGGGTAGTACACCGGAACGGGGATCACGTCATAACCTGCCGCATCCATGTGCGCGGGGACGTAGAATCCCGCCTGATCGGAATGCGTCTCCGGTTTGATCCCGAGAACTGCGATGGTTTTGGTTTCGCGAAGAAGTGCGGCGATGCCGCCGGCATCGTTAACGAGGTTTGTTTTCCAGTCCGTCATGGCGGAGAGAGAGTAGCAAAAACCGGGCTGGGGCACACGCCAGGGCGGTTAGCGCGTAAGATCGCGGTCATTGATGGAGATGGAATGTCGGTCTGAGAGGGACGCCGGCAAAAGCGCGCTGTCGCGGAGCGATGACACGATGAGGTTACACGGAATAACCTTTCCCCGCGCCTCCTTTTGTGCGGTCAAGTTCAACATCCGAGCGAGGTCCACGAATCGAATGAAACGCGCAGGGCGCGGACACTAGCCGCGTCTTAATCACACTTACGGAGAGCTAGCCATGAAACGAATCATCATTGCCGCGGTCATCGTCAGCTTTGTCACCATAGGAGCCTTCCCCGCATCCAAGTCCAAAACGAAGACGAAGCAAGTCACAGCGGTTTCGAACAGCGCAAGCCAGACCACCTCGCCGGTGCCTCTGACGGCATTGTTTCCGGCGGCCCAGCAGCAGGAGACCATGGCCGCCGGCGGCATGGTCACGATGGACGCGCCGAATCATGAGGTCGTGATGGTCCGCATCAACGACGACGGCACGCGCTCGCACGCCTGCGTCAATAACGAAGCGGCCGCGCGCAAGTTCCTTTCGGCCACGAAGAGCGCGGCGGCGCCTGTCAAGCCGGAGAATTGATCATGAGAAAACTCTTCCTCTCCGCACTTCTCTGTCTGGCGGCGGCGAGCGCGTTTGCCAACGCTCACCTCGTCATTCAAAACACCAACGCGCCGGGAGTCGGCTTCAACGACACTACCTCGGCCACGCCTGTCGGCGGCAATAACGGAACGACGCTCGGCCAGCAGCGCCTGAACGTCTTTCAGCGCGCGGCCGACATCTGGGGCGCTCTGATCGACTCCAAGGTCGACATCCTCGTCGACGCGAGTTTCGCCTCTCTCGACTGTGGCACGACCTCCGCGGTGCTCGGCCAGGCCAGCGCTACAAAGATCGTCCGGAACTTCAACAACGCACCGCAGCAGAACGTCTGGTATCCGATCGCACTGGCCGATGCACTCGCCGGGCGGGACCTGAACAACGGCGGAGCTCACATTCAGGCGCAGTTCAGCAGCCAGATCGATTCACCCACCTGTCTCGGCGGAGTGGGCTGGTACTACGGCTTCGACACCAACCACGGCACCAAGGAGGACCTGTTGGTCGTCCTTCTCCACGAGCTGGGACACGGGCTCGGATTCGCCGGCGTAACCAACGGAACGACCGGTGCCATGAGCAGCAACTTCCCGAGCGTTTTCGAACAACACATGTTCGACAACACGACCGGACTTCACTGGAGTCAGATGACGAACGGCCAGCGCATCACCTCGTCCACCAACGATCAGAACGTGGTCTGGGATGGCGCCTCGACAACGACCGCCGCCTTGAAGTTCCTCGGACCGACGCCAACGTTTCGTATCAGCGCTCCCGCTTCCGTTGCGAAAACCTACCAGATCAACACGGCGGGGTTCGGAACACCGATCACGGTCACCGGGCTCAACGGAACCGTCGCCGCCACGCTCCCCGCCGACGGATGCAGTGCCATCACCAACGGTAGCGCGGTCATCGGACGAATTGCCTTGATCGACCGAGGCACCTGCACGTTCGTCACAAAAGCGAACAATGCGCAGTTGGCGGGAGCAACAGCAGTGGTCATCGCGAATAACACCGCGGGCGGCATAGCCCCGGGCGACGATGGCTCGGGAACTGTCATCCACATCCCTGTGATCGCCATCAGCCAGGCGGATGGTGCCGCCATCCGGGCAGCGCTCACCACGACCGTCAGCGCGATCCTCTTTGCCGATCCCTCCATCCTCGCCGGCGCGGATGTCAGCGGCCATGCGAAGCTCTACGTACCGTTGACGTTCGCCGACGGCTCCTCCATGTACCACTTCGACGTCACCGCTACGCCGAATCTGCTCATGGAGCCGGACGTCAACTCCGATCTCCCGTCGGACAAGGTCGATCTGACGCTCAATGAGATGTTCGACATCGGCTGGAAGGCGGCCACGACACCGCAGACAGGCCGGTTCGCCGGCCGCCGCGGACATTGATGTTGCGGTCTCGGGGTCGCGCGGTTGCGCGGTCTCGGGGTGGGCACGACCACGAGACCGCACAGTTCCATGATCCGAGGTTGGCGTGGGGCACGAACCACGGAGAGGTAGCCATGAGACGAGTCGTCATTGCAACGGTCATCGTCAGCGTTCTCTGTCTGGCCACAACCAGCTTGTTCGCCAACGCCCGCCTCATCATTCAAAACTCTGACGCCCCGGGAGCGGGGTTCAACGACGCCACGGTCGTGGCGCCTGTCGGTGGCAATACCGGAACGACTCTCGGCCAGCAGCGTTTGAACGTTTTTCAGCGCGCGGCCGATATCTGGGGCGCCCTGATCGATTCCAGGGTCGACATTCGCGTCGACGCCGGTTTCGCCAGTCTCACTTGCAGTTCGAGCGCCGGGGTACTCGGTCAGGCCAGCGCCACGAGAATCGTCCGAAACTTCGACAATGCGCCGCAGCAGGACGTCTGGTATCCCGTCGCCCTGGCCAATGCCATCGCCGGCAAAGACCTCCTGGCTGGATCCGCTCACATTAAGGCGAGGTTCAACAGCGATCTCGACACGCCCAACTGTCTCGGCGGAACGGGCTGGTACTACGGCCTGGATGGAAACCATGGCACCAAAGAAGACCTCCTGGTCGTCCTTCTTCACGAGCTTGGACACGGTCTTGGATTCGCGGGCGTGACCGATGGAACGACCGGCGCCATGAGCAGCAACTTCCCGAGCGCTTTCGAGCAGCACATGCTCGATGCCACAGCCGGAATCCACTGGAGCCAGATGACCGACGCACAACGCCTCACATCGGCAACCAACGACCAGAAAGTCGTCTGGGATGGCGACTCGACGACCGCCGCGGCCCTGAAGTTCCTGGATCCCAAACCGAGCCTGAACATCCTCGCACCCGCTTCACTGGTGAAGACGTATTCGATCAGCGGCGCAACCTTCGGCCCCCATCTCACCGTCGGGGGCCTGACGGGAACCGTGGCGGCCTCCGTCCCCGCCGACGGATGCACGGCAATCACGAATGGCGGGGCGATCACGGGACGAATTGCCTTGATCGACCGAGGAGCCTGCCCCCTGACCGTAAAGACGAAGAACGCACAACTGGCGGGAGCAATCGCCGTGATCGTCGCCAACACCACGGCAGGCGGCTTCGGGCCGTTCGACGGCACAGACTCCACAATCACGATTCCCTCGATCGGCGTCACCCAGACCGATGGCGCCGCCATCCGCGCCGCGCTTTCTTCGAACGTGACCGCGATGCTCTATCTGGATCCGACGATTGTCGCCGGCGCCGATGCCGGCGGGCATCCGAGACTCTACGTTCCGCCAATATTCGCAGGCGGCTCCTCGATGTACCACTTCGATACCTCCGCGTCGCCGAACCTGCTGATGGAGCCGAACATCAGCGCCGATCTTCCGGCGGACAAGGTCGATTTGACGCTCAACGAGTTGTTCGATATCGGCTGGAGGCCGGCAACGACACCGCAGACAGGCCGGTTCGCCGGGCGGCGCGGACACTGACGTGGTTGCGCGGTCTCGCGGTGCTGGGTTACTGGGTTGCTGGGTAAGACTTGAATAACAAACGCAAAGTTGCAGGGTCTCGCGGCCCCATACACCTCGAAACCCTGCAACCCTGCAACTCCGCGACCGCGTAGAATGCGCCCGCCGCGCGGAGCTTGCGCGATCACGATTGACGGAGAACGAAGCCAATGCGCATCGGCGTACCGACCGAGATCAAAGACAACGAATACCGCGTGGGGATGACGCCCTCGGGCGTTCAGGACCTCACGTCAGACGGTCACAAAGTCTATGTGCAGTCCGGCGCCGGCAACGGCAGCGGCTTCGGTGACGGCGAGTATGCCGCCTCTGGCGCAACGATCCTTTCCGATGCCGACGCCGTCTACGAGCAGTCCGACATGATCGTCAAGGTCAAGGAGCCGATCGCGGCGGATCTGGCGCGTCTCAAAGAGGGCCAGCTCCTGTTCACCTATCTCCATCTGGCACCGGTCCCCGACCTCACCGCGGCGCTGCTGAAGAAGAAGATCACCGGAATCGCCTATGAGACGATCACCGACGAACGGAAGCGCACGCTGCCGCTGCTGACACCGATGTCCGAGGTTGCCGGCCGCATGTCGATCCATGTCGGCGCGTATTACCTGCACAAGCCGAACAACGGCCGAGGAGTGCTGCTCGGGGGCGTACCGGGAACGCTGCCCAGCGACGTCGTGATCATCGGCGGCGGCGTGGTCGGCACGAACGCAGCGAAGATGGCCGTCGGCCTGGGCGCGCGCGTCACCATCCTCGACACGAATCTCGACCGTCTCCGCCAGATCGACGACATCTTCCGCGGCACCGTGCAGACGCTGGCATCCAACAAGGCACATCTCGCCGATGCCTGCCGCCGCGCCGACCTGCTCATCGGCGGCGTGCTCATCCCCGGCGCCTCGGCGCCGAAGCTGGTGACGCGGGAGATGGTCAGCAGCATGAAAAAGGGATCGGTCATCGTCGACGTCGCCATCGATCAGGGTGGTTGCGTCGAAACGGCGCATGCGACCACACACTCCGACCCTGTCTACGAAGTCGACGGCGTGATTCACTACTGCGTCGCCAACATGCCGGGGGCGGTGCCGCGCACCTCGACGATCGCTCTGACGAACGCGACGTTGCCGTATACCCGGAAGCTGGCCTCGCTGGGATTCAAGAACGCGATTTCCGACACCGGTCTCGCCGAGGGCGTCAATGTTTATGGCGGGAAAATCACTTATAAAGCGGTGGCGGAGTCGCAGGGTCGGGAGTTCACAGCACTGGATAAGTTACTGTAGGCTTGCGCCCGTGAAACGAACGATTCTCCTTTCTCTCGTCGCCTGCCTCGCCATTGCCGGACTCGTTCCGGCGGCATTCGCGCAACCCGACCTGGCGGTCACAAAAAGCTGCCCGTCGACCGCGGCGGCCGGCAGTGACGTGTCGTTCGATGTAACCATCCTCAACGTCGGCGATAGCGATGCAACCACTGTCTCGCTCACCGACCCGCTGCCGCCGGGGATGACCTTCGTTTCCGCGACCCAGAACAACGGCCCGGCGTTTGACTGCAGCAGTCAGCCCGCCGTCGGCACGAACGGCACGGTCACCTGCACCATCGCCACGTTCCCCGCGGGATCGAGCGCGGATTTCACGTTCATCGCCAACATCCCTCCAGCCACGCCGCAGGGCACGACCTTCACGAACATCGCTACCGCTTCGTCGGTACCCGCCGACCCCAATACCGAGAACAACTCCGGAGCGGCTTCCGTGACGGTTCCCATTCCCCAAGCCGACATCGGAGTCCAGAAGCTCGGCCCGTCAAGCGCGGCGCCCAACACCGACGTTGCCTATACGATCGCGGTGAACAATGCCGGCCCCGACCCGGCCAACAGCTTCTCACTTACCGATACGCTGCCGGGCACGATGACGTTCGTCTCGATCGCCCAGAACAGCGGACCGGCATTCGATTGCAGCAGCCATCCCAGTGTTGGCTCCGGTGGCACGATCACCTGCACCATCGCCTCCCTCACCGCAGGCGCGAGCGCGACCTTCACTCTCACCGGACATATCCCTCCGGGGACGGCATCCAACACCACGTTCTCGAACACCGCCAACGTGTCGTCAAAAACCACCGACCTGAATCCCGATAACAACAGCAGTCTGTTCGCCTTCACCGTAAACTCGAGCGATCTGGCCATTACGAAGACCGGGCCCGCGACCGCTGCCTCCGGCGGCCCGATCTCCTGGACCATCACGGCCTCGAACAACGGCCCTGACACCTCAGCACCCACCACGTGGACCGATCCGCTGCCGGCAGGAACGACGTTCGTCTCGATTGTGCAGAACACGGGCCCGACGTTTGTCTGCAGTACCCCCAGCGTTGGCAGCAACGGCAGCGTGACCTGTTCAATCGGCACGATCGGCAATCTCGCCTCCGGGGCGAGTGCGCAGTTCACGCTGACGGCGAACATCGATCCGAGCGCCGCCGGGACCCTGAGCAACACCGCCACCATCTCCGGTCCGAATGCCGATACCAACCCCGGCAACAACAGCGCGACGGCGGTCACGACCGTTACATCGACCGCCGATCTGACCATCACCAAGAGCGGACCAGCGACGGCAACCGCGGGAACCAACATCACCTACAGCCTCACGCTGACGAATGGCGGCCCGTCGAACGCGGCGAGCGTCTCGCTCACCGACGCCGTTCCGGCCAACGCGACGTTTGTGTCCGAGTCGCAGAGCACCGGGCAGGTGTTCTCCTGCGTCACGCCCGCGGTCGGCGGCACCGGCACAATCACCTGCTCGCTGGCGTCATTCGTCAACGGCGGCTCGGCAACGTTCTCAATCACCGTACACATCAATCCGGGCGCGACGGGGACGGTATCGAACACGGCCAACGTCAGCACGGCCTCGACCGATCCGGGACCGGGCGCCAACAGCGCCACCGCGAACACGACCGTCACGCAGAGCGCCGACGTCTCCATCGTCAAGACTGCCGCGGCGAGCGCCGCCGCGGGGTCGAACCTCACCTACAACGTCACGGTCACGAACAACGGCCCCTCCGATGCCTCGGCCGTGGTGATGAACGACACGCTGCCTCCGAACATGACGTTCGTCTCGGAGACGCAGCCGACCGGCCCGGCGTTCATCTGCGCCAACCCGCCCTCCGGCGGAACAGGTACCGTCTCCTGCTCCATTGCCACGCTCACCGCCGGCACCTCGGCCACGTTCGCCATCGTGGTGAACATCGCACCCGGTGCACCGGTCGCACCGAGCAGCAACACCGCGACCGTCACGGCATCAACAGCCGACCCGAACGCCGGCAACAACAGCTCCACCGCCATCACGAACATCACGCCGCTACCGATCCCAATGGTGTCGCCGCTGGCCTTGATGATGCTCGGCATCATCCTCGCCGCGGCGGGCGCGGTTGCGCTGAAACGCTGATCGCAAACACACGCTTTCGACCTTCACGGCGTCATCCGAAAGGATGACGCCGTACGCGCCGCGGAGCGGCGCTATCTACGTAGCCCACAGCGTGAGCTGTGGGATTGTGATCGGGTCAATCTCCAGCCGCGGAGCGGCGACATCTCGAACGTTGCCAGTGAAGATGGCGTGCGACGAGCGCTATATGCGGGAGTGATCACTCCGAGATGTCGCCGCTCCGCGGCTTGAAACTGGCTCGTATCTGAGTCCCACAGCTCACGCTGTGGGCTACGTAGATAGCGCCGCTCCGCGGCGCAAGAGCCGCCTCGCCGGCTTTACGCCGGGTTTCATCAGCGACTCCAAACGTCCAGACGGCGTCACCCGCAAGGGTGACGCCTTTTCGTTCGCGAACGCCACAGCTTTGTAACGCGTATGCGGCATGACTCACCTGTATAAAAAGTTGACCGGGGAGTCAGTCTGCTCCGGACGCGCTTCCACTCTCTCGGCATCTTCACACGAGCGCGACGAAATCTGCCGCATCCTGCTTTACGATCGCTAATCAATGTCGAATTCGAAGCTCATCGCAGCGACAACTCTTCTTCTCCTCGGCGCCTCGTGCGCCAGCATCCGCGACGCCGGCAACCTCGCCGACCCCGCCGTGCATGGCGCCGGAACGCCATCGGCGCCGTCGGCGGCCTGGGTTCCGCCCGCGAACGCGGTGCCTCCGGCCGTGCCGCAACCCGGCGATCTCACGCTCCCGCCAGCCGGTGCGTCACTCGAACTGGCGCAGATCATCGACCTGGCGCTGTCGAATAACCCGCTGACGCGGACGACATGGCTTCAGGCGCGCATCTCCGAGGCGAACCTCGGCAGCGTCCGTGCGGCGTACCTGCCGACCGCCGACCTCGACGCATCGCTCACGCGCGCCCGCACATCACCCGGCACGGCGGCGGCGACGGCACTCAACGGCCCAGCGCTCTCGCTCAACTACCTCCTGTTCGATTTCGGCGGACGCAATGCCGCGGCCGAGGCGGCGAGACAGACGCTGATCGCAGCCGACTACTCGCACAATCAAGCCATCCAGGACGTTATCCTCAGCGTCGAACAGGCCTACTATGACTACCTCGATGCGAAGGCCCTCCTGACCGCGCAGAGCGCGACGATCAAAGAACGGCAGACAAGCCTCGACTCCGCCGACGCCCGGCACAACGCCGGCGTGGCCACGATCGCGGACGTGCTCCAGGCCCGAACGGCGCTCGCGCAGGCCCAGCTCACGTACGAGACCATCGAAGGCAACCTTCGCCGATTGCAGGGGACCATCGCCACGGAGATGGGACTTCCGGCGGCGACGCCGTTCGAGGCCGGCGAACTGCCGCACGAGGTTCCCGCGCAGCAGGTCAGCGACGCTGTCGAGGCGCTGATCGCCCGTGCGGTCACCGACCGGCCGGATCTCGCCGCCGCGCGCGCCGCGGTCGAGAGCGCCCGCGCGCGCGTGCAGGTGGTGCGCGCGCAAGGGCTGCCGTCGATCGGCGCCGGCGCCAGCGTTGGACCGTATTTCACCAACGGGCTGAGCCGGAACACAACGCTCTACTCCGCCGGCATCTCGCTCCGCGTTCCGCTCTTCACTGGATTCCGCAATACCTACGACATCCGCGCCGCGGAGATGGCGACGAAGCTCGCCGGCGAAAACGCGCGCGGCCTGGAGCAGCAGATCGACCTTCAGGTCTGGACGAGCTACTTCGCCCTGCAGACGGCCAACAAACGTCTGACGACGAGCCGCGATCTTCTTCGCGACGCCATCGAGTCCGCCGACGTGGCCCGGGGACGCTACCGCGCGGGCATCGGCAGCATCCTCGACCTCCTGACCGCCGAGACCGCGCTCGAAAATGCGCGCGCCGAGGAAGTTCAGGCACGCACCGACTGGTTCCTCTCCGTTGCGCAACTCTCGCACGACACCGGCACGCTGACGCGGGCCGTGGCATTACAAGGAAAGTGATCACGATGATTCCAATGAAGTCGATCGGCCTTCGTGCCGTCGCCGGCGCCGCGATCGTGGCCAGCCTTCTCGGCTGCGGCGAGAAAAAGCAGAAACAGGCGGACGAGCGCGTCCCCGTCACCGTAGCCACGGCGGAACAGAAAGACATCCCCGTACAGGTGCGCGTCATCGGCAGCGTGCAGCCGATTTCCAGCGTAGCCGTCCGCGCGCTGGTCGCCGGACAGCTCCAGCGCGTCTCCTTTCGCGAGGGCGACGACGTCCGCAAGGGCCAGATCCTCTTCACCATCGACCCGAGGCCGTATGAGGCCACCCTGGCGCAGGCCGAAGCGAACCTCGCCCGCGATCAGGCGCAGGCGCGGAATGCGGATGCCGAGGCCACCCGCTACGCGGAGCTGGTGAAAAAGGACTACGTCACGCGCGAGGATTACGACAAGTTCGCATCCGGCGCCGAGGCCGCGAACGCCGTCGTCGCGGCAGACCGTGCCGCCGTCCAGAACGCCCGTCTTCAGCTCGCCTACTGCGAAATCCGCTCGCCGCTGGATGGCCGTACCGGTAGCCTGCTGGTGCAGGCAGGCAATCTCGTCAAGGCGAACGACACCACGCCGCTGGTCACGATCAACCAGATCACGCCGGTCTATGTCACCTTCTCTGTTCCCGAATCGCAGCTCGGCGACGTTCGCGCGCGCGGTCTCGGCAACGTGCCGGTATCCGCATCTCCGCAGCAAGGCGGCGGGACGCCTCAGGCCGGCAAGCTGACCTTCGTCGACAACGCCGTCGACGCGCAGACCGGCACCATCACGCTCAAAGCGACCTTCACGAACGAAGGCCGCGTCCTCTGGCCGGGCGAGTTCGTGAACGTGGCCATGACCCTCTCCAACCGTCTCAACGCCACCGTCGTGCCCGTGCAGGCCGTGCAGAACGGCCAGAAAGGGCAGTACGTATATGTCGTCACCAGCGGTGACGGCATCCAGATGCGTCCTGTGACGATCGTTCAACAGGTCGATAATCAGGCCGTAATCAGTAAAGGGGTGAATCCCGGCGAAACCGTGGTCACCGACGGCCAGATCCGATTGACACTGAAAAGTAAGGTGGATGTGAAGAAGTCGTTGTAGTACGCGGCCGCGGAGTTTCGCGGTTGCACGGTCTCGCGGCGGCCTGAATCCCCGGGCGCCGCGAGACCGCGTAACCGCGAGACCGCGAGACCAGGAAACGCAGCAACCGAGCGACCAACCATGAACATAGCCGCCCTCTTCATCCGCCGTCCGGTCATGACGACGTTGGTCATGCTGGCCATCGTGTTGTTCGGAATCATGGCCTACCGGCAGTTGCCGGTCAGCGATCTGCCGAACGTCGACTTCCCGACGATCAACGTCAACGCATCGCTGCCGGGAGCAAGCCCGGAAACGATGGCGTCTTCCGTGGCCACGCCGCTGGAGCGCCAGTTCTCCACGATCGCCGGCCTCGACTCGATGGTCTCGTCGTCATCGCTTGGATCGACCTCCATCACGCTGCAATTCAACCTGAACCGCAACCTCGACGCCGCCGCGCAGGACGTGCAGGCCGCCATCGCCGCCGCCGGCCGCCAGCTCCCGCCCAACATGCCGGCGCCGCCGTCGTACAACAAAGTCAATCCCGCGGACACGCCCGTCCTCTACCTGGCCATCACCTCCGAGAACATGCCGCTGTACCAGCTCGACGAGTATGCCGAGACGATGATGGCTCTTCGCATCTCCGCGGTGGAAGGGGTGGCCCAGGTCCAGGTCTACGGCGCGCAGAAGTACGCCGTGCGCGCACAGCTCGACCCGCGCCAGCTCGCCACGCGCGGCGTCGGCATCGATGAGGTGGCAAAAGCCATCGGTAACAACAACGTTAACCTCCCCGCGGGCGTGCTCACCGGCCCCTACACGAACTACACCGTTCAGGCGAACGGGCAGCTCTTCAAGGCCGCCGATTACGCCAAGATCATCGTCGCCTACCGCAACGGCCGCCCCGTGCGCCTCGGCGAGCTGGGAAACGTGCGCGACGACGTCGAGAACAACCAGACCATGGCCTGGTTCCGGGGAAAGCCCGGCTTCATCCTGGCGGTGCAGAAGCAGCCGGGGACGAACGCCGTCGAGGTCTCCGACCGCGTGCGTGCGCTGCTGCCCACATTCCGCAGCCAGCTCCCCGCCTCGGTCGACCTGCAGGTCCATCGCGACCGCGCCGATTCCATCCGCGCTTCGGTCGATGACGTTAAGTTCACCCTGCTCCTCACCCTCTTCCTGGTCATCCTGGTCATCTTCCTCTTCCTCCGAAACGTCTCGGCCACGGTCATTCCCAGTCTGGCCCTGCCGCTCTCAATCGTCGGCACATTCGCCGTGATGTACATGTTCGACTACTCGCTCGACAACCTCTCGCTGATGGCGATCACGCTGTCGGTCGGCTTCGTCGTCGACGACGCCATCGTCATGCTCGAGAACATCGTCCGGCACATGGAGATGGGCGAAAAGCCGATGGAAGCGGCCTTGAACGGCTCGAAGGAGATCGGCTTCACGATCATCTCGATGACCATCTCGCTGGCCGCCGTCTTCATCCCCATCCTTTTCATGGGCGGCATCCTCGGGCGGCTCTTCCACGAGTTCGCCGTGACGATCGGCGCGGCGATTCTCGTCTCCGGTTTCGTCTCCCTCACGCTCACCCCCCTGCTGAGCGCGAAGTTCCTGCGCCCGCACAAGGACGAGAAACACGGCAAGCTCTATCAGTCCACCGAGCGGATGTTCGACGGCATGCTCGCCTTGTACGAACGCGGTCTTCGCCTGGCGCTGCGTCAGCGCGCCCTGACGTTGATCGGCTCGCTGGCCATCCTTGCCGCCACGGTCTGGCTCTTCATCGCCGTACCGAAGGGCTTCATCCCGAACGAAGACCAGAACGAAATCCGCATCAGCCTCGAGTCCGCGCAGGGAACATCGTTTCCCGAGCTCGTGCGGCACCAGCGCATGGCCATGGACATCGTGAACAAAGATCCGCGCGTGGCGGCGTTCTTCTCCTTCGTCGGCCGCGGCGGCGCCAACAACAGCAGCGTCATCTCGCTGCGGCTCGTCCCGAAAGGACAGCGCAAGGCCTCGATCGACGACGTCATGAACGATCTCCGACCGAAGCTGAACGCCATTCCGGGCTTCCGCGTCTCGCTGCAGAACCCTCCGCCGATCCGCCTCGGCGGGCGCCAGGCGAACTCGCAGTATCAATACACGCTGCAGTCCGCCGACACGGCGGTTCTCTACGACGCTTCGCAGAAGATGATGGAGAAGATGCGCACGCTGCCGGGGTTCGTCGACGTGAATACCGATCTCTTCCTGCGCAATCCGACCGTCAACGTGGAGATCGACCGCGACCGTGCCGCCACTCTCGGCCTCACCCCGAATCAGGTCGAAGACGCGCTCTACTCGTCCTACGCCACACGGCAGGTGTCACAGATCTACGCCCCCAACAACACCTACCAGGTCATCATGGAGCTCGATCCCGAGTTCATGAAGAACCCGCAGGCGCTTTCGATGCTGTATGTCCGGTCATCCTCGGGCGACCTCGTGCCGCTCGATGCCGTGGCCAAACTCATTCCGACCGTCGGTCCGCTGGCCGTGAATCACTCCGGTCAGGCACCGTCCGTAACGCTGTCGTTCAACCTCAAACCCGGAACATCCCTCGGTGCGGCCGTGCAAGAGGTCAACAACGCGGCCAAAACAACGCTGCCGGCGACTGTCACCACCTCGTTCCAGGGAACCGCGCAGGCCTTCCAGTCGTCGCTGCAGGGCCTCGGCCTGCTGCTTTTCGTCGCCATCGCCGTCATCTACATGGTCCTGGGCATCCTGTACGAGAGCTTCATCCATCCGCTGACGATTCTCTCGGCGCTGCCGTTTGCAGGCTTCGGCGCTCTGCTCACGCTATTCGTCTTCAAAGTCGACCTCTCCATCTACGCCTTCGTCGGCATCATCATGCTGGTCGGCCTGGTCAAGAAGAACGGCATCATGATGGTCGACTTCGCACTCGAGGTGCAGAAGCAGGGGAAAGACGCCACGGAAGCTATTTATGAGGCATGCGTGGTGCGCTTCCGGCCGATCATGATGACCACCATGGCCGCGCTGATGGGAACCATCCCCATCGCCCTCGGCTTCGGCGCGGGGGCGGAATCGCGGCGTCCGCTCGGCCTGGCCGTCGTCGGCGGCCTCCTCTTCTCGCAGACACTCACCCTCTTCGTGACGCCGGTGTTCTACGTCTACATGGACAAGCTCCGCAAGAAGCCGAAGGGAAGCATCGACGGCAGAGATGCGATCGAGGACGAATTCGCAGCCCTTCAGCCGACAGCCGAGGAACAACCGGTCGGTGTGATGTTCGGCACAGTCGAGACAGAGCCGGCAACATAGTCACTACAGGCGAGCGCACAGCATTTTCACTCGACGTGTGCTCTCATACGTCTGCATCAACCCTCTGCACGCCCCCTCCATCACCAGCCAGCCGGTCAGTCAGAACGTCGCACTCGGCGGTTCGGCAGTGCTGACGATCGCCTCCGCGTTCAGCACGTCTCCGGTCAGCTACTTCTGGACGACGCCGACGCCGGCGGTCTGCCGGTCCCGCTCGGCTCCGGGCCGTCCCTCACGGTCAAGAACGTGACCACGAAGCGGCGGTTCTACGCGCAGGCGCAGAACGGCTGCGGGGTCCAGACCTCGGCGATTGCCACGATCGCCCCCCTGCAGCCGCCTCGCCGGCGCTCCGTTCGCCGCTGATTCAGTAGGAACGTGGAAACCGGCCATCAACGCCTGCGGCCGCTGGCCGCGCCACCGCCGTCGCGGAGGCGCGGCTCAATGCCGTAACCGCGCGTCAACTACTTGACTTTTTTCGCCACGACGTAGGAATCTCCGCCGAGCGAGGTGAAACGATCGTCGAGCCCGAGCGTGGCGTTGAACTTCCCACGCTGCTGTTCGTTCAGCAACTCGTTGCGAAACGAGACGACGCGCCCGCTGATCGGCAGGAGGAAGACGTCGTCGTCGTGAGCGAGATAGACCCCGTTCTCGTTCCGCGAGGCCACACATGGCCGGAGCGCGTGGCATTCAAGGCTTCCCCAGGTCGTGACGTACTGGGCGTCGTGCCCGTGTACTCCGTGCGCGGCGAACTTTCCGGCAGCTGCATCAAGTGTAGTGATCTCTTTATCCGGCGCGGCTGGAAGTGCAAGCGTTCCGGCGAGACCGACCTCGTTGATGCTGGCGTGGGCGATGTCGACGCCGGTGGCGGCGTCGCGGACGATTACCAGATAGTAGAAATCGCCGTGATTTCCGGCGCCCGCGCACCGCGCCGGCGACCAGTCCTCGACGCGCAGCACCTCGTAGCGGTACGCGCCGCGAGCCATCGCCTCGGCGATCGGTGTGAAGCGGCCGTTCGATTTCCCGGCGTAAACGTCGACGAACTGATCGACGAGATCAGTCACCACGTCGGAGTCTTTCTTCGGGAACGGGATGCTGACATAGAGCGGATCGCCGGGCTTGGCAGCACGTACCTTCGCGGCGAACTCGTCGCGTTTGGCCGGAGTCGAGGCATCACACTGCACGACGTTCCACGCCGCGAGGGGCGCGGCGGCGGCAAGAAGAAGAAGAGTCAGAATTGAGCGTTTCATTGTTATTGGGCCTCCATGGAGATTCATTTCAGTAGACCTTGCAATCGCCGCAGCGGCCACCAGCGCCGCCGGCGATGCCACGCGCTTCGGTCTCGCCGCCGTACTGGTCAAAGCTGCTGCTACCCGACGCGCTGGCGCCGCTGCCGATCACTTGCCGGCACGGCACGTAGTCGTATGGGCACAGCGATCCGATCAGATCGCCGGGAAACCAGGTCCCGAAACCGAAGGCTGGATCCATGTACTGCGCGGTATCCCAGACGTGGTAACCATTTGTCGAGTCAGTGTGCCATGAGCCGCCGTCGATGACGACCGCATGCAGGCCGGAGTTGGCGAGCGCGATCACCGGCACGCCGGCGTTGACGCTGGAGATCTGGCGCGAGAGGAAGCGCCCTTGATCGTCGCTGTAGGCTCCGCCGGAGCCGTAGTCGAGGAGCGCGTCGTGGGTGTAGGTGTAGTTGATCACGCCCGACGGAATCCGCTCCTGGGCCGCTCCGCTCGAGGGAGTTCCGCCCATGTACGCCAGGATCTCGTCCTGCGAGACGGAGCTGAGGCCGTCATGGAGCCGCCACGAAAGAACGCATGCGGAGGTGCAGTAGAGCTCTCCGGTCTGGTGGACGTACGGAACGTCGGCGCTGGCCGAGCCCTGTTGTGGTGCGCTGCCGATGTAGCAGGTGAGGTTCATGAGAAGCATGGCGCCGATCAAAGCGAACGCCGGAAGAAACCATTTCCTTCTGATCACGATAGGGTGTTCTCCTGTGAAGTTGAGATGGATGGACGTGGTGCGCGCACTCCGGAATGCCGTCACCACATCAGAGAACGGTTGGGCCACCAAGCATATTTCGCGGCGAGCTTCAAATCCTCGACGCGAGCGGGCTCGGCCTCCGGCTCCGCGATGCCCGAAGCGCCTCCTGCCAACCACCCCTCTTGACAGAATAAACCCTCCCTCATATTGTTAGCACTCACGAGGATTGAGTGCTAACCGCTCAACCTCGGGAGATCCAGCATCAATCTCGCGGCGTTCTGCCGAGAAGCAAATCCACGAATCGGGTGAAAGGAGAGACACAGATGGCTATGAAACTTCGTCCGTTGTATGACCGCATCGTCGTCACGCGCAAAGAAACAGGAGAGCAGGTGCGGGGCGGCATCATCATTCCGGACACGGCCAAAGAGAAGCCCCAGCAGGCGGAAGTGGTCGCGGTCGGCGACGGTAAGTTCTCCGACGAGGGCAAGCGCTTGAAGCTCGACGTCAAAAAGGGCGACACCGTTCTCATCGGCAAGTACTCCGGCACCGACATCAAGATCGATGACGTCGAGTACACCATCCTCCGCGAAGACGAAGTCCTCGCGGTGGTCGAGTAAGCAGGATCAATAAGGAGAAACACACATGGCAAAGCGCATTACGTACGGCGAAGAAGCCCGCCAGGCAATTCTTCGCGGCGTCAACAAGCTCGCCGACGCGGTCAAAGTGACACTCGGCCCCCGTGGCCGCAACGTCGTCATCGAGAAGAAGTTCGGCTCCCCCACCATCACCAAGGATGGCGTCACCGTGGCCAAGGAAATCGAGCTGAAGGATGAGCTCGAGAACGCCGGCGCCCAGATGGTCCGCGAAGTCGCCTCCAAGACTTCCGACACCGCGGGCGACGGCACCACCACCGCCACGGTTCTGGCCCAGGCCATCTACCGCGAGGGCATCAAGAACGTCACCGCCGGCGCGAATCCGATGGACGTCAAGCGCGGCATCGAGATCGCCGTGAAGGCCGCCGTCGAGTCGATCGACAAGATGCACAAAACGGTCGAGGGCAAGGACATCGCCCACATCGGCAGCATCTCAGCCAATAACGATGAGGAGATCGGCAACATCATCGCCTCAGCGATGGAGAAGGTCGGCAAAGACGGCGTCATCACCGTCGAAGAAGCGCGCGGCCTCGACACCGTCCTCGAAGTCGTCGAAGGCATGCAGTTCGACCGCGGCTATCTCTCGCCGTACTTCGTCACCGACCCGGAGCGCATGGAGTCGGTCCTCGAGAACGCCAAGATCCTCATCTACGAGAAGAAGGTTTCCTCGATGAAGGACCTCCTGCCGATCCTCGAGCAGACGGCCCGCCAGGGCAAGCCGCTCCTCATCATCGCCGAAGACGTCGAGGGCGAGGCTCTGGCCACGCTCGTCGTCAACAAGCTCCGCGGCACGCTGAACGTCGCTGCCGTCAAGGCGCCGGGCTTCGGCGACCGCCGCAAGGCCATGCTCGAAGACATCGCCATCCTCACCGGCGGCAAGCTGATCTCCGAGGACATCGGCGTGAAGCTCGAGAACGTGAAGTGGGAAGACCTCGGCGACGCCAAGCGGGTGTCGATCGACAAGGACAACACCACCCTCGTTACCGACACCGACGACAAGGGTCACAAGGAAGCGATCGCCGGCCGGGTCAAGCAGATTCGTACGCTCATCGACGACACGACCTCGGACTACGACCGCGAGAAGCTCCAGGAGCGTCTGGCCAAGCTCGTCGGCGGCGTTGCCATCATCAAGGTCGGCGCCGCGACCGAGACCGAGATGAAAGAGAAGAAGGCGCGCGTCGAAGATGCCATGCACGCCACCAAGGCTGCCGTCGAAGAGGGCATCGTCCCGGGCGGCGGCGTTGCGCTGCTGCGCTGCGTCGCGGCCGTCGAGGCCGTCAAGGCCGAGGGCGACGTGAAGGTTGGCGTCAACGTCATCCGCCGCGCGCTCGAAGAGCCGTTCCGCCAGATCGTCTTCAACTCCGGCAAAGAAGCCGCCGTGCTGCTCAATCAAGTAAGACAGAACAACGAGCAAAAGAAAGACGGCGTCGACACATGGGGCTACGACGCCCGCAACGACGATGTCGTCGACATGATCGCAGCCGGCATCATCGATCCGGCCAAGGTGACCAAGCAGGCGCTCCAGAACGCCTCCTCGATCGCCGGCCTCATGCTCACCACCGAGGCTCTCGTCTCCGAGATCAAGGAAGACGAGAAGTCCCAGCCGGGCGGCGGCGGTGGCGGTATGGGCGGCGGTATGGGCGGAATGTACTAAGCATCATCAACGACACGCATCTATTCGACGGGCGAGCCGCAAGGCTCGCCCGTTTTCGTGCGGCTTCGCCGCACGGCACAGACAAGAGTGTCTGTGCCACATTGCCCGTCGGTATTTGCTGAAGTGTAGAGTCTTCGCCTGATCCAATGTGGCACAGACACTCTTGTCTGTGCCCGGCGGCGAAGCCGCGCATTCGCCGGCTGAATCCGTCAGCTGAAGCCGGGGGCTACGGATCTCACATTGGGCTCCGCAGACGAGTCCAATGTCCAAACTCAAAGGACCCCGCCGCTCCGCCGCGCGTTCCCATCACTCCACGAAGTCGTAGCTGAGCTGCTTTTCGAGGTTCACCCGCGCGATCTTTTCGCGGCGAAGCCGCGCGTAGCGCCGCGGAGCGGCGACATCTACGTAGCCCACAGCGTGAGCTGTGGGGATTGAGATCGAGTGAGCAGATTATCCAAATTGCGCGAAAGTGACCACATTTCCGGCGGCATCGCGGATCACCGTCTCGGTCGATCCATAGAAGGTCTGCCGCCGAGCGACGAGGACGTCCGTCCCGCTCGGGATCTGCGCGGCGATGGCCTCGAGATCATCGACTTCGATGAATACCGCCGCTGCGCCGATCGCCCGCGAACCCTCCAGGACTTTGGCCTCATCGCCGCGGACGCTGTCGAACGTCTGGTACATGACCTCGACGCCGTCGCGAGCCAGAATCACGAATCCGAGGACATCGCCGTGCGGCACCTCGGCGGCTCGGGCGAAGCCGAGCGCGTCCCAGAGCGGCAGCAGCGGCTCGATGCGGTCGACGATCAGAACGGGCGTCACTTTTTTGATCATGGGCGCGAACGATAACGCGCCGAACCTTTGTCTTACAATGCGCCGCGATGAGAAAAGCGCTCCTCGCCACAACATTGTCACTGTCCGTTGTCTCCCTCTTCGCGCAGTCGCCGGAGCCCGCTCCGAACCGGCAGCCCGCGCCCTCGGGTGCGCGGCGCGAGACGGCGGCTGCACCGGACAACGAGGAGCGCGCGGAACGTGCCGACGGTCCGCGCCAGGGCGACGAAAAGCGCGACGTCCGTCCGCCGGCCGACGCGAAAGACAAAATCTCGACCACGCAGCACACCGTCACCATCGGCGGCCAGACCATCAGCTACACCGCCCGCGCCGGCACGATGATCATGCGCGACGAGGAAGGAAAGCCGCGCGCCAGCTTCTTCTTCACCTCGTACACGAAAGACGGCGCCGACCCCTCGCGCCGGCCGGTGACCTACACCTTCAACGGCGGCCCCGGATCGTCGTCGGTCTGGCTGCACATGGGCGCCTTTGGGCCCAAACGAGTGGTCTACTCCGACGATGAAGGCCACGCCGCCAAGCCTCCCTACCGCACCGTCGATAACGAGGGAAGCATTCTCGACGTGACCGATCTCGTCTTCATCGATCCCGTCACCACCGGCTACAGCCGCGCCATTCCATTCGCCGATGCCGGCAAGTTCCACGGCGTCGACGCCGACATCCAGTCGGTCGGCGAGTTCATCCGCCTATGGACGACGCGCTACAGCCGCTGGTCGTCGCCCAAGTTCCTGGCCGGCGAGAGCTACGGGACGACGCGCGCCGCCGGCCTTTCGGGCTGGCTCGGCCAGCAGGGTTTCTACCTCAACGGCATCGTGCTCATTTCGTCGATCCTCAACTTCGAGACTGCATCGTTCGACAGCGGCAACGACCTTGCGTACGAGCTTTTCCTCCCCACGTACACCGCCATCGCCTGGTACCACAAGCGCCTGGGGGCCGATCTGCAGAACGGCACGCTGGAACACGCCGTGGCCGAGTCGGAACAATTCGCCCTCGGCGAGTACACGCACGCCCTGATGCAGGGCGACCGCCTCACCGATCAGGACCGCCGCGACGTGACGGCCAAGCTGGCGCGGCTCACCGGCCTCTCACCGGCCTACATCGAACAGGCCAACCTCCGCGTCAAGATCGACCGCTTCGACAAGGAGCTGATGCGCGCACAGCGCCGCACCGTCGGCCGCCTCGACGGCCGTTTCATCGGCGTCGACAAGGATGCCGCCGGCGAGTCGAGCGAATACGATCCCTCCTACGCGGCCATCTTCGGCGAATACACCGCCGTGGTAAACGATTACGTCCGCCGCGAGCTGAAGTTCGACAGCGACCTCCCCTACGAGATCCTCACCGGCAAGGTGCGCCCCTGGAACTACGACCGCGCCCAGAACCGCTACGTCGACGTCGCCGAGACCCTCCGCGGCGCCATGGCCCAGAACCCCTTCATGAAGGTCTTCGTCGCCAACGGCTACTACGACTTGGCCACCCCCTTCGCCGCCACCCGCTACACCTTCGCCCGCATGCAGCTCGACCCCGACCTGCGCAAAAACGTGTCGATGGACTACTTCGAGACCGGCCACATGGTCTACATCGACCGGAAGGCGCAGGCGAGACTGAAGAAGGACGTGGACGAGTTCATTCGGGCAAACGCGAACGTGCAGTAAGCCATGCCTCAGGACTTCGAAATCATCGGGGAAATCACGGAGATCGGGGAGATCGAAGAGGGCGAGACTGAGATCCCCGACACGAACCGCTTTGCAATCTGCATCAGAAACACCGACTACAAAGTTTCGCTCACGCCGTTGACGGTCTACCCGGTCATCGATGATCCTCGCGCGGAAGAGACCGGAATGATCCGAATCATCGATGAATCGCGTGAGGACTATCTTCACGCGATTGAGAGGTTCGTACTCCTGACTCTTTCCTCGAGAGACGCTCACGCGTTAGTTCACGCGATGAAACGCCACCGCGACGCCAGCGACTGACTCATGATTTGCTGGCTTTCTGTCACGCGCACGGAAGGCGATTCGGAGTTGAGCGCCTCTCAATTCACTGTCATCTGAGGCTGCCGGAGCCGCGTTCGTGGTTTTGGTGCTTGCGCAGATGAGAATTCGCGGCGGAGGACGCCGAAGGACCCCCCAACTACAGGCCGGAAAGGGAGGGGGATTCCCTCGTCTGCGACACCCGTCCACCACCCTTCCCCGCAAGTAGGTTGGGGGTCCTTCGGCGTCCTTCGCCGCGACGTTTGATTTGAGCAATCACCAACACCACGGGCGCGGCTCCGGCAGCCTCAGGAT
>JADGNY010000041.1 GCA_017883235.1 Thermoanaerobaculia bacterium | reverse complement strand
TCTTTTGGTGCCCAAGGCCGGACTCGAACCGGCACGGATTTCTCCACACGCCCCTCAAACGTGCGCGTCTACCAATTCCGCCACTTGGGCTTGAAAAGAACGGCTGCGACTACTTCTTGGCTGGGGTGGCAGGCGCCGAGGGAGCGCTGCCGCTCATGACCGAAGAGCGCGGGCGAGCCTGAAGGATCGCCAGCGACATCGAGGTAATGACGAAGAGGATGAAGAACGCCGTCGTCAGTTTGTGAAGGAGCGTCGTCGCGCCGCGCGCGCCGAATGCGGTCTGGGATCCGCCGCCACCGAACGCGCCCGCGAGATCCGCACCCTTCCCCTGCTGCAGAAGGACGACCAGGATCAGGAAGAGGCTGATGAGGACGTGAAGTACGACAAGAAGTACGGTCATGGATTCTCCGAAGCGATGCTGCTAACGGGGCAAGGGGGCGAATTCTTCCCGGAACGGGCTCGAGTGTCAAGGCGAGGTTACTGAGTTGCGAATCTCGTCTTCATCGCCCCGGCCAGCGCCAGAAACTTCTTCGAATCGAGACTCGCTCCGCCGACGAGAAAGCCGTCGATCTCCCCGCGCGCGAGAAGGTCATCGACGTTGTCCGGCGTTACGCTGCCCCCGTAGAGCACCGGCGCACGCCGCGCCAGGTCGGCAGGCCAGAAGCGTCCGAGGGCATCGCGGATGGCCGCGGCAATCTCCGCGACCATCTCTCCGGTGGCATTCCGCCCGGTGCCGATGGCCCAGACAGGCTCATAGGCGATGACGACCTCCGAGGCGTTCGCGAGCTGCGGCACGGCAGCGGCCCGGAGCTGATCCGAGCAGAACGCCGTGGCGTAACCTCCATCGCGCTGCGCCTGGTTCTCACCGATGCAGAGGACGGGCATCAGTCCCGCATCGATCGCCAGAGCGAGTTTGCGCGCGATGAGCGCATCGCTCTCACCATAGACGTTGCGCCGCTCGGAATGTCCGACGATGACAAAGCGCGCGCCGCAGTCGCGCAGCATGTCCGCCGAGACCTCGCCGGTGAAGGCTCCCGATTTCTGATCGGCACAGTTCTGCGCGCCAACGAGAACGTTCTTCGGCGCGCTGGTCACAACGTCTTTGAGGTAGACGTAGGGCGGCGCCACGGCAACATCGGCATCCTCCATCGCGCCGAGAAACGCGTCCATCCCCTCGGGCGGGAGATTCATCTTCCAATTGGCGATCAGGTAGCGGTTGGGCATCACGGCGAAGTTTACGCTTCCCCACTGTCATCCTGAGGCGGCGGCCGCCCCGGAGGGGCAGAGCGCGCCGAAGGACCCCCAGCCTGCAACCCGGAAAGGGCGGGGGCTATCGACCATTCCGCCGCCCAACCGGGATACAACTTGGGGGTCCTTCGGCGCGCTCTGCCCCTCCGGGGCTGCCGCCGCCTCAGGATGACAGCGGTTCCTACGCCGAGTACCGGTTCTTCCCTGCCCTCTTCGCGTCGTACAGCCGTTCATCGGCACGGCGGATGACATCGCTCGAGGTCGAGTCCGCGCTCCTATAGTCGGCGATACCGAGCGAGATGGAGCAGCGGATGACTCCTTCGTCATCGGCCGGAATGGCCAGCATGCGCACTTTCTGCATGATCCGGTCGGCCACGGAGCAGGCGCCGCCGAGGTCCGTGTGGGGCAGGATGATAGCGAACTCGTCGCCGCCGAAACGGGCGAAGAGATCGGGCGGACGCAGCGTCTCGCGCACGGCGCCGCAGAGCTCCGAGAGCACGACATCGCCGACGGTATGGCCGAAACTGTCGTTGATGGCCTTGAAGTCATCGATGTCGAACATCAGCAACGCCAGCGGCAGCGAGTAGACCCGGGCCCGCTCCATCTCCTGCGGCAACTGCCGGCGGAAGTAGCGTTTGTTCGCGATCCCGGTGAGGTCGTCGGTATCGGCCAGTCCCTGAATCTGTTCGCGCGCGTTCATCTGGCCGATGAGGAGCGCTACCTGTGCGGCGAAGATCTCGACGATCTGCCGCTCCTGCTCATCGAAGGGTTCGGCACGATAGACCAGCAACACGCCGCTGCTGCGGTTCTCGACGGCGATGATGGCGTGCGTGGAGTGCGCGAGACTATCGCCATCGCCGCGCCGCGGCAGATCGCTTCGCTCCGCTTTGACGACGACGTCCGTGGCCGCAAACGAGACGGGAATCATCATCTCCAGGGTCCGGCGAATGCTGTCGATGAGCGGCGGCCCCACCAGCGACCCCGCCCCCTCGCGCGTGACGACGTAGAGGTCGAGGTTCTGTTCGATCATCACCGCGGCGGCGAGGTCGAAATCGATGGCGTGATCGAGCGCACGGAACGACGAGACGAAGAGGTCGCCGATGTTGTCCGCGCGCGTCGCGGAGCCGGTAAGCTCGCGGATCAGCGATAGAACCCCGGCGATCGTTTGCTGCTCGTCATGTCTCACGGATGGTGAATTATACGGACCACCTATAATCCGATGCCATGATCATGCCCGAAGCGGAGGCGATTCCATTCGAGCCGCAGGACTTACGCGGCCAGCGCCTCCTGGTCCTGTCGCCGCATCCGGACGACGAAGTCATCGGTTGCGGCGGACTGGTGGCGCTTCATCTGCGCGATGGCCGCCCCGTGCACGTGGTCGTAGCGACCGATGGAGCGCAAGCCGGCGACGGTGCGCAACGCGAGGCGGAGTCGCGCGCGGCCCTGGCGCTCCTCGGCGATGCCACAATCGAGTTTCTGCGGTTTCCTGACCGCGAGCTCGCGAGCGCACGCGAGCTCGAAGGCCGGCTGGCGGCGATCCTCGCCGCGTGGAAGCCGGACCTGATCGCCGTCCCCAGTCCGCTCGAGATCCATCCTGATCACATAGCTCTCTCGCGCGCGTTCTGCAATCTCATCGCGCGTGACCCGGTACTCTTCGCGGATCTGGGTGTGGCGCGCGTCGCGTTCTATGAGGTCAGCGCGCCGTTACGGCCGAACGCGCTGGTTGACATCACAACGGTCGCCGACACGAAGTACGCGGCGATTCAGGCGCATGCATCGCAGACGGCGATCCGCGATTACACGTCGTACGCGCGCGGCTTCAATGCCTGGCGATCGATGACGCTCCCGGCGCACGTCAAGTTCGCCGAGGCGTATTGGACGACCGCGCTTCCGTCGTTGCGCACGACGCCATTCAGCGCGTTGCGCGAATCGATGGGACCCCGGCGCATCGAGATCGTTCACGAGCCGTTGCCGATCAGCGTGATCGTCCGGACGAAGGACCGGCCGGCGCTCCTCGCCGAGGCGGTCGCATCGATCCGGGCGTCGGGGTATCCGGCGGAAATCGTCATCGTCAACGACGGCGGTGCGCGGCCTGAATTCGAAGGCGTGACCCTCGTCGAGCATGAGACGTCGCGCGGACGCTCCGAGGCCGCGAATGCCGGCGTGCGCGCCGCGACGAATAGCTACATCGCCTTTCTCGACGACGATGACCTTCACTACTCCGAGCATCTATCTACGTTGTCGGACACGGCCAACGGATCAGATGCCGCCGGATGCACGATCGGATGGTACAGCGATGCCGTGTCCGCGTTCATCGACGGTTCGAACCGCGAGACGATGCGCATCTACGCGCGCGACTTCGATCGCGAACTGCTCCTCCTCGACAACTACGTCCCTCTTCCGACGCTTCTCTTCCGCCGCGCCGACTTCCTCTACCTCGGCGGGTTCGATCCGGCCTTCGACCTGTTCGAGGACTGGGACTTTCTGATTCGACTGGCCCAGCGTGGCGATTTCGTCCGCGTGCCGCGCATCACCTGCGAGATCCGGCACATCAAAGGGGGCGGGTCGGTGGTGATGGCCAATCCCGAGGGCTCCCCGGTCTTCCGGAATGCGAAGCTGCAGGTCTGGCGCAAACACGCCGCGCTGATGGGCGAGAACCTCCTGGCGAACGTATTCGAACGTGAGAAACGGCGCACGACCGCAATCGAGGGCGATCTGGTCGAAGCGCGGGGCGCGCGCGGCCGGATCGAGCAGGAGGTGGCGCGCCTGGAACGCGACAAACAATCGCTCATCGCCCAGATCGGCGCGCTCAGTGAACGGATCAACGAGACGATGATGCGCATCAGCCACCTCGAAGGAGCCAACGTGGAAATCCGCGGCGCGTTGAGCCTGTCGAACAGCGAACGTTACGTCGCGGTCGCGCGCGTGGCGGAGCTCGAGCCTGCCTTTGCCGCGAGTCAAACGGCCGTGGCTGAGATGCACCGGACGAACGGCGCGCTGTATACCGAGGTGGCACGCCTGCAGAACCTGCTCGACACCATCTTCCGGTCGCGGACGTGGAAGCTGCACACGATCGTCGAGCGGGTGAAAGGGCGCGGATGACGCGTGCGCTGCTCGTATGCCCGGAACCGCTTGGCCATCGCCAGCCGGCGGGGATCGGCATCCGTTTCCTGGAGATGGCGAACGTCCTTCTGGCCGACGGGCACGAGGTGACGCTCCTCTCGCGCGACGCCGGATCTGTCTCCGGCTGCCGCGCCGGCGAGATCACACCGGAGAGTCTGCATCGCCACACGAGCGAGGCGGAGGTGGTGGTGGTGCAGGGGCACGCGGCAAATGATCTTTTCGGACATGGATTCGGGCAGGGATTCGGGCAGGGATTCGGGCAGGGATTCGGGCAGGGATTCGCACATGGATCGCCGATCCCGACGGTCGTCGATCTGTACGACCCGTTCATCATCGAGAATCTGCATTACTACCCGGCACACGGCGCCGGGGTCTTCACGCACGATCATGCGACCTTGATGCAGTCGCTGCTGCGCGGCGATCTCTTCCTCTGCGCGTCTGAAGCGCAGCGCCTTTTCTACCTCGGCGCGTTGCTCGCCGCCGGCCGCGTAAATCCGATCGCCTTCGGGAACGATCCGCATTTCGACGCCTTGATCCGCATCGCGCCGTTTGGGGTACCTCCTCCTGGAAGCGCGGGCGTCTCGCCCGCGCTCCCAGGAGTTCTGTTTGGTGGCATCTATGACTGGTACGACCCGATACTGGCCATCGAAGCGGTCGCCATCGCGCGCGCGTCATTGCCGGATGTGACGCTGACGTTTACGACACATCCGAACCCGTCGCTGACGCCACAGGGAAAGCTCGCCGAGGCGATCGAGCACACCAAACGAAAGGGATACGACTTCGTCCGCTTCGAGCCATGGGTTGCTTACGAACAGCGCGCCGCGTTTTACGGCCGATTCGGCGCGGCGTTGCTGACGTTCCCGCAATCGATCGAGACTGACCTCTCGATGCGGACGAGGGTCTACGACTACCTGTGGGGCCAACTGCCGATCGTAACCAGCAGCGCGCCCGGCACCGATGAGCTGCTGATCCGCTACGGCGCGGGAGAGGTCGTTCATTCAGCGTCGCCGGAGGATTTCGCGAACGCGCTGGTACGCGTGCTGGGCAACGAGCGCATGCGCGAAGGAGCGCGGCGCTTCGTCGACGAGCATCAGTGGCCGCATACGCTGCATCCGCTGGTCGACTTCGTCCGCCAACCGTACGCTGATCCGCGGAAGGAGGCGTTTGCGGCGAGCATGCAGGTGCCGGAGCGCTCACGCTCGTTCCTGGAACGCATCAAACGCCGCATCGGAGGATCGTCCTGAACGCGCCGGTGGTTGACGTCATCGTCGTCAACTGGAACAGCCGCGACGACACGCTGGCCTGTCTCGACGCGGTGTCGTCGCAGCGTTTCGACGGCGCGATGATCACGGTCGTCGACAACGGATCGACCGACGGCAGCATCGGCGCAATCGCCGGCCGCTACCCGGCCGTTCGCCTGCTCCCCCTCGGCGCGAACCATGGCTTCACCGGCGGCCTTGCCGCGGCGCTGGTCCGCTCACCCGCGCGCAATGTGGTCTTCCTCAACAACGATGCAGTTCCGCAGCAAGGCTGGCTGGCCTCGCTGGTGGACGCCATCGAGAACGCCCCGGACGACGTCGTCTCCGCCGGCGGAAAGATTGTCGACCCGTCAGGAGAGCTGATCGATTTCATCGGCGGCGCGCTGACATTCGACGGACACGCCTTCCAGGACGGCTTCCGCTACCCGCTGGCATCGCGCCAGGAGCCGGCGGCCGGGGCCGAGATCCTCTTTGCCTGCGGCGGCAACATGATTTCCCGCCGCGAGCCTCTCCTCGCCCTCGGCGGATTCGACGACGACTATTTCGCCTACCTCGAGGACGTCGACTTCGGCTGGCGATCCTGGCTGGCCGGTTTCCGCGTTCTGTACGAGCCGCGCGCCGTCGTCCGCCACAAGTCGAGCGCGACGAGCCAGAGGCTGGGCGACTTCGAACGCGGCGTTCTCTTCGAGCGCAACGCTCTGCAGACCGCGTTGAAAAACTACGAATCGCTTCACGACGTCTCGGGCGCGCTTTTCTTCACCTTCCTGGCGCGCCTCCACCATTACGCCACCACCCGCAACGCCAACGCCGCCGAATTGACGCGTGAGCCGTTCTCCAAGACGTCGAGGTCATCCCGCGGCCTTTTCGCCCGAGCACGGCGGAAGCTCTTCGGCGCGAAGCCGCTGGCGGCGATCGATGATCCGCTGACGACGATGCAGTTCCGCGCCTTCGAATGGATCGTCGCGCACGGCGACCGCATCGCCGCCAAACGAATCATCGTGCAACGGCTGCGGCGCCGATGCGATGCCGAGATCTTCGAGCGTTTTCCGTTGCAGATCGTGGCCACCTATCCCGGCGACCGGGCACTCATGAACGGTGCGCTCTTCGATCTTCTGCGTCCGTCGTTGCCGGCGGTCGAACGGACGCTCTCCGATATCATGCGGAAGTGACGCGGTCGGTCTGGTGGCGTCGTTTTTTCGTGCGCGGTGTCTTCTGGCGACAGGGGCTTCGCTTCGCCGTGCTGAATGTGCCGCCATGGACCGAGCCGATCGTCATGGCTTTCTGGTCCACGTTCTTCCTGGTGTGGGGACCCGGCCGGCGCGGCGTGATGCGCAATCTGAAGGTGATCAAGCCCGGCTCGCTGGCGATCGCAAACCTGTTTCGCTGCTATCGCGTCTTCTGGAACTATGCCTGGACGATCGCGGACAATGTGCGCTTCAAGGAGCTGCGAACGATTCCCGACTGGGAGTTCACCGGCAGGGAGTATTTCGAGGATATGCAGACGCGCCAGGGGGCGATCCTGCTGACCGCGCACATGGGCAGCTATGACCTCGGCGCGCATCTCTTCTCCGAGACGTCGACGCGCCGGATCGTGATGGTGCGCGCGCCGGAAGCCGATCCGCAGACGCGCGAATTCGAAGAGCACCACGGTGTAGACAGTCTTCGCATCGAGTTCAACACCAGAGCAACTGAATTAGCGCTCGATCTGCTGGAGACCATCCGCGAGGGTGGCATCGTGGCCATTCAGGGCGACCGCGTGACCGGCTCGATCAGTTCGTTGCCGGCGACACTTTTCGGCAAACCGACGACCGTGCCGGCCGGCCCTTTCGCACTCGCCCTGGCCGCACGCGTACCGATCTATCCGGTCTTCGTCGTACGACTGGGACGGCGCCGGTACCGGCTGATGACGTCGCGGCCGATCGAGATCACGCGCAGCCGGAACCGCGACGACGATTTCGCCCGCGCGGTCGAGCAGTGGATGGCGGAGCTGGAACGCGTCGTTCAGGAATGCTGGTTCCAATGGTTCACATTCGAGCCCTACTGGCCGGAGCCGGCGCGATGATGCTGAACGTTGTCATCGATCGCCCCGACGCCCGCCGGCTCCCGTCGCGGCACCGGTTCGCCGTGGCCCGGTTGATCGGATACATCCTCTTGGGCCGGGCCCGGTCCGCGGTGGAACGTCCGGAACATCTGATCCTTTCGATCGATCGCGATCAGACGGCCGTGGAGATGCATCTCACCGCGTTCTGGGCCTTCGCCACGACGGCCTGCTACATCGCGGCGTCGCTCCCCTTCGCGCTGCCGCTGTCGATCGTCCTTTCGGTGCCGCTCGCCGCGGCCGCCATCCATCTTCCGATCGTGCTCGGCGGATCGATTCTGCGAGCTTTCATCGGCGACGGGAACCACATCAAGATCGTTTCCGTGATTACGATGGCGCTATTGCTGATCGCATCGTCATACGTTGCCACAACCCGGAGCTGGGCACGTTTCGTGGCGTGGCTCTTCTTTGCAATCCTTCTCCTCAATAGTGTTGCCGCGGTCATCCTCTGGCTGCTGCGCGGCAGCGTACAGTCCGCGGAAGAACGATGCGTGCGCTGATTCTCGGCTTCGCCTGCATCGCGCCCGTCATCCTGGCCGTGCTGTGGCCGCATTCATGGCTCGCGGCGATCGGCGTGCTCGCTCTTTCGCATGCGCTCGTGCTCTGGCCGACCCTCCGGCCGAACTCGCAGTGGCTGGGGCCTGTCATCACCAGTTTTGATTCGCCATCGAACGAGGTGTGGCTCACGATCGACGACGGCCCGACCGACGATACGCAACCCCTCCTCGATTCGCTCGACGAGCGCGGCGTCAAGGCGACATTCTTCGTGAAGGGATCGCTGGCCGCGCGGCGGCCCGATCTCATACGGTTGATGCTGGCGCGGGGTCACGCGGTTGCCAATCATTCACAGACGCACCCCTCCGGCTCGTTCTGGTGCCTGTTCCCCTCGGCCATCTCCTCGCAGGTGGACGAGTGCTCGGCGGTGCTGGAGTCGATCACCGGCGGCCGTCCGGCCCTTTTTCGCGCGCCTGTCGGGATGAAAAACCCATTCGTCCATCCGATCCTGGCTCGCCGCGGCCTGACGCTCGTCGGCTGGAGCGTGCGAGGATTCGATTCGTTCGGTGATGACGTCGAGCGCGTCGTCCGCCGCATCGTGCCGCGCACCGGCGCGGGGTCGATCGTGGTCATGCACCAGGGGCGGGCCTTCTCCGTCGCCTGCATCAGCCGCGTCGTCGACGAGCTGCAAGGCCGAGGCTACTCCTTCGTGGTCCCGGCCGTTGAACGCCTGAAGACGAAGAGATAGTTGTTGAACGGCGTTCGCCCGTACAGCGGCGCAACCTCGGCATCGAAACCGTCGAACGGACGCATCACGTCATCGCGCGTCGGGAAATGAAGCCGCTCCGCGCGCAGCCAACGAATCAGGCGCGAAAACATCTCCTGCAGGTACGTGAGCCGGTAGCGCCAGCTTCCGTCGCGAATGCCATCGCGAATGATCACGGTCGTGGCGCTCCTGGCCGCGGATTCGAGGATGTGCGCCTGTTCATCCCCGCGAAAGTAATGCAGCAGATCGAGCAGCACGATCGTGCCGCCGGGGTCGATCGCCGCCCGCGCGTCCGCGACGCTGAACGTCGTCGCCTCGGGCATGACGCTTCTGGCGATGGCGACCTTCCGGTCGTCGTGATCGACTCCGCGGATGGGCGCGCGGAAACCCCGCGCGCGCAGGTAGAGCGCGAGAATGCCGATCCCGCATCCGATGTCGAGCAATGGCTCGCTGCCCTGGCCAATCCGCTCGAAGACCGCCGCATAAACCGGATCGATCCGGATTTTGGATCGAACATAGATGCGGAGAAAGCGCGTCGGATAGAGCGCGGCGATCCGGCCGGCCAGATCTTCCGTCGTCACGGTGAGAGGTGCTCGACGAGATCGATCAGCTCAGGGAGATTGAACGGCTTAGGCAGGATCGCGGAGACGCCCAACTGCAGGATCGCCTGCGGTTCGACATGCAGATGCGCGGAAAGAACGATGATCGGAATCGTGCCGAGATAACCGGTCTCTTTCAGGCGCTGCAAAAAGTCCCAGCCGTTGACGCCGGGCATAGCCAGATCCAGAAGGATGACATCGGGGTGATGAATGGCCAGCGCGCGCTGCCCTTCCCCGCCATCACTGGCCAGCAGTACCTTGAAGCCGGCCTGACGAAGCGCGGCGGCGAGCATGCCCCGCAGAGGCAGATCGTCGTCGATCACGAGGATCCGCTTCCGGTCGACATCCGCGACCCGCTTCCCGCCGTTGGCGTTCTGAGGCTGAAGATTGCTCATGCAAGGCTCACGAATGCTCCATTCTATCGATTGCTGGGCGGCTGCTGACCGACCGGAAGTGCCATGCACGACGCTGGCCATCGCAACCCTCTAAAAAAGATCGCCGTCCCCGTACGTGTAGTAGAGCCCCTCGAGGATGCGCGCACTGGCGTCCGGCAACTCGAACGGCACGCACATGAGCGACAGATCCTGCGGATCAGGCCGTGATTCGAATTGCAGCTCACGCAAAATCGCGTCGAACCAGGCCGGCCTGCGCGAAAACCAGCCGTCGATGCGGTCTACGGGGTAGCTAGGCACGACGTGACGCAAGAGCACCCCCACCGCCTCCGGGTACCTCCGGTCGAAGAGCGCGTCTCCCCACGCCAGCCGCGCGTCACGCACGCCGAAGACGCTCCAGCCCACGAGACGCCGCCATTTGCGAATGGCGACCAGGAAGTACGGGACGTCGGGACACTCCAGGTAACGCCACCGGAGATACCGCGCATCACGACGCACCAGGAAGCGATAGGCCGGCGCAACACGGTCGAAGAAGCGATCGAATTCAATACCGACGCTCTTGACCAGCTCCAGTTGCCACCCGCGCGGCCACCGCTCGCGGCGCGTGATCGGCGGGAAAGGATTGCGCCCGAGCTCACGAACGCGATACGCGGCCGGCTCGACCGCATCGCTGCCGAGAAACCGCACGGAAAGCTCGCGATGAGCGGCAGTCGTGAACCCGTAGTTGAAGGCTACCTTCCCGCGGCAGAAAGCGTCGTAGAAGTGCTGCGCCGTTCGCGCCAGGATGCTGGTGGGGCCACGGCCGACCTGGCGAACGGAACGATCGGTCATGATGTCGCCAATCTGATGCGCGACGAGGTCGCGGCCATCGTCGACCATCCGCACCGGATAGCCCGCGTATTGCGCGACGAGCCGGCCGGCGTCATCGAACGTCAGGGAGATGCGTTCGTTATCGAACGGATTGCGCTGATACTCCCACCGAAAGTGATCGATTCCCCGCGTGGCGTGCGGAAAGGCGCGCGCAAAAAGGGCCAGGATCTGTTCTTCGTCCCCCGTGTTGAAGGGGCGGCTGGTAAAGCGCGCGTCAACGGGCATGCGTCGGCTCGACGGAGCGGATCGCGCGGAAGTTGATCGGAGATCCGGCGCGGCGCTTCGCCACGATGCGGATCGACCCCGAGGAAACCAGGAGCGGATCCGGTAGGATCTTCAGCAGCATCCGAACGAGCGGCGTCAGCCCCGGCCAACGCATGGCAACGGAATGCCGCAGAAAACGGTGATCGCGATAGGCCAGCTCCGCACCGATGCTGACGATCTCGAATCCGGAGTGCTCGAGCAACTCGATGAGCGCGGAACGCGAGTAGAGGATGAGGTGCGTGCGGAAGTTCTGCGTCATCCACCGCCGCTCGGTGACGAGGTAGACCAGCCCTTCCGTATCAAAGGTCGATAACAACAGCACCCCGCCGGGCTTGAGAAGATCCTTCATGCGCGCCAACGCATCGTGTGGATCGGCCATATTCTCGAAAACGTGAAAGAGGACGATGGCGTCGAACGCCGGTCCTGTGTTTACGAAGTTCGGTACGGTGGAGCAATAGACGTCGAGCCCGCGAGCACGCGCCGCACGCGCTGCTGCCGCGGCCCGGTCGATACCGACGTATTCGAGCTCGCGGGCGGCAGCATCGCCAAAGCTCCCATCCCCGACACCGATCTCGAGGACCCGCGCGCGCGAGGTGAGGTGACGCCGGAGTGCGGCAAGGCGGCGCTGACTGGTCTTCACCCGCGCCAGCCCTCGGTGCAACGTCTCCTCACCGATCTCCACTGGCGCCGGCTGCGCCCGCAGAACGCGGCGCACAGGGCGCCTGTCGTCGTCGACATCGAAACGGCCGAGGTAGCGGCACTTGCAGCGGCTGCACGCGCGAACCACGTTGCCGGGGATTTGATCGAAGTTCCATACTTCATTGGAGAAACAGACCGGACAGCGACGCGGCGCGCGGTAGCCATTCCTCCGATCGGTCATCCTAATCGCAACGGAGGCCGCGACACCTCGCCAGAAATCGAACGTCCTCTTCGCCGACGCCGCCTCCGCATGCACGTTCAGGCGCTCGATTCGGAAGCCATACTTGTTGGCAAGGTAGGCTGTTTCCAGGTCGAACCCGCCACCACGCAGCTTCGATTCGGGAATCAGCAGCCTGGCCGCCTCGGCGGAAAATGCTTTCAGATGCAGCGATGGATCGGGGAGGATGGCCACGAGAAGCGAACGGAAGACGATGCTGTCCCGACAGCCGGATCTCCGAGCAAAAACCACATCCGCCGCACCCGACTCGATCAACGCGACAGCGTCGCCAATCGCGCTGACCGGGTACGGCAGATCCTGATCGACGATGACGATGACACTGCCACCGGCGTCCGCCGCGCCACGCCGGATCATCGCACCGTAATCGGCACCATCCCGCCGGTCGAGCACGCGGATATCGAACGCGAAACCGGTGGTTTGCAGGTAACGCTCAACCACTTCAATCGTCGATGGCAGCTCAGCCGACGGTCCCATCAGCGGGACCAGGACCGAAACGCTCGTCGAGCTCATGCCTGTATTCTAGGCCGGCACGGCCGGCTGCGCTGGTTGCCCAAGGCTCGGCCACCATCATCGCTCCATCGTTCTACCGCGCAGACTCCTATCTTTGGCCCACGAATGGAGTACGCGTCCGCTGCGCCGGTCGACCGCGCGCAGGTAAAGGACCTCTCCGCGGTACGTGCTCCAGATGTCGTCAGGAATGTCCACAACGTCGTTGCCGAAGTGACCCGCGGCGGTCTCGAAGCTCCTAAGCGGCGACGCTTCGATGACGACGCTGTCGCTGCCGAAAGGGAGGGCGGCCTCTCCAATCCGGCCGTTTGCAGAGGGTTGGTTCAGGGAGTCGGGTCGATGTTGTTCGAATCTCTTCGCGAATAGCCCGCCCCACTTCCGAAGGTACCGCTCCTCCGACTGCGCATACAGTGCCGGCGCTTCGCTCGAGCCAGCGGCGCTCTGGTTGTACAAATGCCGGCAGCGCGCGGCGGGGACGTACACGACCTCGCCTCGAACCCTGCGAAGAAAGTCGTTCTCTTCAAAGTAGAGGGCGAAGCGTTCGTCGAAACCACCAGCGGCATCGAGCGCGGCAGCGCGGACCGCCATCACAGCGCCGGAGAGTGCACGGACACGAGTCGGCTTGTCGATCGACCAGAAGGCGACGCGCGCGGCGAAGCGCCGCCGGCCGCGCCTTCCTGCCCAGGTGCGCGAACGGCTGGCAAACACGCGGTCGAGGACCTCGCTCCTCGTCTGCAGATCGGCCGGGGGCAGCATCCACCGGTGCGCCTCATCCCAGAAAAGAGCAGGCCCGGCGACGGCGGCACCTGCGTCAGCAAGCCGATCGATCGCATGTTCGCCGAATTGGACGTCGGGATTGGAGACGACGATGACCTCGCCGTCGCACGACCGGCGGCCGGCATTGATGCCGCCGGCGTAACCCAGATTGCGCGGCGCCGCGATCACCACGTCCGCGATGCCGCGCAACGCCTCCACTTCCACGGGGTCGTCACTGTTGTCGACGACAACCGTTTGCAGTGGCCCGGACGACGTATCGCGCGCCGTGCGGATGGCGTCAGCGGCAAGGGAGGCCGAGTGGTAGTTGATGACCAGCAGCGAGATCGACGTCATCTGTTGCCAGCGGACTGCACGGCGTCCGACTCCGCCGGCGCGACAGACCAGTGATGATCGAGCGAGATCAAGCCAACCTCGAAGCGCTCGCCACTGATCGAAAAGGCAGGCCGCACGTCGCGGCGATCAAAGACCGTGATGGCGTTCTCATCTCCGACGAAGGCGATGATCGAGTACTCGCCGCGGTTGAGGGGCACGTTGTGGAGCTGCACGATCAGCTCGTATTCGTTGCGCCCGGACGGCGGCTCGACCCCATCCGCGTGCGTACCCACAGCGAAACACTGAAGATCGTCGGCCGAGCGATGAACGCCCACGATCGCATGGATCGGCTGCGAGACGACCTCGGAATGAACGTGCAGTTTCACGTGAATGTCTTCTCCGCGCTCGAAGAGGTCGCGCGGGCGGCCACCGCGGTCGCAGACGACGATGTCCCGGATGCGCACGGGCGATGGCGGGCGCTCGTGCTCGGGCTCGCCCTCGCTCGATGGCCGTTCCCGGTCGCGCTGCAGAAGGAACGTCTCGTATTCATGCACGACGTCCAGCGACGGTCCGTAACGCATGACCCGGCCGTGATCGAGCCAGAGCGTGCGCCTGCAGATCGAGCTGACGTGATACAGGCCATGAGAACAGAAGAGGATGGTCTTCCCCTCTTCCTGGAACTCCCGAATCTTGTCGACACACTTCTTCTGGAAGTGCCCGTCGCCCACGGCCAGCGCCTCGTCGATTACGAGGATGTCGGGGTTGACGTTGACCGCGACAGAAAAGGCCAGCCGCATGTACATCCCGGATGAATACGTCTTTACCGGCCTGTCGAGAAACGTTCCGAGCTCTGAGAACTCGAGGATCGCCGGGAGCCTCTGTTTCAATTCCGCCGGACCAAGGCCCAGGATCGCGGCGTTGAGCGAGGCATTTTCGCGGCCGTTGAATTCCGGATGAAAACCGGTGCCCAGCTCGAGGATCGAAGCGATGGTTCCTTTCGTCTCGAGCAGGCCGCTCGTGGGCCGGGTCACGCTGCAGAGGAGCTTGAGAAGCGTGCTCTTGCCGGCGCCGTTCTGGCCGATGATCCCGATCGTCTCGCCGCGCTCGACTTCGAACGTCACGTCCTGCAACGCCGGAAACACGGTATGACGCGGCCGGCGCGTCACTGCCTCGATCAATCGGTCGATGGGACGCCGGTAGATGTCGTATTGCTTCGTCAGCTCGCGGGCCACGACGGCGCTTGTCATCGCAGACATTGTACGGACCGGAGCGGTAAAACCATCGCGCAAAAAGAAAGTGGCGGGCCGGAGCCCGCCACTTTAGGATGGTGTTCCGTTGGATTTGCAGCTAGTGGCGTCCAGCAGCGCGGCGCCGGGGCGGCACGGAGACGCCAGTGCCGACCTTCACGGTTGCCCCGAGATCGACCGCCTGTGTCCGATTCGCCAGATGCAAAGTTACCTTGTAAGTGCCGTCCGTTTCGTACACGTGCGTCGGGTTCTGGTCCGTCGAGTGGCTACCGTCACCGAAATCCCATGAATATGTATGGGTATCGCATCCGAGGTCATACCCCCCAGTTAACGTGCGAACTGTAAAGGATATGGACTCGCCAACATTACACGCTCCGCTGGCTCCGAAGGGGCACTGGCTTGTCGCCCCATTAAAGGTCACATACACGTTGGAGTCCGGATACATCGTCGGGCAACTGCCGGTTCCGCCACCACTTCCGCTGACGGTAACGACATGAGAGAACTGGATGTTCTGGGCCCCCTGCGTAACGGTGACTGTCGCGGTATACGTCCCGGCGTTTGCGTACGCGTGCGTCGGAGTGGCGCCGCTGCCGCTGCTGCCGTCGCCAAAGGTCCACGAATAGTTGTGCGGTGCACAGGTGAAGTCGTACGGGGTAGAGCCCTTCCCGACGGCGGCGAACGCGACGTTCTTCGTCGCCTGGCAATCGCCACCGGCGTCACTGCAGTTGATCCCGCTATAGGTAAGAGCAACGTTTGATTGGGTCATCGTTCCGCAAGTTCGCGGCACAGAACTTCCAACCTGTACGGCCGCCGTGTAAGTTTGTGTTCCGCCACTGTTACTGACCGTGCACGAAGCGGTATACGTCCCCTGGCTGCCGAATGTATGGTTGGTGCTCTGTCCGGTCCCGCTACCACCGTCGCTGAAGCTCCACTGGAAGTTCGACGACGGGCAGGCGAAGTTGTACGCGCCGGACGGATAGAGAGTAAAGAGGATGCTCTCCGCCGGATTGCAGGTGCCGAAGTTGCTGGTGCATCCCGAGGTGTTGCCAACAAAGCCGACGTAGGCGGTTTGCGCCGTCAGCGTGCTGCATGAGCCGGGCGGGGGCGGCGGCGGTGGTGGGGGAGGCGGTGGCACAACGCTACCGACCGTAACCGAGGTCGGAATGTGAGCCGTAGTGAGGCCACCGGTGAGCGCCAACGTCACCGAGTATTGCCCATTGGTGCTGTATGCGTGGGTCGGCTGTGCAGCGGTCGATTGCGCTCCGTCGCCGAAGTTCCACAGATACGTATTGCAATCTCCAATGGACCACCCGAATGCGGAAACACGGAAGGTAATCGTCTCCCCCGCGGAGCAGGTATCGAGGCTGCTGAAGCAGCCCGATGATGCACCACTGAAACCGATGGCGGTGTTCGCTTCCTGCGGCGCGACGCAAGTGGCCTGCCCTACAGAGATCGGCGCGGATTGCGCGGTAGCTGACCCGATTCCATTGGCGGCAACGAGAGTAACCGTGTAGGTTCCGATCTGTGTGAAGACCGGGGAGAAATCGGGCTGCGCACCACAGTGCGGGCACGGAGCAGGTCCGGTCGTGCTCCAGTCATAGGACCAGCCGGTTTGCGAACCCCCCGAGGTCACCGTGACCTTGCAGGGATCACCTATGTGCGCGCAGCCGGTCACGACGAGCGCCGGGTCCGGCCCTTTCAGAATATCCGTCGCGGCGGATTGCGCCGCAAATCCCGCGGCGTTGCAAACGGAACCGACGCCATTGGAGCTCACGGTAACAACAAGAACGACCTTCTTACCCAGCGGAGCGAACGAGCTTGTGAGCACCGGACTACTCGGCGGAATATGTCCAAGATCGCTGGTGCCCGTATTGAGAACCTGCTTGTTGTTGGGGTTTGTCCCGTCGACCAGATCCCACTCGTAGGTGCATGCTGTATTGGCACCATTCGGCAGATCGGCCGGAAGCGATGACGTGCGCACGGCGGCCGTGAATTGGACGGACGCTGGTGGGGGCGTGCTTGCCGGAGGCACCAGGACAGTGACCGCGAACGGTTTCGCGGTGTACGTCACCGAGTCGATCGCGAATTGCGCGTCAGAACTCGCGGCGAACGTCGATGGGTCATACGGCCCATAGTGGGCGACGAATTTGAGCGTGTGCTGTCCGCAGGCGCCGACCGGTGTGGTGACGGACGGCTGTTTCTTCGTCGTCGTCTGATCGAGCGTCCACTGCGTATAGTGGCCTTCGTTGTTGCCGTCCGAGATGTCGGCGAACTCATCGCTGGTTACGATCTGCGCCGCCGAGCTGGCGTCAGGCAACCGGAACAAATAGCCTGTTGCAGCGACCTTGAAACCGGCCGAAGGCTTGGCCAGGGTAACGGTAAGCGAATCGGTCAGCGTGGAATCCGTCTGGCTCGTGGCCGTGACCCGCCGTGTCAACGGGAGGTCGGCCGCGGTAGCGCCTCCGAATTGGTGTGTGATCGTCGGTGACCCCGCAAGCGTCGAGCCCTGGGTTCCGTCTCCAAAGTCCCAGTTCACCGCCATCGGATTGTTGGACGCCGTGGAGCTGGTAAAGGTCTGCCGGTCCCCGTAGAACGGAGTCGGCGTGCTGCTGAGGTGAGCGGTCAACGTATCGCCGGCCCTGATTTCATAAAGGTCACCGAGGCCCCCCGCTGCGAGGACGAGGTACGTCTTCCCTCCCCGCTTGTAGGGCACAACATCACAAAACGTGGCGCGAAATGGATGCGTGTAGCCAACCGGAGACGCTCCTCCGTAATACTTGATGAAGTAATTATCCATCGGTATTTCGGAGAGAGCACCACCAGTACCAATCTTATAGAGACGAAGGTTGTATCCACCGATCGACGGGTCGATACCCCACATCGCCAAGTAGCCCGCGCCAGCCCGGATGCCGTCGGATTCCATGGAGACCGGGGCACCGGTTGCTGACAGGATCGGAAACTGCGTCTCGGCGTACGTGGAGCCGTTGATTATGGAGATATATTCGACACCGGCGATCGACGACTGGGCGTAGAAAGTAGTCCCGTCCGTCGTTACGTTCCAGTACCCCCCACCGGCAAGCGTGCGTGAGATCAGAGGGGTGCCACCATTTACGAAGGCACTGGTGGTAAGGATCTGCAGCCGTCCGTTGCCGTCAACGGTCGCGACACGTGAACCGGAAACATCTCTCGCAACGGAATTGAAGGCGCGACCCGGCAGGTCGCTCATTTTTACAGGGTTCACCGGGTCCGTGACATTCCATACCTGCGCTTGGGCGCTCCCGGAGGTAATGACAACGTAGTACTGACCGTCAACCTTGCAGAGAACGATCGTGACCGGCGCGACGTCGTTTCCCTGGCTAACATGCTGGTACACACTCGGCATCTTGTCCGCGCCCGTTCCGAAGTCGTCATGAGCGATGCCCCACCCGAACGTGCCGTACGCCATATAGACATAACCGCGATCGTCGTAGTCGATTCCATAAAGGCGATCCATTCCATCGCCGCCCTCGATGACCCACCGAGGTTCGCTCTGTTCTGCGTAAAACCATTGATCCCACCAGAGGAACAGCTCACTGTATGGCGACCGCGCGTTGGAAGGACGGGTCGGGATGGCCGCTGCCGGGTAGAGCGTTTCGTGAGCGGCCACCCGTGAAAGGAACGTGTCGGTGGTATAGGCGCCCACGCCGCTTCCGACCATCATATAGACGCGGCTCTTCGCTGGGTCCGGGGACTCGAGAAAGGAGACACCGCGTGCGCGGGCCGTCCGAAAGTAAAACTGGTAATCCCCCGTCGCTTCCGAATCGACGAACCGGCCCACGAATCTGAGTGTCGGTGGATAGCCAATGGTCTTGAGGCCGTCCTTGCCGTTATAGCAACCGGCGCACAGCACGTCGGTGTTGGGCGTCGCTGCCGGCAGCGGCCAATCCTGCGCGTACACCGTGGCAGTCACCGACATCAACGCCAGACAGCACACTAAAAACCACCTGCGATGAATCGAGTTCACTTTCTCTCCTCCGTGGAAACGAATGACACGGCAGAGCGATCCGCCGCCGACGCAGGCGAGCGAACGCCACATGCCGGATTGTTATTTTACTCAAAGGACCGCCTGTTGTCACGCGAAAAGTTGGGCAAGAAAAAGGCGGGCCGGAAAACCGGCCCGCCTGTACGGCAACTGCAATAGGGTTAGAGTTACGGAACGTTCGGGGTCGTGTTGGTGCCGGTGCACTGAGTGGTCGTGCCGTTGGTCATCGGGACCTGGGCAGGAACACCAGCCGGTCCCGGCGGGCAGACAAAGATGCCGCCAGCAGGTCCGATGGCCGGTCCAAGAGCCGAGCCGCCGTTGATGAGAGCAGCAGCCGAGCAGCCATTGCCGAGCCATGCGGCGTCGAAGTCGACCGTCAGACGGTTGAGGCCGACATTACCGAACATCTCGATGACGACCCAGTTCTGGCTCGCGCGCGGCGTGGTGAGGCTACCCGCTGGTCCAAAGACGCTCGGACCCGAGCTGCTAATTCCGCTCGGATGACCCGTGACGGAGTACACAGGGGCGCCGCCGTTGTTCATGTTGAGGTACATCCAACCGCCAACGTCGGTTCCGGCGAGGGCCGGGAAGAGCGTGCTGGTGGTGTTCGTCGAAGACGTTTCCGGCAGCACCGGGGTTTGATTGCCGCAAGGCGAGCAGACCGGACCCGTGCCGAGGCTGAACGGGGTTTCCTTCTCGTCGAAGCGGATCATTTCCAAGATGGGGATCGCGCTGTTGTTGATGTACGACGCGCAGCTCGTTGTGGTGGAGGGGCCGGTGAGGCCTTCGCGCCAGATCTTGTAGTTCGTGGCAAACGCGCCGGTGCCACCCTGGATGTAACGGGCAGCAAACGTCGACGGCAGCGGCTGACGACGATCGGCCGTGCGGTTGGCGGCCGGGGTATAGCGATCATAGAAGGTGTACGGCAGGTTCGTTCCCGGCTGTGCTCCGCCGCCGATACCTGCGCCACCACCCTCGGGTACGGCGCGAATGTGAACCATCGGGTTGCCACCACCGTCGAAGCTGGCGGCAGCGCCAGTGCCGGCCGGGGCCGGTCCGAGCTGCTCGTAGTCGCCGATGAGGACGTTATCAAACAGGATTTCAGCAAAAGGCCCGGCGAAGTAGGTCGGGTCGCTGGGGAACTTGACCGAGCAGTCGGCCGCGACGTCAACGGTCACATAACCGATGGCGTTCGCATGCACACCACCCGCGGTGGAGCATGCCGGGAAACTACCGCCCGGGTTGAAGACGCCCGTGGTCAGAGCGGTTCTGACCGCCGTGACGAGGCTGGTGGGCAGAGCGCCCGGCAGGTTCGTGCACGGGAAGGAGCCGGCGAGCACCAGGTTGTTGTTACCGGTGGTGTTCGACAGCGACAGAGTTCCAGGAGTCGTCAACGGGGTCGTGCCGCTCGGAGGAGCAACCACGCCACGAACGATGACGTCATAGAGGTTGATCGGCTGAACGTCATAGCCGGTCAGGAAGATGTTGAAGTCGAGGACCGGGAACGACCAGTCGGTCCAGATCGTCACGTGGGCGATCTGAGGCGCGCGGCTGACGTTCGTGATCGTGAACAGAGTCGTCTGACCCTGAACCGCCGGATTCGGATCGACCTCGAAGTACGGCAGAAGCAACGTCGCGGCCGGTGCGGTACCGATATCGCACGAGTCGTCGTTGTTCGTCGTCGTCGGGCCGGCGGCGATACCCGGCGCTCCAAATGCGAAGGTCGCGTTCGGAACCGGCGTCAGATGATTGCTGCTCGAACGCTGGATCGCGAAGGCGGAGCCCGCCATCAGGAGGGTGGCCATCATGGCCAGAACCATTAATTTTTTCATGCTGTTCTCCTACACATCGATGATTGTTTGAATCTGATTGTTCGGATTGTGGTCACCCTCTCTCGACGATACGATCACCTCCCGCGCCGAATTTGAAAACTTGTCTTCCTATTCCAGTTTTGAGTAACAGTATTGCCTCTGAACCCAGAAGTCAATGCCTTGAACGCATTTTTATGTGGTTACGACATAGGCTGATTGGACAAGATCGCGTGGATTATACCGAAACAGCACTTCTGCACAAGCACCAATCCTGTCCGGTGCCCCTCGGGAGCCCCTCCCCCTCCGCGAGGGTCGCGATGCGCGAACCATGCCCAAAACGAGAGCGGAGAAGGATTCGCCGGCACGGCCGGGCGGACGTTTTCGCCGCCCGGCCGCGAATCGAACCTTACTTCTTTCCAGGTGACGAAGCCTTCGTCTTCGCGATCGGTCCACGGTTCAGAAAGACGTGAATCGAGCCGTCGTTGACGCTGAGCGACGACGTGCCGGACGTCTCGTACATCACGATCACGTCAGGCAGTCCATCGCCGTTGACGTCAGCGACCGTGAGGTCGTAGTTCCGTTGCGGGGCGATCGTGAGCCCCTCGGTTTTTGCACGGGTAAATCCACCCTTGCCGTCTCCGAGCATGATCACCGCTTCGCGCGGGTTGTACCGTGTATAGATGATGTCGAGATTGCCGTCTCCGTCAAAATCGCCCGACCCCATACCGGCGACGCCTTCGTGGCCGCTCCAGTGAGCGATCGGTGTCCGCTTCACACCATCCTTGGTGAAGGAGATGCGATCCACCGCCGTCATCTCCATGATCGAAGGCTTCGGCACGATGGCGGCATCGAGATCTGTCGGCCAGTAGCGCACGTACGACAGGATCGCGTCATCGCGTGTTTTCGATGAGAACTTGCCAGCGGTACTGGCGAAGTAGTAGGCGAGCGAAGGAATCAGGTCACCATCGTTTTCGACGGTCTTCCACTCGTTCGGCCCCTTGCTGACGTAGACGATGTCCCAGCTTCCCTGGAACATGCTGCCGAAGACGAAGTCAGGATAGCGGTCGCCGTTGAAATTCCCGACGGAGATCCAATCGGCACCGGTCTTCACCCCGGGCTGGACGACGTCGATGCCCTGCCACTCCGCCCCCTTCTTCTTGTTCAGGTAGAGACGCACCTTGCCGTAGACCGGATTCTCCATTCCCTGCACGCTCGGACCTTCGGAGATCGCCACGATGTCAGGGTAGCCATCGTTGTTTGCATCCGTAACGGCGAGACGCCGCGTGCCGAAGTCCTTCGGGAGGCCTTCGCTCGATTCACGGAAATTGCCCTTGCCGTCGCCGAGGTAGACGAAGACGCCGGTGAGGTGAACGGCGAAGGCGACATCGAGATGACCGTCTTTGTTGAAGTCGGCCACGACGGCGCTGCCGTAGTCGAACGCATGAGGAAAGTTCGTCTTGTCCCAGATCTTCCAGTGACCTTTGCAGTCGCCGAGGAAGATGGCCGGATAGTTCGAGGTACCACGCTGCGGCGGCGCGATCAGATCGGGACAGCCGTCTTCGTTCATATCGCCTACGGCAAGGGAGTTTCGCCACGATCCCTCCTTCGGCAGGCCGTCTGAGGCCTCCTCGAAACGGATCGTCTTGTCACTCATCGGCGGCTCGAGCGCGCTGAACTGCGGTCTGCTCTTTTCCAAAAACTTGATCACCAGATCGTTGTATCGGCTTTTCGGCACCGGCGTGGAGCTGGTCCCCGTTGTCCCTGCCGGCCCCGGCTCCTCCGGATCGGCCATCCACACCCACACGTACTTTTCGTTCTGCTGGTAGATCTCGAACGCGAAGTTCACCATCCCCAGCGGACGAACCGTTCCTTCCTCGCGATCGTACGCAGCGAGGCGGCGCTCGTAGCGCTCGAGGTGGAACGACTTGCCGAAGCGCCAGAAGTGTTTGTTCAGATCGGGATTCGGGCCCGGATCCTCAGTGCTGAGCCGGTCGCGCCGGTGTTCCGGTGTCTCGGGGTGAATCCACGTCGGAACACCGCCCTCCGGAATCTGGTCAGTGCCGGCGGCCGCAGTTGCCGCTTTCGGCTGGTCCGCGGCCGGCGTGGAAGGCACCTGGCCGAATGCAATCGGCATCAGCGCTACGGCGGCCACACACATTGCAAGAATCAATTTCCTGTCGAACATTCATCTCTCCTGCTTCGGATTGTCGGGTAACGTCAAATGAGATCAGCCAGGGTTGCTTGCGCCCGGCGGAAAAAAAGCAGACCACCGGTGAAGAGTCCCGCGGCCACGATCAGAAGGAATACGATCGAACCGGCCGCAGGTAACGCCACGGACAGCATGGCGCTCCGGAACAAACCGACGAGGGGCGTCATCGGATTCCATACGAAGAACCGCTCGAAGCGTCCGGCGACGGGATAGAGAATCGGGCTGAGATAGAAAAGGACCGAGAGCACGAATCCGAGGATCGGCATCAGGTCGCGGAAGAAAACGTAGCTCGCCGCGAGAAACCAGCCCACTCCCACCTGCATCGCGAACTGCAGCACGAGCGCGAAGGGAAGCAACCACAGGCTGCGAAGCGACAGACCACGGATCAGAAGGAACCCGCCGAAAAGACCGAGGGCGATCGATTCGAAGATCATCGCCGACGCATGCGGGACGAGAACGAGCAATTCGCTGCGGAACGCCAGGCGGCGGACCATCGGCGCGTTGTCGACGATGCTCGTCGTCGACCGGATGATCCCCTCGTTCAACCCGAGCCACGGCAGCAGGCCCGCGATCAGAAAGTCGATGTAGTGCTTGTTCTCCGCCGCCGGCCCGCGGGTGAACATGTACGTGAAGACAAACCAATAGAGGATGACGAGACTCAGCGGCTGCAGGACCGCCCAGAGAACGCCGAGGGCGGAGCCGGTGAAGCGCGCGTGGAAGTCTCTTTTGACGAGTTCCCGGAGGAGGTGGACATTTTTATACGTTTTCGGGACCCTCTGGACTTGACAGCGAGGCTGCAAGACCGTAGATTGCCCTGAGTTTATGGTTCCCGCAGCATAAAAGTCAACGAAACCCCTCATGAATAAGCCAGCACAGCTCGAGCTCGTCGGACGAAAGATCCGCCAGCTTCGCCGGCAGCGCAAGCTGACCCAGGTGGAGCTCGCCGATCGCATCGGCGTCCATCAGTCAGACCTCTCCCGGATGGAACAGGGTGAGTACAAAGTCGGTCTGGACACTCTGCTGAAAATCCTGGGTACGTTCGACATGAGCATCGGCGACTTCTTCGACGAAGGGAACCGTACCGAGACGGTGGTGCAGAAGTACCGCAGCCTCAGCCCGACGGCGCAGAAGGAAGTGGAAAGCTTCATCGAATTCAAGCGCGCCCAGGAAGAGGACGGCTCGTGGGATTCAGACAATGGGGAGAGCGAGGGTGACGATGTCTGAGCTGAACAGCCGCATTGAGGAGCTGCGCCAGGATGCTCTGGCGAAGGTCCGTGAAGAAGAATTCGATGATGCGCTCGCCATGTACGACGAGGCGCTGACACTGGCCACGGACGAAGAAGTCCGCGAGCTGATCACGATCAACAAGGGGCATGCCCTGATCGCGGCCGAGCGCACAGGCCCGGAAGTGAAGGCGCTTCCGATGATCCTGATGCGGCGCCGCAACCCGCATCACACGTTCCTCTCGTCGTACGCGCTGATGTACACACACCGCCTGACGAGCGAAACGAAGCGTGCGATCTTCTACGGTCAGATCGCACTGGAAGCGGCAACCCAGGCCGAGCAAACGTTCTGGAAGCTGGCCGCGCTCAACGAGCTCGGAATGGTCTACGAGCTTGACTCGCAGTTCGCGAGTGCGATCGAGTGCTTCGAGCAGGCCCTTGCCTGCCTCGAGCAAGTCAACGACCGCACGGAGCACTCCTTCAGCCACGTGGCTATCGTCGGCAACCTCGGATACAACAAGCTGATCAGCGGCGATACCCGCGAAGGTCTTCGTCTGCTGCACAGCGTGATCGATCAGATCGCGTCACAACATCTGAAATCGGATGCCTACGTCGATCTCTGCTACGGCTATCTCGATCTCGATCAGTACGAGACGGCGCGTGGCTACGGCGAAATGTCTCTCGACCTGGCATGCGAGCCTCGTCAGGTCCGGAACGCGCACTACCTTCTCGGCGAAGCCGCCTACAAGATGGGTGACATCGAAGCGGCAGAGCAACACTTCGAGGAGCTGGCACGCTTCTACCCGCAGTTCCGCCATCTGAAGAGTCTTTTGTTTGCGATCGATCTCCGGTCGATGATCAACCTAAAACTATGAAACGTCTTCTGGTTTCGTTCGCCCTGGCTTTCTCTGCCGCAGCCGCTTTCGCCCAGGTTGCCGATCGCGACGTGGTCGTCACGCCCGGCGGAACGATCTACACGCTCGAGGCGCAGACTCCGCCGCCAACCACCTCGATGGACGCATCGCAGACACTCGCGCTTACCGTGCGGAACGGCGACGATGTCAGTCTGCTGTACGTACCGGAGTCGATGTCATCGGGCTACCACTTCGGCGGCGTCCTGGCCTACGACTCCGATTCCAATACCCTTTTTGTCCTCTGGTTGCACTCGAACGACGGTTACTCGAGCGAGTTGTTGCTGGCCTCGTACCACGGTGGCAAGTGGCAGCCCGCGGTCTCGATCGACACCGAGCCGTATCTCTCCCGCAGCAATCTGCGCCTCGGGATTACGCGCCGCGTTTCCCAGCTCCAGTCTGATGGCTCCTACGCTGATGTTCCGGCGCTTCTGCTGCATGCCGTGTGGTGGCAGGACTCAGGAAAGACGGAAGAAGCGCGCTATGCCCTTTTGACGATCGAGAAGGGCGCCCTTACGTCGATCGAGCCCCACTCGCTCGAAGAGTTCGTGACCGCGACCGATGATGCCTACAACAAGGTCGATCCGACATTTAACAAGGAGCTCCTCCGTCATCCAGCGATCGTCAGCTCGCCCATGCAGAGCGCCGTCGATGTGATCTTCGGTGACACGCGCTCGAACACGATCCATGGAGTAACCCTCCACCCGATCGCCGATGTGCGCATTCACATTCCGGTCGGCAACACCGGCGGCGGCGGAAATGGCCCCAAGCCTCGCAGCCTGGCCGCTCCGCCAACCTTCAACGCCGACTGGAAGGGACCCATCACGGTCATCGAGCGATCCGACAGGCTCGTCTTCGCGAATGCCGGCGAGACCTCGCTCAGCTACATCACGTACGCGAATGGAGCATGGACGTCCGTGAAGTCGATCGCCATCGATGCCCGGTTCCCGGCCGAAGCAGCTCTTGCCGCGATCGACAAGATGCTGAGCACGCAGTAGCAAACCTCACACGCAACCGAACGCGAAGAGCCGGCGATGTTCGCCGGCTCTTCTTGTTTTGTGAGCACAACTCGGGGGCAGGAGGTTTTGGTACATCAAAATCGCTACGCTTCCCCCGGTTTATCGCGGTTTTGGTGTGTTTGAAGCGATCCGGCGAAGCCCCTCTTTTGACATGCGCTGGTCTGGCCATAGAATGATGGTCTTCCACCAGAAAAGAGATTGCCGCGAGAACCACGTCCTTGGTTCGGGGCATCTCAATCCATGTGGAAGTCAAGGAGGTGATTTCAGGTGAACGTCAAGACCGATGTGAAAGCAGGCGGCGTGTTGGTTGGCGATTAGTTTCACCCCAAGGCCTGGGGCACACCCCAGGCCTCGTTTCACGGATGCGCGACCACGATCAACGTCTCGCTGTGATCGAGCACGTAACGCATGCAGCCCGCCAGCGTTGCCGGATCGAGCGCGGCGAAGGTCTCGTCGAGGATGGTCAGCGCCGGCTTCTGCAGGATCGAACGAGCCAGAAAAACGCGGGTCCGCTCGCCGTGGCTTAGTTGCCATCCTGTCTCCCCAACCGGCTGCTCGAGACCGAGCGGCATGCTGTCGATGAGTGAGCCCAATCCCAGGCCGCGGCAAACTGCGCGCGCCTCCTCCCGATCGGACGGCGACGCCGGCCAGGTGCCGCCGAGCAGCAGGTTGTAGGCGAGCGTGCCGATGAAGATATGGTTGGCGTGAAACTGCGGCGCGAGAAGCACGCGGCGCCGCCAGTTCTCAACGCCCACGCTGGCCACGTCGAGTCCTCGGAAAAACAGAAGGCCCGACTGCAGTGGACGCACGCCGCTCAGGAGTGCCGAGAGCGTCGACTTGCCGGAGCCCGACGGACCGCGAAGCAGGATGCGGTCGCCGCGCCGCACCGTGAGATCCACCTGCTCGAGGGCCGGCGCATCACGGCGCGCGTGGCGATAGGTGAGCGACGTCGCGTGCAGCAGAGGCAGTGAATCGCCAGTTGCAGGCGCATCGAGCAGCGGCTGAAGCGCCACGCTACCGGATGGTGATTCGCGATCGGCGGCGCGCCAGAAAGGCGCCACCCGCCGCCACGCGCTGAGCGCCGCGGCCATCCCGGCCGTCGCGTCGGTCCACTGCATCAACGCAGTCTCACCGAGGAGAACGCCCGCCGCCGCCACGGCGAGTGAAGCCGCCGACGCGCTGCCGGTGGCGGCGATTGGGGCGAGTGCGAACAGACCTGCCCACGGCCAGAGCCTGCGCAGAACATCGAGCGACACAGCGCTACGGTTGAAGGCCGCCTCCGTGGCAATGTACTCCTCCAGCCGGAGGTCCTCTCCGCTGTTGCGCTCATCGGCCGGTTTCTGCGCCAGCCGGGTCTTGTGGCCGGTCATGTTCTCGACGACGTGTCCCGTCAGCGCGAAACGCGCCTCCGTCCAGGCCGCCCGCGTCAGCCCGAAGCGCACTGTGATCGCGGCCGCGAGGAGTATCCAGACCAGATACAGCGCGACATGCCAGACGCCGCCGGCGCCCCGGCTCAGGACATAGATCGCGAATGCCCCGGCAATGATCGAGGTCAGCCCCGCGAACGCGCCGCTCGTACCGAGGGCCTCCACGGCGCCGGACTCCAGCACGTGGCTGAGAAACGTTCCGACGCCTTTGCCGTTCACCTCATCGGGCGTGAGCTTCAACGCGCCGAGCAGGATGCGCCGTTTGATGACCGAGCCGGCTTCGACCACCAGCGAGCGCGCAGCCACGACGCCTGCCGCGCGAAGCGGAACGATGGTGACGACAGCCAGCAGCCAGAGCGCGAACAGCGTGTCCAGCGAGCGGGTATCGAACGCCATCAGTCCGAGGATCCACCATGAGAGGACGAAGAGCAGCATTTCGGCGGCGTTCACGCTGAGGAATACCAGCGCCTTTCTCAGAAGACGGGCATCGCGAACGACCGCGCGGACGTTCTCGGGCCGCGGCCGGATAACCCAAAGCTCGCCCACCGGAGCATCGCCGACAAGCTCCCGCAACATGGCCGCGCGTGAGCTCTTCAGTCGGTTGCCGGCAATGCCGCTCATGGCCAGTACACGATCGACGTCCGGCGAGAACCTCTCCTCCACGTTTGTGCAAATGGCCTGGCGAAGGCGCCACAGCGGTACCGCGACGCGGCGCCCATCGGGCGTCAATACGTTGGCGTACCGGGCGTCCGTGCGGACGATTGACAGAACGCCCGCGGCCACGATGATGATGGCGGCGCCGAGCGCACGCAGTTCACCATCGACCGAGGCGTAGCGAAGCGAGACGGCTTCTGCTTCCACGCCGGCTGCCCCCGCGGCCCGCTCGATCGAGGCAGGCGTCGCGCTCAAGGTGTCATGCGCGAGCCAATGCCGCGCACGCGCAACGGCTTCGATCGCTTCGCCCACGCGCTCGATTGGCCAGGCGATTTCGTTGAATCGATCGCTCACGGCGCACCCTCCGCCATGTGCCCGTTGCGAAGTTCGAAAGGCCTCCACATCGGACTTCCCCAGATTTCATCGCGAATGCCGCGGCTCGATTCACGCATCCGGTTGTAAAGCGAGTCTCCGCGCGCGATCAACGCATCGGGGGTGTCGTACTCGACGACGCGGCCAGCCTGCATGACGACGACACGGTCGCAGTCAGCCGTCTCGTCGACGTCGTGCGTCACGAAGAGAAACGTCGCATCGCACCACAGCCGCCGGCAGCGCCGCAGCAGATCGTTCCGCATGGTGCGATCCATTCCGCGGAAGGCCTCATCGAGGATGACCATCCGTGGCCGCGCCTGCATCAGCGCCCGCGCCACGCGCACGCGCTGTCCTTCCCCGCCCGAGAGCATCCCGCCGCCTTCACCGAGCGGCATCTGCGAATCGGGAATGCGCTGCAGCACTTCGTACAGCTCGGCCTCGTTCAGTGCGAACGGCAGCCGGGCCACGTCATCAGCGCCGGATGCGTAGCGGATGTTTTCCTCCATCGGCACATTGAAAAGCTGGATCGCGGGATCGACCCAGGCAGTCTCCCGGCGAAGCGAGGCGATACGGGCGGGCGTGAGGTGGACGCCGTCGACGAGCACCTGCCCCGCGCTTGGCTGCATCCATCCGAGGAGTGCGCCTACGAGCGTCGACTTACCAGCGCCGGACGAGCCCACGATACCGACGCGCGCCCCTGCCGGTATGGCCAGATCGATGCCGGAAAGAATCTCGTGTCCGGCCGCGGCGAAGACAGCGCCGCGAAACTCGATCGCAACGCCGTGCGCCTCTGCGTCATCAGGAAGAGCGATAGCTGCTTCTTCCGCCGGCGCATCGAGCGGTTCGAGAAGCCGCAGGATGACCGATCGCTGGCTGGCCCACGTCTGCAGAGCCTGGGCGATCTCGGCGGCGACGGCTGGCAAGTTGAGCGCCCAGTATGCGATGAGCAGCACGCCGCCGGGATCTTCGACCGACCCGAGGTACCGGCGGATTAGCACCGCCGTCAGCGCAAATCCGGCCACGGCCAGGATCGTCGTCTGCGATACCGCGGCGGCAATCTGGCGCCGCAGTGCGCGCACCCAGTCGGTCATCAGCGACTCATGCTCTCTGCGCACGACGCGCTCGGCGGAGTGGGCCTGGATCACACCCAGACCAGCCAATGCATCGAGGTAGAAGCGCGTCAGACCGCCACTATGTGTCCGGGCCCGAAGGTCGATCTCCGCAAAGATCGGCGCGAACGAGAACGCAATTCCAAGCAGCACCAGCGCGCCGATGGCGAGCGTGACGCTCGCCCGCGGCATCAGATAAATGAGGGCGGCCAGCGTGATCGCGAACGTCGACGTGCTACGCAGCGCGCGCGACAGAAGAAACGGCAGCGATCGAAGCTCGTTGATGGCGTGCGCTCGCTCGGCCATGTCGGAGACGAGGCGGCTTCCGAAGTAGTCGCTGCGGAGCGAGGCCAGTCTGCCGAAGAGAGCCGCCGCGAACCGCGCCTCCAGCTCGCGTCCCCACGCCACCACACGGCTGGTGACGGCGTAGTCGAGCGTGACCAGAAGCACAGCCAGGATCGCGAACGCGCCAATAGCCACGAGCCGTTCCTGCGGCAATCCGACATCGGCGACGAAATCGAACAGCGATCGAAAGAGCAGACCCTCGGCGACCGAGGTAACTCCGAGGACCAGCGCCGCGATCGCAGCAAGCGGCAAGGCCCTTCGCGTGGCAGGCGCGAGCAGCGCCAGAGCCCGCGCAAGCGGACGCACGCGCGGCTCGCGCACGGCGGCTGCAAGCTCGCCATTCGTCGTTTCGGCAGCGGCCTCGCCTGACACTCGGCTGATGCGAATCAGCACCGCGCCGCGAAGGACTACTTGATCACCCTGCGCGGCAGACACCGACCAATAGGGTTCCGGGATCGTGTCCTCGGTCGTAAGGAATGCTTCCAACAGCCGCTCCGCTTCGGCCCCTCGTCGCACCGCTCCATTGCGCACCAGCGCATCCGTCAGCCGCGTGGCCCCATCGAGCCGTGCCAGCGGAAGCCAGCCAGCTTCGCGCAATTGCCGATCGGTGATAGCGCGCGCAAATTGCTCGCCACCAAACGACGTGATGCGCCGTTGCAACACCCGCGTCGCCTCATCCGACGACATCCATTCGCGCCAGCTATCAGCAGGCACGATGTGGCGATGAACGTACACGCTGGCGAGGAAATCGCGGATGCGCACCCACCGGCGGCCAGAGGCTGGGTCCATGATCTGGAAGAACGGGCCCACCTTGCGCCACACGACGACGAAGTGCGTGTAGCCGGTGGGAAGGCGTGTCACCACGACCGCGGGGAGAACCGTGTCGTCGAGCGCCAGGTAGTCGGGTGGAATCATTACCTGCTGCGCGTCCAGGCCTAGCTCGCCGGCAACCAGCTCGATGGTATCGATCGACGTGCCATCGAGACTTGTCTGACACGCTTCACGCAAGCGGCCATAGCTGACGCTGATGCCAAAACCTTCGAGCAGCGACTTGAGGGCGGCGGGGCCGCAGTCAACCGCGGAGGTCTGAATCGTTTCCGGAACGAAGAAGCGCGCTCGCATTGAGTCGCTCACTTCGCCGCCGGCAGCATGCCGGCCGCACGCAACAATGCGTCGAACGGCGAGAGGCGCTGTACGTCAATTGTCACCGTCGCTGGGAAGCCCTGGTCGATGGCGGAGCCAGCGGGTGGAATCGTCAGAAGGCGCAACGTGACACGGAAGTCGCTTCCGCTCGGGTCGCGCTCGATCCCTGTGACCGTCGCGGCGAAGCGGCGCCGTCCTCCGCGGCCGAGGGCATCGAGCCAGATGGACGCGCTCTGGCCGGTGTGCAGAAGGGGCATGTCGTCAACAGCGAACCAGGCCGCCACCTCCATCGGCTCGATGGGAACGATCGACGCAACCACGGTCCCTTCGACAACCCACGCGCCTGGACGTAGCTCGGCCGAGCTGCCGATGCGTCCATCGGCCGGAGCGCGGACGCGAAGGCGTTCCAGGTCGACATCGGCCTGCTTCACCGCGGATTGATCAGCGGCCAGTTGCGCCTGGAGGTCAATTCGATCGCTGTCGAGCGAGCGCACCTTGGCCTCGGCGGTGGAGATGGCCTCGGCCTGTTCCTTTGCCACTTCGTCCTCGGCCGCGGCGAGTCCGCGTCCTTTTGCTCGTTCGGCGTCGGCACGGCTGCGAGCCTCGGCGGCGTCACTCGGCGGCACGAGGCCTTGCTGCCCCAGACGGCCGAGGCGATCAGCCTTCGCCGACTCGATCTCAGCGAGGTGCCCTGCTTCGATACGGCTCTCGCGAGCCTGCCGCAACTTCGCCACGGCGGCGTTCGTCTGCGCCGTCGCCAGCGCATGCGCCGCCGAGATCTGTGCGTTGACCGCCTCGATGCGGCGACTGAGGTGATCGATATCACCGACCGCCTTACCGCGGCGAATCATGACATCGGCAGTGTCGAGCTCGATGAGCACGTCCCCTCGATTGACGCGCTGCCCCAGAGCGATGTTAATGCTGGTGATACGGCCATTCACGGGAATGGCGATCTGCCGAACTGCCCGCCGGGACTCGAAGCGCGCCCGTTTCGATACAGCCACAATCGAGACGCGCCCTGCCAATGCCCAGACGATCCAGCCCCCGAGCAACGCCAGCACAACCGCCACGACGCGGATGTGTCTTGGCGCGCCATCGTTCAATGCGCGGAGCGTGCGCGAGAAAGATGTCGCCACTGTCGGGAAAGCCGAGGAAGGATTCGGAATCCCGGCATTTGAGGCGACCCAAGGCAGGAAGTCAATGCCGTTCCCTCGTCATCGAATCGTCTTACGAGCATCGTGCGGCCGGCTCCGCCGAGTGGCCAGGTTGCCGAGTTGCCAGCAATCTGCGCGACCGCGAGATCAGCCAGCAACCCAGCAACCCAGCAACCCAAAACTAATCTCTCACAGCCTCTTCGAGCGCCTCGCGGAAGTCCTGAGGCAGGTCATCGTCGATATCCGCTCCGGCCTGGGCCAGATTGGGAGCCAGGAAACCTTGCGCGTGAGGCGCCGGCGTGGATGGAGGGGCAGGCGTCGATGCGGATGGTTTGCGGCGATTCAGGACCTTCTTGATCGTGCGCGTCATCCCATCCAGATACGGACGGAGGGCGACGCCGTCGGGACCTTTGGCGTGCTTCTTGGCCCACGCATAAGTCGACAACGCCTGGGTGGCCGCCCGGGCCAGCTGGCTGTCGACGGTGAACTGGACGCCGTCGAGCAACGATGACAGCCGCTGCACGACCGGCTGCAAGTTTTCGTTGAACGCCAGCGCCGCCTTGCCGCCTTCGACGTCGAAGATGTTCACGCCGCCGACCGGAGGGAGCGCGGTTACCGTGGTGATGACCTGTGGCACGAGGTCGGGTGCAAAGCGTGCCACGGCGGCAACGCGTTTGGCGTCATTCGTATCGTAATGCAGGAAACCGGGGATGAGGGCTTCGATCTGGTCGAGCAGTCCCATCACCTGAGTGGCGACATCCTGCGTCGATCCGTCGGCGGAGGGGGCGGCCCCGACGGCTGTCCGGGCCGTACTGGTTTTAGTCGTCTTGACAACACTCTCTCTTGTTTTTCGCATGATTGTCCTCGAAAAACCACGCGGGACAGACTCACCACAACCCCGCGTGGATCAGTGGGTTAGCCAATTCGAACCGGTTCTGTACCCGTCAGCGACACGCTGGCGGGGAGGTATCGATACTTATCTACTCAGACGTGCTGAGCAGGAAAAGGTCACAGGGCAGTCACAAATGTTCCTTTAATCGACCGCTTTCCTCTCTGCGCATCATCGATTCCTGTGTGCGCATCCAGGATCCTTGAATGCGCATCCAGACTTTCTGGATGCACATCCAGGATTCTTGAGTGCGCATCCAGACTTTCTGGATACGCATCCAGACTTCTTGGATGCACATCCAGGATTCTTGAATGCGCATCCAAACTTTCTGGATGCACATCCAGACTTCTTGGATACGCATCCAGACTTTCTGGATGCACATCCAGCGATCTTGAATGCGCATTCAGGATTTCTGGATGCGCATCATCGATCAGGCACGTTCGAGGAACTTCCGCAATATGGTCTCTGGGTTCAGGCACCGCCATTGCTGAGTCCCTTCACGGAGGTACTCCGTGAACTGGTTCAATCTCTCGGTCCTCGGCTGGGTCATCCTGATCATCGCGCTTGCCATCGCCGCGCACATGCTGGGCGTACCGACGCTCTGGATCGCCATCGGCACGCTGGCGTTGCTCGGTATCGGCATCATCGCCTCGGTGGCAAAATCGAAGCCGCGCATCTGATGTCCGGAAACACAAACGGCCCGGCGGATCTGATCCGCTGGGCCGCCGTGCCGCGCTGTGCGTGAGAGTTACAGCTTGTAGACGAAGAACGCGATCAGCAGCGAGTAGATGACCAGCGACTCGATGAGGGCGAGACCGATGATCATCGACAGGCGGATTGCGCCTGCCGCACCCGGGTTGCGGGCGATGCCCTCGACCGATGCGGCAATGGCGCGGCCCTGACCGATGGCGCCCGCCGCGGCGGCGATACCGAGAACGAATGCCGCGGCCAGTACGCCCCAGCGCACTCCCGACTTCGCGGCAGTGGCCTGGGTAATCGGGTCTTGCGGCGTGGCTTGCGCAAACACCGCGCCGGCCATCAGAACGATCACCAGAGCCATCAAGACGATTTTGAACTTGCTCATTAACCTATCCTCCTTTCCTGAGTTTCTTGTGAGTCATCAATAGCGAATCAGTGCTCTTCAACGACCGTGGCCCCGGCGATGTAGACCATCAACAGCATGATGAAGACGAAGGTCTGCAGGAAGGCCCCGAAGATGCCAAGGCCCATCATCGGCCAGGGCAGTATGAAGGGGAGCATCCCCATGAAGATGCCGGTGGCGGCGTGCTCTCCGAAGATGTTGCCGAACAGGCGCATCCCCAGAGAGAGGATGCGCGCCAGATGGCCGATGATTTCGATGGGGATCATCAGCGGCGCCAGAAGGAGCACAGGCCCCATGAAGTGCTTCAGATAGTGCACGATTCCCTGTGTCCGGATGCCCTGCCAGTTGTAGTAGAGGAATGCGCAGACAGCGAGCCCGAAGGTCGTGTTGGGATTGCTGGTCGGCGGCTGCAGGAAGAAGAAGAGGCTGAAGATATTCGAGATGAAGATGAAGGCGGCGAAGGAACCGATGATGTAGAGGTAGCGGTCGCCTTCGTGGCCGATGATGTCGCGCAGCAGATCTTTGAGTCCGCTCACGACTACCTCGAGCATCTGCTGGAAGTGGCTGGGCTTTTCACGGCTGATCTTCCGCGCCATGAGCGGGAAGACGATGGCGCTGATCAGCAGGACCAGCAGAGCCATGACCACGTGATCGGGGATGTCCCAGGCAAAGCTGTGCTGCACGCTGTGCCAGAGCTTGTTGACCGGTGCGTAAAGGATTGAGCTTTCGTGTTCCATCGATCTCTATTCGGCGAAGCTTCGGAATGTCGAATACACAGCTTCACCCATGATTCCCACCACCACTACCGAGAACCCCAGCAGCACACTTACGGCATTGATACGAGCTACGAAGATTGTGACCGAAAGCGCCACACCGAGGAGAGCGAAGCGCGACAGAATAACCAGCGTCGATCTCCCGAGATGCCTGCGCGTCGGCTGGAGCAGTGCCTCGACGACCTCCTCCAACCAAAGGAAATTGATCATAGTGACCAGACCACTGCAAGTCAATCCGATCAATCCGCGCCAGCCGCCGGTGATCAGGACCGGTATGGTGAAGACCCCCCAGGAGGCAAGGGCGATGCGCCGGATGCGACGCAGGACGACCTCGGGCGACTCATCCTGAACTGCCGTCATCGTTCCGCAGTCCAATCCGGAAAAGGTTGACGAACGCGGCGATGACACCGAGTCCGGTGAAGATCCACGTCAGCCACGGGCTGGTGTGAAAGAGCTTGTCCATCCCCCACCCCCAGCCGTAGCCGAGGGCCATGGCAATCGGAAACATCAATCCGATGGACGAGGCTTCGAGGAGCGTTTCGTTCTGGCGGAGCTTTTTACCGCGATCGCTGTCGTTATCGTCCGGCATAGGGCGTGAGCGCGGCGCGCGCGGCAACATGATCGGATGCCTTGATGACCTTGTCGATCATCCGTCCAGGAAGAATGCCCAGAGCGAGGGTAACGATGAGACAGATTCCGGCCACGATCTTGAGCGCCGGCGTAATTGCGAACTCCGCCTCGACTCCCTCGCGCAGATACATGGCCACTACGAGCCGGAGGTAGTAGAACATCGACACCGCGGACATCAGCACTGCGATGACGGCCAGCCAGCCGAAGCCGGCCTGCACGGCGGCCGCGAAGAGGAAGTACTTGCCGATGAATCCTGCCGTCGGCGGGATACCGCCGAGTGAAAGCAGGAAGATGACCATGGCGAACGCCCAGAGCGGCGCACGGCGGCTGAGTCCTTCGAAGTCATCGACCCGCTCGCCTGCGTATTGATGGCGGCGGAGCATCAGCACCGTCGACCAGATGCCGAGGTTCGCGAAGATGTAGACGATCGAGTAGACCAGAATGCCGCGCAGGCCGAGCGTATTGAGCGAGATGATACCGAGCAGAACGTAGCCGGCGTGCGCGATCGATGAGTAGCCGAGCATCCGCTTGACGTTGTCCTGCGTGATCGCGGCGAAGTTGCCGAGGATCATCGAGAGCGCGGAGATCGTGGCCAGAACGTAGTTCCACTCGAGATGAAAGTCGTGCAGGCCGACGTAGAAGATGCGCGCGAAGATGGCAAAGGCCGCCGCTTTGGAGCCCGTGGAGAGAAACGCCGCGATCGGCGTCGGCGCGCCTTCGTAGACGTCGGGCGTCCAGACATGGAACGGCACCGCGGCGATCTTGAAACAGAGCCCCGCGCCGAGCAGCATGATCCCGAGCATCAGCGCGTCGTTGGTGACGATCGTCGACATGGCGGCGGCGATGTCGAGCAGGTTGAGCGAGCCGCAGACGCCGTAGATGAGCGAGATTCCGTACAGCAGGATGGCCGAGCTGACCGCCCCGAGGATGAAGTACTTCATCGCCGCCTCGGTGGACTTCAACTCGCTCTTGTAGAAGCCCGCCAGGATGTAGCTCGAGAGTGACAGCAGCTCGAGGCCGATGTAGATGGTGATGAGGTGGACGCCCGAGGCCATGAACATCATGCCGCAGAGGGCGAAACCGAGGAGCGAGTAGTACTCCCACGGCGAATAGCGCGATTCCTTGAGGAAGTCGTCGGACATCATCACCAGCATGGCGATGGCGGCGATGAAGAGCAGCTTGAAGAAGATCGAGAACGGGTCGAGAGCGAACATCGCCTGCAACTGGCGCGACTGATCGATGGTCTCGACGGCGTGGGAGCAGACGATGAGCGATCCCGCCGTGATGGCCAGAACGGCGATCATCATCCATTTCGCGGACAGTCTCGCGCCGCGCGCGCCCATGACCGGCACGAGCAGCATCACGCATGCGCCGACCGTGAGGATGATCTCCGGCAGGAGATAGACCATGTCGTTCCAGGTCATCGTGTGGTCTCGACCGCGCTGGCGACGACGGGCGCGGCCGGCGGATACGTCAGCGGCTGTTTGTCAAAGTAGGTCGGATCGACCTTGCGGACGATGTAGTTGACCGGCTCTTCGATGACGTCGAAGAAGACGGCCGGTTTGATCCCGATCCAGACCATCAGGAAGACAAGCGCCAGGAGCATCCCCAGCTCCCGCCGGTTGACGTCCGGAAGGTTCTTGTTCGCGGGGTTGTCGAGCGGGCCCCAGAAGACGCGCTGGTAGAGCCAGAGCAGATAGGCCGCGCCGAGGACGATGCCGGCCGAGGCGAAGGAAGCCCAGACGATGGACCGGTTCGCGGCGCCGAGCAGGATGGTGAACTCGCCGATGAACCCGTTGAGCGCCGGCAGTCCCATCGACGAAAGCGCGGCGATGAGGAACAGGGTCGCGTACACCGGCATCTGCTTGGCCAGCCCGCCGTAGTCCGCGATCATGCGCGTGTGCCGCCGCTCGTAGATGATGCCGACCAGAAGGAAGAGCGCGCCCGTGGAGATGCCGTGGTTGATCATCTGCAGCACGGAGCCCTTGAGGCCCATCGGGTTGAGCGCGAACATGCCCAGCATGACGAAACCGAGGTGCGAGACCGATGAGTACGCAACCAGCTTCTTCATGTCCTTCTGCACGAGGGACACCAGTGCGCCGTAGATGATGCCGATGATCGACAAGACCACGATCGGGACGATGAGCTGCTTTGTGGCGTCCGGCAGGATGGGCAGTGCGATTCGCACGAAGCCGTAGGTGCCCATCTTCAGCAGGACGGCCGCCAGGATGATGGAGCCGGCAGTCGGCGCCTCAACGTGGGCATCGGGCAGCCAGGTGTGGAACGGAAACATCGGCACTTTGATGGCGAAGCCGAGGAAGAAGCCGAGGAAGATCCAGAACTGCAGCGTCGGCGGGATGAGGTGGCCGATCTCGTGGTACTGCAGCATGGAGAAGCTGGCCGCGTTCCCGAGGCCCTTGATGTTCAGGAACGGAATGCCGCCGTCGTTGAAGAAGTAGAGCGCCACGATCGACAGCAACATCACCACCGATCCGGTCAGCGTGTAGAGGAAGAACTTGATCGCGGCGTACAGCTTCCGCGGGCCGCCCCAGATGCCGATGATGAAGTACATCGGCACGAGCATGATTTCCCAGAAGACGTAGAAGAGGAAGAAGTCCAGCGCGCAGAACGTGCCGATCATGCCGGTCTGCAGGAGGAGCAGCAGGATGTAGTACTCCTTCTGCCGGTGATCGATGGCCGCGTACGACGAGACCACGGCGATGATGCCCATGAACGTCGTCAGCAGGATGAGCAGGAGGGCGATGCCGTCGATGCCGAATTCGTACCGCACGCCAAGCGACGGAATCCATTCACGCACATACCGGAACTGCCACATGGCGGCGCCGGACCCCTTCGGATCGAAGTTGAACCAGAGGTAAAGCGAGGCGACGAAGTCGATGACGGCGAAGAACGTGGCCGTGTAGCGGATGGCTACGCTATTCTCTTTTCGAACGAAGAAAAGGATGACGATCGCGCCGATCAGCGGGATATAGGTGACGATGTTGAGAATGCCCATCTTCGGTCGTTCCCCTTAAGGCTTCGTAAACAAATACACCGCGGCGATGAGGACGATCCCGCCCCCCATCACCAGCGCATAGTTCTGGACGAATCCGCTCTGCAACTTGCGGAAGAGGCGCGAGCTGCCGCGCGCCGTGGAGCCCACGCCGTTCACGGCACCGTCGACGACGAAGCGGTCGAAGAGCCATGAACCGTGGCCGAGGAGTATCACCGTCACGTTGCGGACGCCGTTGACGATGCCGTCGATGATGTGCGCGTCGAACCACGACAGAGCCCGGCTGAACGCGAGCGTGCCGCCGACGAAAACGGTGTTGTAGAACTCGTCGACGTAGTACTTGTTCTCGAGCAGGCGGTGGAGGAAGGCGAACTTCAACCGCAGCCGCGTTGCCAGCGCGAACGACGGATCCTTCTTGTACAGGATATAAGCGATGAACCAGCCCAGCGTGGCCACGCCGATCGAGGAGAGGATCAGCAGCGCGTCCTGCATGTGGCCGGCCTCGGCGAACTCGAACCGCTCCCCGCCTAGCGGCAGCAGCACCGGCAGCAGCCAGCGCTGGAACCAGGTCGGGTGACCACCGCCGAACATCTCCGGCAACCCGACCAATCCGCCGACGACCGCGAGGATCGCCAGCACCCACAGCACGCCGGTCATGCTCCATGGCGACTCGTGCGGGGCATGCGATTCCGCATGGTGTCCGTGCGCCTTGTCGGAGTGCGCATCACCGTCGTCGAGGTGCAGCATCGACGGGATGATGTCGTGGCCGGCATGCTCGGGCTCCGATTCCGGATGGCCTTCGACATGCGCGGCGCGATAGTCGCCGGAGAAGGTCATGAAGTAGAGGCGGAACATGTAGAAGGCCGTGCAGGTCGCGGCCACCATGCCGAGGAAGTAGAGGAAACCGTGATGCTCGAACGTCGTGGCCAGGATCTCGTCCTTGGAGAAGAAGCCGGCCAGCGGCGGGAAACCGGCGATGGCGATGCAGGCGATGAGCATGGTCATGCGCGTTTTCGGCATGTATTTGCGCAGGCCGCCCATCTTGCGCATGTCCTGTTCGCCGCCGCAGCCATGGATCACCGAGCCGGCGCCGAGGAAGAGACAGGCTTTGAAGAAGGCGTGCGTCATGACGTGGAAAATCGCCGCCGTGTAGGCGCCCACACCCGCGGCCAGGAACATGAACCCGAGCTGCGAGACCGTCGAGTAGGCCAGCACTTTCTTGATGTCGTTCTGTGCGATGCCGATCGTTGCCGCGAAGATCGCCGTCACCGCGCCGACGGTGGCCACCACCAGCATGGCCGTCGGAGAGAGGCGGAAGAGGACGTTCGAGCGAACGACCATGTAGACGCCGGCCGTGACCATCGTGGCGGCATGGATGAGCGCCGAGACCGGCGTCGGGCCGGCCATGGCGTCCGGTAGCCAGACGTACAACGGGATCTGCGCCGACTTGCCGCAGGCACCGACGAAGAGGAGGATGCAAATCACCGTGGCCACGCCGGTGTACGCGGCCGGATTCGCGCTGGCGAGCGCAAAGACTTTGCCGTAGTCGGCGGTGCCGAAGGTGTTGAAGATGTAGAAGATACCGAGGATGAAGCCGAAGTCGCCGATGCGGTTGGCGACGAAGGCTTTCTTGCCGGCGTCGGCCGCGGAGTTCTTGTCGTAGTAGAAACCGATCAGCAGATACGAGCAGAGCCCGACCCCTTCCCACCCGACGAACATGACCATGTAGTTCGCCCCGAGAACCAGGAGCAACATCATGAACATGAAGAGATTGAGGTAGGTGAAGAAGCGGGTGTAGCCCTCTTCATGCGCCATGTAGCCGGTGGCGTAGACATGGATGAGGAAGCCGATCCACGTTACGATCAGCAGCATGGTGCAGGAGAGCGTGTCGATGCGGAAGGCGAAGTCGACGGCGAAGCTGGCGATGTTGCCGGCACCGACGTGCCCGAGACCCGCCGGGATCCAGGTGTACCAGGCGTGCTGGAATGCGGACGACATCCCGCCGCTGACGTAACCGATCACGGTCCAGGTGGCGAGCAGCGCGGAGAGGCCGGTCGATCCGAGTGCGACGATGTTCGTGACGGTGCGGTTCTTCGGTGTGTGCGGGTTTGCGGCCGCGCGCAGTCCGTTGATCAGCGCGCCGAGCGCTGGCAGAAGCGGGATGAGCAAGAGGATGGTGGGGTTCATGCCTGTTGTTGCCCCCCAATGCTGCGAGGCGCGCAGCGCATCGTCAGCATCTCCGGTGGAACCGCGAGATCTGCGCTGAAACCACCGGCCGCGCGGCGCCACCGGAGATCCTGACGGCTCGCTTCGCTCACTGTCAGGATGGGGTGGTCCATCTCCGGTGGAACCGCGAGATCTGCGCTGGAACCACCGACTGCGCGGCGCCGCCGGAGATCCTGACGGTTCGCTTCGCTCACTGTCAGGATGGGGTGGTCCATCTCCGGTGGAACCGCGAGAGCTGCGCTGGAACCACCGACTGCGCGGCGCCACCGGAGATCCTGACGGTTCGCTTCGCTCACTGTCAGGATGGGGTGGTCCATCTCCGGTGGAACCGCGAGAGCTGCGCTGAAACCACCGACTGCGCGGCGCCACCGGAGATCCTGACGGTTCGCTTCGCGCTCCGTCAGGATGAAGTTCCTAACCATTCAGCGACCTCGCGTCGTCGACATTGATCGAGCTCTTGAGACGATACAACTGGATGATGATGGCCAGGCCGACAGCGGCTTCCCCCGCCGCGACGGTGATGATGAAGATCGCGAAGATCTGTCCTTCCAGCGATGCGAAACGATGCGAGAAGGCGACGAGGTTGATGTTGACCGCGTTCATCATCAGCTCGACCGCCATGAGGACGGTGATCATGTTGCGGCGGATGATCACGCCGACCAGGCCCACGGCGAAGAGTGTCCCCGAGAGCATCAGATAGGCCTCGGTGCTCGGAATGGCGTCAGGCACCCATGCCCCCCTTCACTGCGTGTTCCGTCTCGACGCGCTCGAGCATGTACGCCGGCACGTTCTCCTCTTCGATCGCTGACAGCTCGCGCTTTCCGATGACGATCGCACCGATCATCGCCACGAGCAGGAAGAGCGAGGCCACTTCGAACGGGACGAGGTAGTCGGTATACAACGCCATCCCCACGGCCTCGGAGTTACCGACGACCTTGCCGCGGCGGATCAGCTTGCGGACGACCGTGCCGTCCGGCTGCTTCACCTTGCGATGGCGATACGTATACGTCGAGCGCAGCGCCTTATCGCTCGATACCGGATCGTGGTACACGCCGGGCCGCACCAGCGTGAAGAAGAGGATGAACACCGCCAGGCCGACGGCGAAGCCACCCTTCCAGAAATTCGAAAGGACCCGCTCGTCGGGCAGATGGCGGACGTTGATCAGCATGACCACGAAGAGGAAGAGCACCATGATGCCGCCGGCGTAGACCAGCACCTGCACCGCACCGACGAACTCCGCGTCCTTCATCACAAAGAGCACGGCCACGCAGAGAAACGTCAGGAGCAGAAAGAGCGCGGAGTGCACCGGGTTCCTCATGGCCACGACCAGGATCGAAGCCGCAACCGCCACGGTGCCGACGAGCGCGAAGACGAGCAGGGCTGGACTCATGCCGTCCCTCCCTCGATCTTCTTCGTCTCCAGTGACTCATCGGCCGGAAGCCCGGCGTACTCCGGCCGCCCTTCCCAGTACTCGAGCTGCTGCATGTTGAAATAGAGATCGCTGCGGTCGTAGGTGGCCAGCTCGTAGGTCTTCGTCGTCAGCCAGATCGACTTCGGCTTGGTCGGGCAGGCCTCTTCGCAGAGCGAACAGAACATGCAGCGCTTCACGTCGATGTCGTAGCGGTCCAGGACCTTGAGCTTCTTCATCTTGCCGTCGACTTCGCGCTGCTCGTCGTGGACGTCGATGTAGATGATGTCGATCGGGCAGGCCAGCGCGCAGAGCTTGCAGGCGATGCAGCGGTCGAAGGAAAACTTGAACATGCCGCGGAAGCGGTTGGCCGGCTCGAGCCGCTCTTCCGGATAGCGGATCGTCACCTTCGGTTTGAACAGCTCCCGAAAGGTAGTCTTCAACCCCTCGAGCATGTCGAGGAGAAGAAACTTGTCGGTCCACCTAGGCTTCGGATACTCGACGTGCATGGGTCACCTTTGCGCGCGGCCGGAGCAATAGAATCAGCGTAAACACGATGATCGCCGCCCCGGCGATCGATAGCACTACTTCTCCCTGGAAATCGAACTGGTCGCCCAGAAGCACCACGATGGCGGTGACGGCGATGTTCGCCAGTGCCAGCGGAATCATCCACTTCCATCCCAGATCCATGAGCTGATCGAAGCGGAAGCGCGGGAAGGTGGCGCGGAACCAGATGTACATCAGCATGAAGACCATCACCTTGGTGATGAAAATCAGCGCACCGAGGATGCCGCCGAGCAGGCCCATGCCGCGAAGCACGCCGGTGGTCAGGCCGTACCCGTTGATGGCCATGGTCCAGCCGCCGAAGAAAAGGCTGACCATGAGACAGCAGTTGACCATCATTGACGAATATTCAGCCAGCATGAAGAAAGCGAACTTCATCGCCGAGTACTCAGTGTGATAGCCGGCTACGAGCTCCGACTCCGCTTCCGGCAGGTCGAACGGCGTGCGGTTGTTCTCCGCGTTCATGGCCACCAGGAAGATGAACGCGGCGATGAGCTGCGGGAAGAGATTCCAGATGTGGTCTGCCTGGTAATTGATGATGTGCACCAGGTCGAAGCTGCCGCAGAGCATCAGCACGCCGACGATCGACAGGCCGAACGGCACCTCATACGACACCATCTGCGCGGCGCTTCGCAGCCCGCCCATGAGCGAGTACTTGTTGTTCGACGCCCAGCCGCCAAGGATGATGCCGTAGACGCCGGTCGACGTCAGTGCCAGGATCAGCAGCAGACCGACGTTCACGTGCGTCACCACGAACGTCGGCGGCGGACCGTACGGGATCAGGCAGAAGACCAGGAAGGCCGGAATCAGCGGCAGCATCGGCCCGAGGAAGTAGGCAACCTTCTCGGAGCTCGAGGGAACGATGTCTTCCTTCAGGATGAACTTGATCGGGTCGGCGACGATCTGCGCCAGTCCCCACGGAATCCCGAATTCACGGCCGACGCGGTTCGGTCCGAGCCGAGCCTGCATCAGTCCGAGCAGCCGGCGCTCCACCCAGTTCATCGCCGCGACGATGACCTGCACGATGATGAACGCGACCAGGAACTTGACGAGGGGCCAGATGAGGTAGCGGAGCAGTAAGTCTTGCGTCATGGCGCCACCCCTGTTGAAACCAGAAACCAGAAACCAGAAACCAGAAACCAGAAATGGCGGCTGAGCGAAGCCTTTCTGGTTTCTGGTTTCTGGTTTCTGGTTTCAAATGCTTCGCTCGGCCACGATTTCTGCCTTCTGGTTTCTGGTTTCTGGTTTCTGGTTTGTCTCATCGGTCCACCTCGCCCAGAACAATATCAATCGTCCCGATCAACGCCACCAGATCCGAGACAAGGTGTCCCTTCGCCATCGCGGGCAGCGCCTGCAGGTTCACAAATGACGGCGGGCGCACGTGGCAGCGATAGGCGCTCTGCGATTTGCCGTCGGAAATGATGTAGTAGCCCAGCTCCCCTTTCGGCGACTCGATGGAGTGATAGACCTCGCCCTCCGGGGGCCGCACCACACGCGAGATTTTCGCCTTGATGTCGCCTGCCGGCGTTTTTTTCACGAGCGGAATGCACTGTTTGAGGATCCAGTTCGACTGCCGCATCTCTTCCATCCGGACCAGATAGCGGTCGTAGGTATCGCCGTTCTTGCCGATCGGGATCTCGAACTTCAGCTCCGGATAACACTCGTAAGGCTGCGCGCGCCGAAGATCCCATTCGACGCCAGAGCCGCGCAGCGGCGGGCCGGTGATGCCCCAATCGATGGCATCCTCCGGTGAGATGACGCCGATACCGACGGTGCGCTTTTTCCAGATGCGGTTGTTCGTCAGCAGCGACTCGTACTCGTCGACGGCATCCTCGAACTTGTCGACGAACTTCTCTACGCCATCGAGCCAGCCCGGCGGCAGATCGTCGGGCATGCCGCCGATGCGCATGCAGTTCAGCGTCAGGCGCGCTCCGCAGTACTCCTCGAAGAGATCGAGGACCTGCTCGCGCTCGCGGAAGCAGTAGAAGAACGGCGTCATCGCACCGATGTCGATGGCGTGCGTGGCCAGCCAGAGAAGATGCGATGAGATCCGCTGCAGCTCGCTGAGCATCACGCGCATGAGCTGCGCGCGCTTCGGAATCTGCTTGGTGATCCCCATCAGCTTCTCGACCGTCTCCACGAAGCCGAGATTGTTCGTAGCCGAGGCGACGTAATCCATCCGGTCCGTATGCGGGATGCACATCGGATAGGACATGGCCTCGAACAGCTTCTCGGTACCTCGATGGAGGTAGCCGATGATCGGCTTGGCGTCGATGATCCGTTCGCCGTCAATCCTCAGAATCACCCGCAGCACCCCGTGCGTCGACGGATGCTGGGGACCGAAGTTGACCTCCATTTCGTGAACGTCAAACATTGCCACCACCCGCCCAAGCTGTTAGCTCATAGCTCTTAGCTCTTAGGAACGGCGAGTCGATGACGCTGCTCGCGCAGGTTCTGCTAAGAGCTAAGAGCTGACAGCTAAGAGCTTTCTTCATGCTTTCCCCGCCCCCGCCATCAACTGCTTCAGCATCGACTCGGTCTCGTCTTCGCCGGGGACACAGAGCGTGATGTCTTTGGTTTCGCCCTTGGCCAGCGCCTCGGCGTAGCCCTCGCAGTCCCAGCCGCAGGCGGTGCAGTCGGTCTGGGCCATCGCGGCGAACAGCTTGTCTTTCAGGCTGCCGGCCTTGGCTAGTTCCATCCGTTCCGGAAGCGCCTTCTCCGGATCGTGCCACGGTGCCTCCTCGGTCGGCTTGGCGGTTTCGGCAACGACTCCGGCCAGCTCCGGCGCGGGCGGTTGTCCTCCAATAGCTGCGCGCTGCTGGATCTCGGCGACAGGCCACGTACCGTAGTGCTTCCACTCGCCTTTGTAGATGTTGACGTCTTTGACGTCCTTGCCGGTCGATCCCGCCTTCGGTCCGCCGCCCTCGGGGAAGACCTCGGGATAGATGCGCGCGCCGGTGTCGATGCCGCGGATCGGGAAGTCTTTGCGTAGCGGGTGGCCGTTGAAGCCTTCCCACATCAGGATGCGCTCGAGGTTCGGATGACCATCGAACACGATGCCGAACATGTCGAACGTTTCGCGCTCATGCCAGTTCGCCGTCTTCCACACCGAGGTCACCGAGGGGATGGGAGTCGATTCATCCGTGGTGACTTTGAGCCGGACGCGATTGTTCTTCGTGAACGAGTAGAGCGTGTACGACACGCCGAACCGCTCGCCGGTCCAGGCAGGGTACTTCGAGTAATCGACGCCGGAGAGATCGACGAGATAGTTGAACCCGTCGTCGCGGAAGGCTCTGGCCACGTCGGCGATGCGATCGCGCGCCACCGTCAGCGATATCTCGCCGGCGAATTCCTTCGCGCCGATGATGGCATCGCCGGAACGCGCGCACGCCTGCGCCACGAGCGGATCGCGCTTGATCTCTTCGACGCTCCGCGCGGCCGGTGCCGCGGGGGCGGCCGGGACGGCTGGCTTTGACTGCTGCGGTGGCTGCGGTGCGTCCGTCATCGGCTACTTCTCGTAATCCTTCCCTGCCGCCTTCATCAGCGCTTCGAGCTCGTCGAGTGTCTCCGTCTCGCCGGGCGTGCAGAGCGTGATGTCGTTCGTTTCTCCGGTGGCCAGCGCGTTCGCATAGCCCTCGCAGTCCCAGCCGCATGCAGCGCAGTCGGTCTGGGCCATCGCGGCGAAGAGCCTCGTCTCGAGCTTGCCGCCCATCTCCTCGGCGATCTTCATCCGCTCGGGAAGGGTCAGGTTTTCGTTGTGAAACGCCACTGCCGGCTTGGTCTCGGCGGGAGCTTCCGTAGCCTCCGTCGCGGCTTGGGGAGCATCGGCTGCCGGTGTGGCGACGGCGGCCTCGCCGGCGGCAGGAGCAGCAGCGGCCACCGCAGCCGAGGGAGCGGCCGCCTTCGGCTTCGCCTTCTTCTCTTCGACGATCGGAGTCCGCTTGATGCCCGAGATCGGCGCCTGCTTGAGCTGCGCCTTGGCCTGCTCCGCGCGAAGCGCCGGTCCTTCATGCACCGGCCGGAGCGAATCGCGCACCGCCGCGCGGGCGAAGTCGTACGACTCCCCTCCCTTGCGGATGACGTGCATCTTCTCGATCTTCTTCTGCAGCTCCATCAGTCCCCAGATCAACGCCTCGGGACGCGGCGGGCAGCCGGGGATGTAGACGTCGACGGGGATCAGCCGGTCGACCCCCTGCGTCACGGCGTACGTGTCGTACGGACCGCCGCATGTCGCGCACGAGCCCATGGCGATGACCCACTTTGGATCGGGCATCTGGTCCCACAGCCGGCGAACGATCGGCGCCATCTTTTCCGTCACCGTGCCGGAGACGATCATCAGGTCGGACTGCCGCGGCGTGGCGCGAAAGACCTCGGCGCCGAAGCGGGCCATGTCGTGACGCGGGTCGAGAACGGCCATCATCTCGATGGCGCAGCAGGCCAGTCCGAACTGCATCGGCCAGAGGGACGACTTGCGTGCCCAGTTGAAAAACTTGTCGACGGAAGTGGTGAGAACGTTTGGATCGAAGCGGTTTTCGATCAGACCCATGAAAGAACCTTCCTCTTCCACGCGTACACGTACCCGACAAGCAGGATCGCCAGGAAGACCCCCATCTCGATCGCGCCAAACCAGCCGAGCTGTTTGAAGCGGATGGCCCAGGGGAAGAGGAAGACCGTCTCGACGTCGAAGACGATGAAGAGGACGGCGATCAGAAAGTAGCGGACCGAAAAACGATGATCGATGGCCAGCGAGCTGGCCGGAATGCCGCACTCGTACGGCTCCAGCTTGACCTTGCCGCCCCGCGAGGCGCGGACGAGCGGGGTAATGACGAACAAAGTCAGTACGGGGAGGGAGATAACGATGGCCGCGGCCACCAGGAGCACTGAATAGTTCGCCATTTTTCGCCCGTCCGAAAGACCGCCGGTATTGTAAACGCCGACTGACAGGAGTCAACCATTCGTTGAGGTGCCCGCGAGTCAGAACAGTTTCGTTTGAAAACCCCACTCCTCGCGCCCCATCCCGCGCTCCTGCACGAGCACGCGGATATCGGCTCCGATCCCATCCGGAAGGATGAGCCTCCGGGCATCGTCGCGGGCTTCGAGCAACGCCATGCCGTCCTCCGCGTTGTCGACGGTAACCTCTCCGACCGGTTTCAGCAACTCGTGCTCCGCCGCGCCGAGAGCGAGGAGGAACTTCGCCTGGATATCGAAGAAACGGCTGGCGAAGCCCTGTCTCTCTCCGGTAAGGCGGAGATCGTCGAAGTTGATGTGCGCCGTCAGATCCTGTTCCCCGGGATTGACGAGAAGGTCGCGGCTGACGCGATGCCGCGAATACGCCGCCGCCGTTCCGAAGCGCCGCATCCGCCCGCGAAAGAGCTTCGTCTGCGGCAGCCCATAGTCAAAGGTGACGATCAGCCCCCGCTGCACGAATCGGCAAAGGTCGCCGTAAAGCGCCGGCCATTCGAGCGAGACATCGGCAAACTGACCATCGTCCAGCTCGATGCCGCGCTCCGCGAAGTATTCGTCATACCGCGCATCCGCCTCGTGCTCGGTCCAGTCGAGAGCACCGTCCCGCTCCGTCACCCACAGTTCGTGCAGCTCCTCCCCCCGCTGAACCAGCCGCGCGAAGGGCAACGCATCGAACAGCTCATTACTAATGATGAGACGGGCCTCAGCGGGAGGGATATCGCCGAGAGAAGTGGCGTAGGTGACGTCCGGCTGCGGTTGGGCGCGGCCGAGGTTGCGGTCGACGCCGAAGAAGGCGCAAGGTCTTTCTCCGATCCCCGACCCCCGACCCCCGGCCCCCTGAGCCAATGCACGGATGAGCGCGCCATCCCCGCATCCGATGTCCACGACCTGCCACACAGCGTCGCCCGAGCGGCTCATGAATTCATCGATGAGTCTGCCGAGAGCGAACGAAAATACGGGGCTGAGCAGAGGGGACGTGATGAAGTCCCCTTCCCGTCCGACCGGCGATTCCGGTCGCGCGTAGTAGCCGAATTCAGGGTGATAGAGAGCGAGCTCGACGAAGTCACGAAAAGGCAAGTCACTATTATTCAGTGAGTTGCGCAGAACGTCGGACAGCGATCGCTCGCCGGGCATCGGAGCATCCTACACCGGCCGCACACTCCACAATTCATCGCAAGGGTAACGGTGATCTTGTCTGGAGCCCCCTGGGAGCGCGGGCGTCTCGCCCGCGCTTCAAAGCAGCAGGATGCCTAGCATCAAATGCGGGCGAGACGCCCGCGCTCCCAGGTGTTACTTCTTCAACAGCCCGTTCACGCCGTGGGCTACGTAGACATCGCCGCTCCGCGACTTGACGTTTGTTCGACCGCCTCGACTTATTGAGCCCGGCGACGAGCTCTCAGGTGCGCGAAAACCTCGTCCGCGGGTATCGCTTCGATATTGCCCGCCTTGTAGTCCGCAAACCTACGTTCCGCCTCTTCCGCCCAGAGCCGATCGCACTCTTCCTCCGAGAGGTCTTCGAGACTGTCGAGAGGGTCTCGGCTCATGACTGCCGATTCTCCCACACTCCCCCGGCACCTCGGCGGCGAGACGCCGCCGAGCCAGCCGGCGGGACGCCAGCGCTCCGTTGCCCCCACCACCCACACCTCCGTCTGTTACAATCCGCGCCCTTAC
>JADGNY010000219.1 GCA_017883235.1 Thermoanaerobaculia bacterium | reverse complement strand
CAGAGCCTGCCCTGAGCGCAGCCGAAGGGACGGTCGAAGGACCCCCAAGTTGTATCCCGGTTGGGCGGCGGAATGGTCGATAGCCGCCGCCCGACCCGGCTACCAGGTTGGGGGTCCTTCGACCGTCCTCCGCTGCTTCATCGCTTCGCGACTCGCAGCTCCGGCGGCTCAGGATGACAGTTAACAACGTCGCTGGGACACTCAAGGTGATCGTCGCACGCGCACGGTGCCCGAACGTCTCCCCGAAAAAGTCCCGTCATTTTGCTGTACTCGAACGCGGGGATGAGACGCCCCCGGGCCAGCCGGCGAGACGCCAGCGCTCCGGACACGCTATCCTTCGCCCGCTTTGGCCGGTCCTTCCATACTCCTCCGCTGGTGGCTCGTCGTCATCGTCATCGTCCTCGCCGTCCATCTGGGCGGGTTTCCCTTGCTCGATCCGGACGAAGGGCGCAACGCCGAGGTGGGGAGGGAGATGGCGGCGACGAACGACTACGTCATGCCGCGCCTGGACGGGTTGCCGTATCTCGACAAGCCGATCGTCTATTTCGCGGCCGAGGCGGCGATGATGGAAGTACTCGGTCCTACCGAGGCCGCCGCGCGGCTTCCGGCATTTCTCTTCACGCTCGGGGGCGCCGCCTTTCTCTGGTGGTTCGCCAGGCGCGTGTGGGGCGGGGAGGAAGCGATCATCGCCGCGATCGTCTTTCTGGCGACGCCGTTCGCCGTCGCTTTCTCGCGCACGGTGATTTTCGACAGCGCGCTGGCGCTGTTCATCACCATGGCCACGGCGTTTTTCTATCTCGCATGCGAGGAAGAGGGCGTCGGGAGATGGTCCGCCCTGGCCTGGCTCTCCATCGGCCTCGGCGTGATCACCAAAGGGCCGGTTGCGATCGCGTTGCCGCTGCTGGTGGCCATTCCGTACGCCATCTGGCGCAAGCGCTTCCGCGCGCTCTGGTCGTGGAGCGGGCTGGCGCTGTTCGTTCTCGCCATCGCGCCATGGGTCTGGGCGATTTCGCTCTCCATCCCCGATTTTCTGCACTACGTCGTCGTCACGGAAACAGCGCAGCGGCTGGCGACGAAGGCGCTCAAGCGGACCGGGCCGCCGTGGTACTTCATCCCGTACCTGATCGGCGGCGCGCTTCCGTGGTCGATCGTGCTGATGGGGAGTCCGCGCGCCATCGACCGGCGCGACAAATCGACGATCTACATGCTGCTGTGGATCGCCGTCCCCCTCCTTTTCTTTTCCATCTCGCAGTCGAAGAGGCCGCAGTACATCCTGCCGCTGATGGCTCCCATCGCGCTCCTCGTCGCACAGATCTGGAGCAAGGCGCGCAACGGCTCGCGCGCGGCGGGGTTCGTGCTGCTCGCGTTCGGGCTCGCCCTGGTGGCCGCGCCGGCGTTTCTTCACCTGCGGGCCGAGTACGGAGACGCGGCGCGGCTCTCGGCGATTGCCATCGGGGTCGGGTTCCTGATCGGAGGAACGTCGGCGTTCATCCAGCGGCGCGACATCGCCCTGATCGCGCTCACGATCCCCGTGATCGCCATCCCACTCACGGCCAATCCGATGATGCGCGCCATCGGTCTGCGCCGCTCGGAGGCCGCGTTAATAGAGGAGATCCGGCCGATGGTCACGCCGCGGACCGAGATCGTCGGCGTGGAGGCCTTCACCGGGTCGATGACGTTCTACCTGCGGCGGCCGATGATCGTCGTCACCGGGGACGCCGAGGAGTTCACCAGCAACTATCTGATTCGCCACTACGGCAATTTCGCCGGCGGCGCGTCGATCAAGCCGATGGCGTGGCTCGACGCCGCGCTGGCGGACGTGGCCACGCCGCGGATCTTCATCGTCCGCGCGAACGATGCGGCGCATCGCGCGCAGCTTGCGGCGCACGGGCTTCGTGCGGTGGCGGCCGACGCGCGTTACGTGGCGTACCGGCGATAGACTCGCGGCGTGTCTGATCCCCGTGCAACCTACGACGAGCGCCTGGCCGGCCATCGTGCCGAGTCCGCCGCGCTTCGATCGCGTGAGCAGGCCATGTCGGTGGCGCGCATCGTTCTCTTCATCGCCGTGGTGGTTGTCGCCCTCGTTCACGTCAGCCACGCCTGGATCGCCGTTCCGGTGTTGGGTTTCGTCGTGCTGGTCATCGCGCACGACCGCGTGATCCGGCGCCGGCGGCGTGCCGATGCCGCCGCGCGATTCTGCGAGCGCGGTATCGAGCGGCTGAGCGGGGAGTGGCGGGGCAAAGGGTTCGATGGCGCCGGCTTCGCCGGTGAGCACCATCTCTTCGCCGCCGATCTCGATCTGTTCGGGAAGGGATCGATCTACGAACTGCTCTGCATCGCCGCGACCGCCGCGGGGCGGGCCACCCTGGCGCGCTGGCTGATGCATCCCGGCGACGTCACCGCTGCCGAAGTGCGCGAACGGCAAGTAGCCGCCGGGGAGTTGCGGGAGCGCGTGGAGTTGCGCGAGGAGATCTTCGTTGTTGCCGCCGAGGTGGCGAGCGAGGTGGAGGAAGCAAAGCTCGACGAATGGTCGCAAGAGGCGGCCGTGCTCGGACGGGGAGAGCGGATCGTGGCAATGACGATCACCGTGCTGAGCGTGATCGCTTCCGCGATCGGCATTCCGGCGCTCGTCGCCCGATTCGTCAACCTCACGAATCCGGGAACCATGGCGGTGCATTCGCCCTGGGAGTCGGTTCCCTTCTTTGTCATGATCGTCGTGATCAGCCTCTTCGCGCGCCGGTTATCGGCACGTGTGGCTGTCATCACCGGCGCGGTCGAACGGCGCGAGCCGGCGCTGGCGTTGCTGGCGGGGCTGCTGGCCATTCTCGAACGGCAGTCGTTCAGCGCGCCGCGGCTGATCGCGTTGCGGGCCACGCTGCAGCGCGGCGGCGTTCCGGCATCGCGCCAGATCGAGCGGCTGCGCAAGCTCGTGTCGCTGCTCGACGCGCAGCGCAATCAGTTCTTCATGCCCTTCGCCAAACTGTTGCTTTGGACGACAAACGTCGCCTTCGCCATCGAACGGTGGCGGACGGAATCGGGCTCCGAGATCGTCGGATGGATCGCCACGATTGCCGAGATGGAGGCCCTTCTCTCGCTGAGCTCATTCGCCTTCGAGCATCCGGCGTTCGTGATGCCGGAGATTGTCCCTGAGATCGTCTACGGCGAGGCCCTCTTCGACGGCGATGCGGTCGCTCATCCGCTGATTCCCGATGACCGCCGTGTGGCCAACGACGTCCGCATCGGCGGCGACCTGCGGCTTCTCATCGTCAGCGGCTCGAACATGTCCGGCAAGAGCACGCTGCTGCGCGCGATCGGCGTGAACACGCTCCTGGCGCTTGCCGGCGCTCCCGTCTGCGCTTCGCGCCTGCGCGTGAGCCCGATGTCGGTCGGCGCATCGATCAGCCTCAATGACTCGCTGCAGGAAGGGGCTTCGCGTTTCTACGCCGAGATCCTGCGCATCCGCGACATCCTGCGCACCCCTCCCCCCCTCCTCTTCCTCCTCGACGAAGTCCTCGGCGGCACGAACTCCCACGACCGCCGCATCGGCGCCGAGGCCATCATCCGCGGCCTCGTCACGCGCGGTGCCATCGGCCTGGCCACCACGCACGACCTCGCCCTCGCGCAAATCGCCGACGAGCTGGCCCCGCGCGCCGCCAACGTCCACTTCGAGGATCACGTCGAGAAGGGTGAAGTGATGTTCGACTACCGCATGCGCCCCGGCGTCGTCACGAAGAGCAACGCGCTTGAACTGATGCGGGCGGTGGGGATCGAGGTGTGAGGGTTTACATCAGATGCGTCGTTCGTTAGCATCACGCATCATGGCCCGTACGACGATTAATCTTGACGATCCGGTGCTGGCTGACCTCAAGCGCCTCCAGCGCAAGGAGGGCAAGCCACTCGGCGAACTGGCCTCCGAACTGCTGGCATCAGCGATCGCTGAGCGCAAGCACGCCACGGCGCCTCCCCTCCGCCTCCAGTGGACCTCCCGGCCGATGGGGGCACTGGTTGATCTCGACGACAAAGAGGCGCTCTTTGCTACCCTCGACGAGCATGCAAGGAAGCCGCGCCGGCGATCGTGAGCTACGCCATCGATCTCAACGTGCTCGTGCTGGCTTCCAACTCGGAGGCAGCCGAGCATACCGCCGCACGCTCCTTCATCGAGCAGTGCGCCGCGCGCCCCGAAGTTCTGTGCCTGGCGTGGCCCACCGTGATGGGCTATTTGCGGATTACAACCCATCCCTCCATCTTCTCGCGCCCCCTTTCATCGCACGAAGCACTCGCCAACATCCGAAGCCTCTTATCGCTGCCGCATACGCGGGCACTCGGCGAGGAGGAAGGTTTCTTCACGATCTACGAAACCGTTGCCGGCAGCTCGGTTCGCGGAAATCTTGTTCCTGATGCCCACCTTGCCGCCATCCTGCTGCAGCACGGCGTGACCACGCTCTACACCCGGGACGCCGACTTTCGCAGGTTCGACTTCCTCGATCTGCGCGATCCCTTCTGATAGAACGTCGAACAAGAATCGTTCAACGTCAAACGGAAGTCGTTCAACGTCGAACAGGAACCGTTCAACGTCGAACAAGAGTCGTTCACCGTCGAACAAAAGTCGTTCACCGTCGAACGAAAGACGTTCACCATCGAACGAAAGTCGTTCATCGTCGAACAAGAGTCGTTCATCGTCGAACGAGGGGTCGTTCACCATCGAACGAAAGTCGTTCACCATCGAACGAAAGTCGTTCACCGTCGAACGAAAGTTGTTCACCGTCGAACGAGAATCGTTCACCGTCGAACTGTAGTCGATCGTCCACCTGATCGAAGCTGCTGCTCCGGATGGCCGCGGCTTGGCGCGTGGACCCCCCGCGTGACCTTTCCCTCGCATCGTTCGTCCACATGACAGGGACATTGATGAGCTCCACCGTCAGCGCGTCGTTGCCGGTGGTAACCCCGGTAACCCTTTCCGTGCTTTATGCGTCAACGATTCAGCAACATCGATGTAACTCGCATGGCAGCGCGTCGCTGCTTCTCGTAAGGATCAGTTCACCTTTGGATAAGCGCTTCAAAC
>JADGNY010000040.1 GCA_017883235.1 Thermoanaerobaculia bacterium | reverse complement strand
CGGAATGTTGTAGCCGGGACTATCCGGCTCGAGCTGATTGATGAACCACAGTCTTTCCTGGGCGAAGCTCAGCGGCAGCCGCTCGAATTGCGACCTGTCGACGGGTCGGATCGGGGGAATCGCGCTCTTCGCCGCCGTAGCGATCAACTCAGCCAACTGGGCGACATTGCTACGCTCGAAGAGAGCTTTGAGAGGCAAGTCGACATCCAGTTGACTGCGGATCTTCGAAATCAGTTGGGTCGCCAACAACGAATGCCCGCCGAGCTCGAAGAAGTTATCATTGCGGCCGATTCGTTCGACTTTGAGCACATCGCTCCAAACACGCGCCAGAGCGGTCTCGATCTTTCCTTGCGGTGGCTCATACGCGCGCACTGCAACCGATCCCGCTTCCGGAGCCGGAAGCGCTTTCCGATCCAGCTTCCCGTTGGGCGTCAGCGGCATCTCGTCCAGCGGCACATACACCGCCGGCACCATGTATTCCGGCAAACGCTCGCTCAGGAAGGCACGCATATCGCGGAGTAAGGATTCCGGACTGCCCCAGGACTTTTCCGCAGCGACGTGCTTTCCGGCCCCATTTCCGTTGATTGAGGCTTTGCCGATCGCCGGCCGGAAAGCGTACACGTTGTAGAGAGCGGTATATTGAAGCGATTGACTTTGCTCATAACTCACTTCATAGCCGCGGGCTTTGAGCAGGGCAACAATCTCCACAAGGCGTCCCGAAACGTCATGCACTTCAACGACTAGTTGCCGTATCTTAGGCCAATCGCCGTCCTTGATCCCCTTGAGGACATCGTGCTCGCCTTTCTCCACATCGATTTTCAGCAGATCGATTCTCTCGACATCATTTTCTTCGATAATCTCCGAAACCGTGCGCAGCTGGCACGTGCATTCCTCGCTTTCCGGCCGCGCTTCCAGCAACTCATCGACGGCTTCGCCACCATCTGTCTGGCCGTCTGTGCCGTTTGCGCCTTCCTGCTGATGCAGCAGATATGACTTAACGATCTCGCGCGCTTCTTCTGAACTGGTAGAGCTGCTGGAAATAACGGTATTGTGCGGATAGAAGGTGAAGACCTGCTGCTTTGAGGTTTCGGCCAGTCCGCATTCATAGATTCTTCCAGCCCAACCATGGAGTGTTGCGTTCAGTTGAAGCGATTTGAACACCTGAGGAATCGGCTCAAAAGCATAGATGGTCGTGTTGCGGCAGCGTCGTCCGACGAAAAGAGAAAACAGACCAATATTCGCACCCACGTCAAAAACGCAGTCGCCATCATTCAGGGTGACGCCGTGTCTGAGATAGCCATCGTCCTTGAATATCTCGTCATAGACAAAGTCGGTCTCGCTCTGATTCTGATGGAACACCGTCAGTCCATTTGGCAGCGTGCAGTGGTTGGCGGCGGCTCCAGCATCCGTTTTCCTGAGACGCAGAAGTTGAACGACGGGGAAAGCATGCACAGGTGAAGGGGTGTAGTACGCCACCAGACGCTTCTCTCCGGGCGTATCTTCTCGCGCCACCACCACCGCTTCCCGCACCCCTTCATGCTCCATCAGCCGCGCTTCGATCTCTCCCAATTCGATGCGGAAGCCGCGGAGCTTGACCTGGAAATCGTCGCGCCCCAGGTACTCGATGTTGCCGTCCTCCTGCCAGCGGGCGAGGTCGCCGGTCTGATACATTCGCGCGCCTTTTTCGGCGGCGAACGGGTCAGGCACAAAGCGCTCGGCCGTCAACTCCGGCCGGTTCAGATAGCCACGCGCAACCTGAGCTCCCCCGATGTACAGGTCACCGGCCACTCCGATCGGAACGGGCGCTCCGTGCCGATCCAGAATGTACATCTGCGTGTTCGCGATGGGGCGACCAATAGGAATGATGGTGGGAATCTCTTCGGTCGGGCAGGTCCAGGCAGTTACGTCGACAGCAGCTTCCGTCGGACCGTACAAGTTGTACAGCCTTGCATGGGGCAGGCGTTCTACGAAGCGGCGTACGAGCATGGATGGCAGCGCTTCGCCGCTGCAGATCACGCGCATCAAGCTGGAACATTGCGACACTTCCGCATGCTCCAGAAATACCTGCAACATCGGGGGAACGAAATGTAGCGTTGTGATTCGATTCCGGCGTATGGTGTCGGCGAGATAGCCCGGGTCTTTGTGTCCCTCTGGGCGCGCCATCACCAGTGTCGCGCCGGCGAGGAGTGGCCAGAAAAACTCCCACACCGACACATCGAAACTGAACGGGGTCTTTTGCAACACCGCGTCTTCCATGTCCAGCCCATAAGCGCGCTGCATCCAAATGAGCCGATTCACCACGCCGCGATGTTCATTCATCACGCCTTTGGGCAGACCGGTGGAGCCGGAGGTGTAGATCACATAAGCCAGATGATGCGGTTCAACCTGGTGCTGTAACTGAACGCTTTTCGCTTTCAACCCGGCGACACGATCGCCGAACTCCGGCCCCTGCCCATCCAGGGCTACGAGTCGCGTAGCATGTGTGACCAAAGCGGTTAGTTTGCTTTGCAGCTTTTCTTGCGTCAGGACGATCGCTGCCCGGCTGTCTCGCAGCATGTAAGCCAGGCGCTCCTCCGGATAGTCAGGATCCAAGGGCACATACGCCCCGCCTGCCTGCAGGATTCCCAGCAGGCCCACCACCATGTCCAGCGATCTTTCCATGCAGAGACCGACCAGACTGTCCGGCTCCACTCCCTCTGACTGCAAATACAACGCAAGATCCTGACTTCTGGCGTAGAGCTGCCGATACGTGAGCTGTTCATTGCCGCAGACCACGGCGGTTTTTTCCGCATGATCCGCCACTTGCTCAAAGAATAACTGATGAAGACATGCGTCCTTCCCGTAGTCGGCGCGGGTATCGTTGAAGTCGATGACCAGCGTGTGCTTTTCCGCTTCGCCGAGGTACTCCAGGTCGCAGATCCGGGCGGTGGGCACGGCGGCGATTGCCCGGCACAAGGCCGTGAAATGCCCGACCATGCGCTCGATGGTCCGCGGCTTGTACAACGCCGTGCTGTATTCGATCGACCCGGCCAGCCCCTCCGCGGTTTCCGTAAATTCGGCCGTCAGATCGAACTTGCAGATGCCGCTGTCCAGGGGATAGCGCTCAATACGCTGATCCGGCGCCCCCATATCGACATTCTGCAGGATCATCATCACCTGGAAAATCGGGCTGATCGCCAGGTTGCGCTGGGGGTGAACCACGTCCACCACCTTCTCGAAGGGCGCATCCTGATGCTCGTACGCCTCCAGGCAGGTGGCTTTGACTTTGGACAATAGCCCGACAAACGGTTCGTCCTCCGCCACCTGGCTGCGCAAAGCCAGAGTGTTGACGAACATCCCGATCAGGCCATCCGTTTCTCCGTACTGCCGGTTGGCGATCGGACTGCCTATACAGATGTCGTTCTGGCCCGTGTAGCGATGGAGCAAAACCTTGAAGGCGGCCAGCAGGACCATGTACAGCGTCCCGCTCTGCTGTTCGGCCAGGCGTTTGAGCTGGCCCGTCAGTTGCGCATCCAGGGCGAACGCAAGGGTGGCCCCGGCAAAGCTTTGAACGCTCGGCCTGAGGTAATCGGTCGCCAGACCCAGACTCTCCGGAACACCGGCCAGTTTCTCCTGCCAGTAGGCGAGTTGCCGATCGACGATCCCCCCCTCTTCCAGCCATTGTCGTTGCCAGACGCTGTAGTCGGCGTACTGAATCGGCAACGGGGCCAACTCCGGACGCCGGCCGTGCTGGAAGGCGTCGATGATGACGCTGAGCTCGTTGATCAGTACGGCTATGGACCACCCGTCACTGATGATGTGGTGCATGTTGAGCATGAGAATGTGCTCATGCTCGGCGAGTTTGATCACCTTACCGCGGATGAGCGGTCCGCTGGCTAAATCAAAGGGCGTCGCCGCGTCGGCTCGACACCGTTGTCTGGCTTCGTTGTCGCGCGCGTTCTCGTCTGTGTAATGGCTCAGATCGATGCGCTCGAGCTTGAAGTCCAAGCCATCCAGGATTCGTTGGTGGGCTTGGCCCTCCTCGCTCGGGAAGACGGTGCGCAGATTCTCGTGCCGTGCAATGATCAAATTGAAGGCGTCGTCGAGGTGACCGGCATCCAGCTCGCCCTTGACCGTGACCGCTGAGAGAAGGTTGTAGCCGGCGCTGTCGGGCTCGAGCTGGTTGAGGAACCATACTCTCTCCTGGGCAAAGCTCAGCGGGAGCCGGTCGAATTGCGTTCTGTCGACGGGTGTTATGGAGCGAACATCGCTTTTTCCCGCCGTGGCGATGACTTGAGCCAATTGGGCGACGCTGCCCTGGTCGAAGAAGGCTTTCAGGGGCACGTCGACGTCGAGCTGACTACGAATCTTCGAGATCAGTTGGGCAGCCCGCAGCGAATGCCCACCGAGCTCGAAGAAGTTGTCATGGACGCCAATGGTCTCCGGCGCCAGATTCAATACCTGCGCCCAGATGTCCACGAGTTGTTTTTCCGTGTCGTTGCGCGGCGCCACATACTCCTGGCCCGCGGCCATGGTAACGTCCATCTGCGCCAGCGCACGGCGATCGACCTTGCCGCTCGTGTTCAACGGAATCGCGGCCACGCTGACGAACGCGGCCGGGACCATGTAGTCCGGCAGCGTGCGCAAGAGGTGCGCCCGGAGCTCCTCATTCGACAGTTGCACGAGGTGATCCGCGGTCGTCTCTTTCGCCCGGTAAAAGGCGATGAGCTGCTTGTCCTCGTCCTGCCCCTTCGCGATGGCGGCACTGTCCTGGATCTGCGGGTATTGATTCAGCCGGGCTTCGATCTCGCCGATCTCCACGCGAAAGCCGCGAATTTTGACTTGTGTGTCGATCCGGCCCAGGTACTGAATGTTGCCATCGTCCATCCAGCACGCCAGGTCACCGGTTTTGTACATGCGGGTGCCCGGCTCGAACGGATTGGCGACGAATTTCTCCTGCGTTAGTTCAGGACGATTCAGATACCCCCTGGCGAGACCGGCGCCCGCAATGTGCAGTTCACCCGGCACGCCGATCGGCTGAAGATGGTTGTGCTGATCGAGGATATAGAGCTGGATGTTGTCGATGGGCGTACCGATCGGCACGAACGGGTAGGTCAACTGCGAGCAGTCGTATGCCGTGACGTCGATGGCCGCCTCTGTCGGGCCATACAAGTTGTGCAGGACGGCGTTCGGGAATTTCGTTTTGTAACGATCGACGGATTTCTTGTCCAAGGCCTCGCCGCTCGCGAATATCTGTCTCACGCTGCTGCAGCCGGCCTGGGCACTGTCCAGATAGGCGCGCAGCATCGACGGAACGAAATGCAGCGTGGTCACGTTCGCCTCATCGATGAGACTTTCCAGATACTGAACGTCCTTATGCCCGCCCGGAACGGCGAACACGACCGAGGCACCGGCCATCATCGGCCAGAAGAACTCCCACACGGACACGTCAAAGCTGTACGGTGTCTTCTGCAGGACGACGTCGCTGCCATCCAGACGATAGCGCTTCTGCATCCAGTGAATTCGATTCACCAGCGCGCGATGCTCGATCAGTGCACCCTTCGGTTTGCCTGTAGACCCCGAGGTGTAGATCACATAGCAGACGTTGTGCGGCTTCACCTCCCGGCGCAATTCGACGCCCTGAGCCTCGAGAGAAGCGACGCGGCTGCCGATCTCCGGCCAGTCTTTGTCCAGACTGACGACGGTGACGCCTTGTGACACCAGCGAATCGATTCTGTCTCTAAATTGCTCCTGAGTCAGAACGACCGTTGCACCGCTGTCCTGCAGCATGTACCTCAGCCGGTCATCCGGATAGTCGGGATCCAATGGCAAATACGCTCCACCCGCCTGTACCGTCCCCATGATTCCTACCATCATGTCGAGGGACCGCTCCACGCAAAGCCCGACCACGCTGTCGGGCTCGACGCCCAGGGACTGCAGAAACATGGCGAGATCACAGCACTTATCGTAGAGCTGGCAATAGCTCAGTGCCTGTTCGCCGAAGACTGCCGCCGTGTGGCCGGGGTCGCGGATCACCTGCTCGGCGAAGAGCTCGTGAATGCATTTGTCCTTCGGGTAGTCCGCCTGCGTATCGTTGAACTCCACCAGCACCCGGTGCTTCTCCCGCTCCGGGACCATGGAGTACTCGTGAAGCGGGCGATCTCCATCCTCGCTCAGACCTTTCAGCAGAGTCGAGTAATGTTCGCAAAGACGCCTGATCGCCTGCTGGGGATAGAGCTCCGGATTGTATCGGACGTGCAGAGTAAAGACGCCGCTCTTTTCGTAGATCTCCATGCCTAGATCGGAGTAGCCCTCCGGGCCGATTGCCGCAACGCTTTCGATCTCGATTCCATCCTGCTGCGACACCGACCCGAAGCTGGCGTCGCCGATGAAATTCTGATACGCGAAATTGACCTGAAAGACCGCATTCTTCGTTCCCTGCTTCGTGCGCAGCTTGTCCAGCATGAGCTCGAACGGATAGCCGGAGTGATAGATCGCATCCAGCATGGTCCTGCGCACCTCGCGCAGGAATTCCGAGAGCTTGAGCGGACCGCCACACCGCGTGCGCAGCGGAACCATGTTGATGAAGTAGCCGATCTCCTCCAGAAACTTCTCTCCCGGCCGAACGCTCACGGGCATGCCGACGATGATCTCGTCCTGGTTGGTATATCGGTGCAATAGCAGCTTGAATGCACCGAGAAACACGACCGCGGGAAGGAATCCCTGAACCTTGGCAAACTCGCGAATCGAGGCCGACAGTTCCACCGGCAGGGTCTCGACCAGTGTCGCTCCTTCGAAGCTCGGCGAGGAGAGGCGTGGCAGATCCGGAAACAGCTCGATGCTCGGGATCTCGCCGCTGAGCCGCTGCTGCCAATAGCCGGCATGCGACCGCCCTTCCTTCGATGCCAGCATCGCCTCTTCCCAGGCCACGAATTCCTGGTAGCCGGGTAACTCGGAGATCCCGGCGACCGGTTGGCCACCGCACAATGCGCGGTAGTGGCCGAACAGCGAGCGCAGCAGGAGCACCGCCGAAACGCCGTCGAAGATCATGTGGTGAATGGTGACCAGGAGGACACGCTCCCGATCGTTGAGCGTGACCATGTCGATTCTGGTCAAAGGTCCTCGATCGGGGTCGAACGGCTGCTTGACCCGCTGTCGCAAGAACGTCAAAAGACTCTGCTCGTCCGCGAATGCCGCAGTGTGATGCTGAATCGCCGTTCTGCACCGGTCATCGAGGTGGTGACACAGCACGCCGTCCTTGTTGACGATCCTCGTCGTCAACAGGGGATATTGGTCCAGCACGGCGCTCCATGCTTTCTCCACCATCGCGACGTCGACGTCACCTTTGATCTTTACGCAAACGGGAGAATTGTATGCAGTGATGCCGGGGTTGACTTTCTGCAGAATGTACAATCCCCTCTGCCCGGCGGAGAGCGGAAACTCCTTCGCCTTTTGCGAGGCTCGCCGATCCGTATGAGTCAGCCGCTTTTTCTCGAGGCCTTCCAATAACGCGAGCAACCCGGCTTTATGTCGAATGATCCCCGTCTTGAGGTCACTCGTGAGCGTTCCGTTCTGAACATAGGCATTCAATTGGCCGGCATCAGCCGACAATTTCACTCCCTTGAATGCCAATGTCTTGAGGAACTCGGTTACGGTTTCCATGCAGACCTCTGTCAGAACGTCACTTTCTCGTAGCCCTGATCGACTGACGTCTCTCGCCACAAGATCTCTTCAAGGAGCTGCTCGCCATTCTCTTCGCCACCTGCCGTCACGACGCTCGTTTGCGGATACGACGGCCGCGCCGGCTCGCCGGGGAAATGGGGCTTGGGTTGGAGTAAGGGGTGAAGCGAGCCGCTGAGATCGGCGGTGGCCAGCTCACCGGTCGCGTCGCCGGAGATGCCCGGCATGCTCTCCGCTCGCGCCATCTGCGCGGAAACCTCTTCCTGCCACTGCTCCACAATGTACTGCGTGACTTCATCGACTGTCGTGTAATCGAGCAGCCTGGAGGGCTCCAGCTCGATCTCCAGCGTTTCATTGATGGAGCGAACGAGGGTGACGCCCGAGATGGAATCCAATCCATAGTCCAGCACGGGCACATCGGTTTCGATCGCGCCGGCATCCAGTTTCAGCACCTCTGACATCTTCTCGACGATGAGCCCCCGGACATAGGCCTGCGCCATCTGGTCCGCCGGCTCTGTCGGGCGTCGGTCCTGATGAGCCTTTCGAGCGCTTTCGGCTGTCGCCGGCGAGGATCGCGGCGCAGTCTTCCTCGACAGATGACGGGCGATCGCTTCCGGCAGACTCAGGCCGGCGCCCGCCTCGCCGTGGAGCGTCTTGACCAGCACCATCTGAGGCACATCGGAGCCGGCCAGCATCTGCAAGGCCGCCATCCCCTCACTTGGCTCGATCGATCCGATGCCCATGCGCGTCATGATCTTGTGCTGGGCTTCGTCCGCGGCAACTCCGACACTCCCCCAGTAACCCCAGTTCATGATTTTGGTGCGGTACGTGCGCTTCTGCTGCAGCGTTCGCGCGAAACTGTCTTTGAAGGTACAGCCGGCGGCGTAAGGCGCTATCCCGATACCCTTGAGAAAGGAGGCAATGGAAGAAAAGAAGAGCATGAAATCCAGCTCTTGCGAGCCGAACACTCTCTCCATGTTGACGCTGATGTCGACTTTCGCTGAATAGCCGGCTCTGAATGTCGATTCCTCCATGCGACCGAGGCCCTGATCGTCCAGAACTACGGCCGAGTGTACAACTCCGTGAATGACCGGATACGTCTTCAGGATCGTTTGAAGTGCCTGTTCCAATGAGTCCAGGCTGGTCGCATCGGCCGGGACATACAGAGGAGAATTACCCAGTCGGGCCAGCGATTTGAGCTTGTGCTCGATGGCGGTGTCGTAGGGGCGCCGGCCGATCCAGACGATGTTGGCCTGGTAGTGCTCGATCATGTACCGGCTCCATACTTCGCCGACTCCGCCGGCGCCGCCGATCACGACATAGACTCCGTTTTGCCGGTAGACGGGAGTTGACCCGGGAAGGGTGGTCACGAGCTTCAGCGTTTGCTGGAACCATTCGCCTCGCCGATGCGCCAGCATGTTGCCTCGCTTGTCCCACGGCAGCGACAAGCATTCCGCAGCCGTCATCGATGCGAGCGAATCCACGTCCAGCAGCTTCAGATCCCAGATCGGATACTCCTGCGCCAGAGTGCCGGTCAGGCCGGCGATTCCCGTGTGCGCGGGATGAATCGGCTCATCCTCCGTCACTGCCTGCGTCATGCCGGTGACGACTGTCCATTGAAGCTTTTTCGTCGCGTACCCCGACTGCAGCAGGGCCTTGATGATGCGAAATACAGCCACCGCTCCACTTTCCTGCTGTTCGATGAGCCGCTCGTCGTCATACCGGACTTCACCGCCGCCACAATCGACGTCAGGCGCGATCCAGAGCAACTGATCGAACGAGTGATTGCGAAGCTCCCTTGCAATACTCTCGACGCTCGATGTCGGAGCCACTTGCAAATGCTCCGATCCCGGATAGCACGCCCGGAGCCAGTCCAGGGCCGCTCGGTCTGTTCCGAGCAGAAGGATTCCGACCGATTCCGGCAGGGCGATCCGTTTGGTCGCTTCGATATGCACGGCGTTCCAGGCCGGAACCCACGATTGCAAACGTGCATGGATTTCTTCCTGCCCGTCTGTCGCGATCCGATCGACTCCTCGTCCTGAAGCCGCCTCAATTCCACCGCCATCGAGCGGTTGGATGGTGCGGGCTTGTCGCACGTCGATCCGCGTTCCTGCCACCACCGGCCAATGGCGCTCCCTCGCAAACGGATAGGTAGGAACAGAGATGCGCCTCGGCCGGCCGGACTTGTAGAGCAGATCCCAGTCGATCTTCGCGCCGGAAACCCACAGTTCCGCCAGCTTCGAAAGCTCGTTCCGATCCATGAGATCTCGAACGAGTGCTTCCGTACTGGGGACCTTCGGGGTTTTTGCGTCCGCTTTTCTGACGTGATGGCGGTAGCAGTCGCTCGGCCGGCCACCGGCGAGAATTTCTTCGAGTTTCTCTTTCAGGTCTTCCGTGCTCGAGACGACCAATGCCAGCCTCTCCGGCATCTCGTCTCTTCCAACTTGCAGCGTGTAAGCAAGGCCGGCCAACTCGACCTCGTGCCGATCGATGTACGCGTGCAAGGACTGCATGTACGCCTTCAGCCGGTCTTCCTTCTTTGCGGACAACACGATCAATTGCGGACCGTGCGCCAGCGCCAGCGATAGACGATCCGGCGGGATGTACTCTTCGAGCACCACGTGGGCATTGGCTCCGCCGAATCCGAAGGAGCTCACACCCGCTCTGCGAGAAACGGGTGCGCCATCTCTGCCCGTTGGGGCATTCCAGGGAGTGAGCTCATCGACGATATAGAAGGGCGTATTCCTGAGATTGATGTAAGGATTGAGCTCCTCGAAATGAATGGTCGCCGGAATCTCTTTGTGCTTGATGGCGAGCAAGACCTTCAGCACGCCCGCGATGCCGGCGGCCGTCTCCAGATGGCCGATATTCGTCTTGACGGAGCCAAGGCCGCAGTGCGGTACTTCCGCGGGAGCTTTGCCGTGCCGCTTGTACAGTTCCGAAAATGCCATCGTCAGCGCCTGCACTTCGATCGGATCGCCAAGACTCGTGCCCGTGCCGTGGCATTCCATATATCCGACGGTGGTGGGGTCGATCTGCGCTCTTTCATACGCTTCGATCAGGAGAGCCGCCTGTGCCGTCGAGCTCGGCGCCGTCAGCGTCATCACCCTCCCGCCGTGATTCTCCGCCGTCGCCTTGACGACCGCGTAGATCGGATTGCCGTCCGCCTCGGCGAGCGACAGTGGCTTGAGGAACATGGCTCCGACGCCTTCGCCTCGCACATAGCCATTTGCGCTCTTGTCGAAGGTCTTGCATTTCCCATCGTTGCTCAGCATTCCCGCAGTGCCGAACGCGATGTATGGCGCCGGGGTCAGCATGACCTGCACGCCACCGACGATGGCCATGTCGCAGCTTCCAGAGTGGATCGATTCGACCGCTCGGTGCAGGGCAATCAGGGAGCTGGAACACGCGGTGTCGATAGGCGCGCTCGGTCCGCGCAGATCGAGCAGGAAGGAAACGCGATTGGCCAGAATCGAGTGGCTGTTCCCCGAGGCTGAATATCCGTCGATCGTGACATTGTGATTACGCAGGACCTCGACATAATCATTGCCGCCCGCGCCCACGAACAGCCCCGTGCGCGTACCGGCGAGATCGGACACCTTCTGCCCGGAATCCTCGATTGCCGTCCATACCGTTTCGAGAAAGATCCGCTGCTGCGGGTCCATCATCTGCGCTTCTCTTGGCGAGATTCCAAAGAACAACGAGTCGAACTTGTCGACCTCCTTCATGAAGGCGCCCCACTTGGAGTTCGATTTATTCGGCTCTTTGTGCGGGTTGCCGTAATACTCTTCCCAGTCCCACCGGTCCTCGGGAATGACGGTGACCAGGTTCCTGGAGTTTCTCAAATTCTCCCACCACGCCTCCAGATCGTCGGACTGCGGCATGACGCCGCTGATGCCGACGATCGCGATCGGCTCGTTTGCAGCACTGCGTGTCGGAGAAACTCGTCGGCCGAGCGACGGAGACATGACCGCTGATTGCGATGGGCTCAGCACCGCGCCCGTTCGCCCGGTGGAGCGCAGCGACGCCGGCGCGACGGCATGCGTCGCGGCAGCGGAATCCTGATAGAACGGCCGAATCTCGCTCTCCCGCTGCACGGCCAGATACTGCGCAATCTCTGCGATCGACGGGTAATCGAAGAACAGAACCGGTGTGATATCGAGTTGATACTTCTCGTTGATCGCGCTCGCAAACTTCGTCAGGCCGAGTGAATCGAAGCCCAGATCGATCAGCACCTTGTCCGTCGCAATGTCGCCGTCATCGACTTTCAGGCACTCCATGGCCAGCATTGACAGTTGATTCTGTAGCCACCCGAACAGATCTTCACCTGCGCCGCTGACGCTGGAGCCGTAGCTCTGGCCGGCGGTCTCTGGCATGCCGATGTGCGGCCTCAGGTGAAGTGCCGCCGCTGGAGCCACTGCCGGTCGCGTGGTCCTGGTACCCGCCGCGCCGACCCAGTAGCGCTCGTCGGCAAACGGGTACGCCGGCAGCGGAATCCTCCTGGAATTGCCGGGGAATAGATGCTGAAAGTCCAGAACGTATCCCTGCGCGTAGAGATCGGCGACGGCCGTCAAATTCTCCAGATAGCTCTCGGCCGTCGTTGCCTCTCTGCACTCCTGAATGCAGTAGTTTCCGAATCTCTTCAGCGCAACGTGCTCACGTGTTCTTCGCTCCTGAACCTCCGACGCATAGGTTTCAGCCGCCGCGCCCGTCTCGGCCCATTGCCGGAGACGGTTGACTAGCTCCTCCTGGTTGCGCGCGACACAGGCCAGGCGATGGCTCAAATGCATACGCCCGACGAACAGAGTGAAGCTCAAATCGTTGAGCGGCAGATCAGGCGTACGCTCGAGATGCGCGAGCAGATTGAACGCTTGTCGTGTCAATTGCTCCGAAGTTCGGGCCGAGAGCGCCACCAGATAGGCCGGCGCGCCGGCCGCCGCGCCATCGATCGACGGCGCCTCTTCAATGATCAAATGCGCATTCGTACCGCTGAATCCGAACGAGCTAATGGCCGCTCGCCGTCTTTCGTCGCCTTCTACGGCCCATTCTCGCAATTGCGTATTCACATAGAACGGGCTCGAGTCGAAATCGATTGCCGGATTACCTTTCTCAAAATGCAGGGAGGGAGGGATCTGCCGATGCTTCAGCGACAGCAGGAGCTTCAGGACACCGGCGACGCCTGCGGCCGTGGCGGAATGCCCGATATTCGTTTTGATCGTGCCGAGCGCGCAGAATTGCTTCCTGTCCGTATACTCGCGGAAAGCGCGGCTGATCGCTCCGTACTCGATCGAGTCTCCCAACGGGCTGCCCGTGCCATGGGCTTCGACGACCTGAATCGTTTCCGGGTTGATCTCGAATCGGTCATACACCGAGCGTTCCAGCCGCTCTTGTGCGCGGCCGTTCGGTGCTGTCAGACCATTCGATCTGCCGTCCTGATTGATGCCGCTCCCTGAAATGACTCCGTGGACGTAGTCCCCATCGTTCAGAGCGTCTCGCAGGCGCTTCAGCACCACCACACCAACTCCCTCGCCGGGCACGAACCCATTAGCACTCGCGTCGAAGCTATGGGTCTTCCCGTCCGGAGAGAGCATTCCCGCACGATTGGCGACCTGGTAGAACCCGGGAGTTGCCTGCAGAAAGACACCGCCCGCCAGCGCCATCTCCGTTTCCCGCGCCCACAGACCCTGGCAGGCCAGATGGATGGCCACGAGGGAACTGGAGCAGGCCGTATCGACCGCGATCGCGGGCCCTTGCAGATTCAGGTGGTAAGCGATCCGAGCGGGAATCACCGATGCCGAATTTCCCCAGAAGGCGTGCGGCGGCGCTTCTTCCATGAAAAGCTGGTCATAATTGGAGCTCCCGCAACCAACGTAGACGCCGCATTGCTTCTCGTGCACGGCCTTGCCGGCGTACCCGGCATCTTCCAGCGCTCTCCAGGATTCCTCGAGGAACAAGCGTTGTTGAGGGTCCATGTAGGTGGCTTCTTGCGACGAGATCCCGAAAAACGCCGGATCGAATCGATCGATGGACTCGATGAAGCTGCCGTAACTGCAATACCCGTGGCCCGCGGGCTCGGACATGACACAATCTCTCGGTGCCCAACGAGAGACCTCTTTGACCAGATGCGTGCCCTGTGCGAGCTTTTCCCAGAATGTATCGAGAGACTCCGATTCCGCGAAACGCCCGCTCATACCGATGATTGCGATGGGCTCGGCACCGAAATTTCCTGAGTGGCTCTCGCCCGCGAAATCGAATCGATCTCGCACGCCGGCAAATCGTTCCGTTCCGGCGAAGCGGTGCTCCGAGCGCGCTTCGACCTCGACTCGAGCCGGAGTTGTCGCGCGCCGAGGCTCTTCCGCCAGGTGGCGATCGTTGGCCTGCCGGCCAACGATCCGGTCTCCAAAGCTCTTGGCGATGTACTGGCTCAGTTCTTCGACGGTGCTGTATTCGAACAGGCTCGCCGGCTCGAGCTCGATCTGCAGCGTCTCATTGATCGTCCGGACGAAATTGACGCCGATGATCGAATCGACTCCGTACTCCGCGAATGGCGCATCGTCGCGGATTCTGCCAGCGTCCATTCTGAGGGCCTCGGAGAGTTTCTGCGTAATGATTCGCCGTATGGAATCGGTTTCCATCTGCATGGTCACCTCGGCCGTCTGCGATGGCTGAATTTCATCTCGTGCGTCGCCGGTGCGCGGCACCTCCGCGGCGACAGGCGCCTGCCGCGGCATCATTCGCGCAAGTTGACGGGTGATGGCCTCCGATACAGTCAAGCCTGCGAGCGGCTCCCTGTGGAGTGTCTTGATCAGCGCCATTTGCGGCACGTCGGAGCCGACCAACGCCTGCAGCGACGACATCCCTTCGCCCGGCTCGATCGATCCCAGACCGATCTGCGCCATCATCTTGTTGTGAAATTCGTCGGCGACGACGCCGACGCTGCCCCAATAGCCCCAATTCATGACTCGGACGGGGTAGGCGCGCTCCTGCTGCAACTTCAACGCGAAACTGTCTTCGAAGGTACTGCCGGCCGCATAATTGCACTGTCCGGGGGTCTTGAAGAACGAGATGATGGATGAGAAGAAGAGCATGAAATCCAGCTCTTTCCCGCCGAACACTCGATCCATGTTCACGCTGACGTCGACTTTCGCGGCCAGGCTGGCCCTGAACGCCGGCTCTTCCAGCCGGGCGATGCTCTGATCCTGAAGAACGATCGCCGATTGAACGACCCCGTGAATGGCGGGATGCGTCTTCAGGATCGTTTCGTATGCCTGCGCCAGCGAATCCGCGTTGGTTGCGTCGGCCGAAACATACAAAGGCGCATTGCCGAGCCGGGCCAGCGCCTCGATCTTGCTCTCAATGACTGCATCGCTTGCGCGCCGGCCGATCCAGACCACGTTGGCCTGGTAGTTCTCGATCATGAACCGGCTCCATACTTCGCCCACACCACCCGCACCGCCGATCACGACGTAGACCCCGTTTTGCCGATAGACCGGCTTCGCCTCAGGCAACGTTGCAACGGCGGCGAATCCTTGCTGGAACCATTCACCGCGACGATGCGCCAGCCCGTCGCCTTGCTTGTTCCACGGCAGTGACAGGCACTCGCGAGCAGACACGGATGCCAGCGAATCGACATCCAACAGCCTCAGATCCCAACGGGGAAACTCTTTCGCCAGACTGCCCACCAGGCCGGCGATTCCCGCGTGCGCTGGCTGTATCGGCTCGTCGTCAACGACGCGCTGTGTTCTGCCGGTGACGATCGTCCATTGAAGCTTCTTGTTCGCATACCCCAGGCGCAGCAGCGCCTTGACGATGCGAAAGACAGCCACAACGCCCTCCTCCTGCTGCTCGACGATCCGGTCACCGCCGTCGATCCGGCTACCAGCTTCGAGACTTGCATCGGGAGCGACCCAAAGCAACTGATCGAACGAGCGATCGCGCAGTTTTTCCTCAATGACGCCGACATCGGACGTCGAGGCGAGATCCAGGAGCTGCGAGCTCGGGTACGACGTCCGGACCCAGTCCAGTCGGTCGCCACCCAGGAGGAGGATCGTGCCCGGCTCCGGAAGGGCCACCGGCATGGCCGGCTCGACGCGCACCGGATTCCAGACCGGACGCACAGCCTGCAGGCACGTCTCGACTTCTTCCTGCACTGTAGCGCGCTCAGGCTGATCGTCTCTCGATTGGAGACTCACCTTCATCGTGCCCCGGTTCAATGGTTTGGATACGAAATCTTTCAGCCGCACCAGGACTTTGCCATTCCTGTCCAGAAGGTGGAAGGTAGCCTTCAGGCGATCAAGGCTGACCTTTGGATCCACTGACCAGGTGGCGTATCCGTAGTACAGGTCGCGGAGCGGATGGACGATCTGCACTTCCGCCACCGAATAGGGCAGACTCAACGGCACTTCCATTCCGCTCGTCTTCAGCAGTCCGATGAAGGTGTGCAGCGAACCGTCCATGAGGGCCGGGTGCAGCCAGAACTGGTCTGCCTCCGCCTTCAGATGCTCGGGCAATTGCAGAATCGCCAGCGACTCGGACTCGTTGGCGTAAATGCCCTGGACGACCTGGAAACTCCTTCCCAGTTTGAGACCGGCGCTGCTCAGGAAGGGATAAAGGTCGCTACCCGACATGACCTGCTGAGAACAGCGTTCCCTGATCCCGGAGATGTCGAGAAATTCAGGTGCGGCCTTGCCGGCTTCGTACGCCAATGTACCGGTACAGTGCGTAATCGCACTCTCTCCGGCTACCGTCTTTACCGCGAACTTGACCCCATTCCTGGCCGGCGAAAGCGATACTTCGACATCTTTGGCCCCATTGTCGATGATCAGAGGTCTTTCCCAGGTCAGGTTTCGAATGACGCGAACGTTCGCGCTCCCCGACAGCTCTCCCGCGGCTCTGGCCATCTCCAGATACGCCACGCCGGGCAGGATCTTTTGCGTTTCGACGACGTGATCCGCAAAAAAGAACTCGTCTCCCGAGAATCGGGACGAGAATTTCTGTTCCTGTAATGTCGACGTATTCCGATGGACGAGAGGATGCAGAAGCTCCGCCGCAACCGAGCCCCGGCGTTGCCGGCTCTCGACCGCGAGTCCCTCCAGAGCCGGAATCCAGTAGCGCTCCCTCGCAAAGGGGTAGGTTGGGACCGAGATACGCCTCGGCGTACTCGCCTTGTGCAGCAGGCGCCAGTCGATTTTGGCTCCGCATACCCAGAGCTCCGCCACCTTGGACAGATCTTTCCGCTCGATGAGGGCCTGGACGGCCGCGTCTCCCGCCGAATGCTCCGCCGCCTGCGACTTCGACTGCTTGCTCGTGATGTTGTTGCGGTAAGCGTCTGTCGGCGCGCCGCCGTCGAGAATCTCGTTGAGTTTCTGCTTCAACTCCGCCGTGCTCGCAGCGACCAACGCCAATCGCTCCGGCATCTCGTCTCTTCCAACCTGTAGCGTGTACGCCAGGTCGATCAGCTCCACCTCTCGCTTGCCGAGATAATCGAGCATGGATCGCACATACGCTTTCAGCCGGTCCTCGTTCTTCGCGGACAGCACGATCAATTGCGGGCCGTCTGCCGTGGCCGCCGATTGACGCTGCGGCGGGATGTACTCCTCCAGCACGATGTGGGCATTGGCGCCACCGAAACCAAAAGAGCTCACACCCGCTCTGCGCGGCGCCGGCAACCCATCCTCGCCGATCGGCGCCGGCCACGGAGTGAGCTTGTCCGCGATGTAGAAGGGACTTCCCTTCAGATTGATGTATGGATTGAGCTCTTCGAAGTGAATATTCGCCGGGATTTGTTTGTGTTCGATCGCCAGCAATGCTTTCAACATGCCGGCAATGCCGGCAGCCGTCTCGAGATGGCCGATGTTGGTCTTGACCGAGCTCAAGCCGCAGTGAGGGGTGGCCGCGGGCGGCTTGCTGCGCTTCTTGTACAGCTCGGAGAACGCCTTGTTCAGAGCCTGGATCTCGATGGGATCGCCCAGGCTGGTTCCCGTCCCGTGGCATTCGATATAGCCGACGGTCGAGGGGTCGATCTGTGCCTTTTCATACGCCTCGATCAGAAGCTCGGCTTGCGCCGACGAATTCGGCGCCGTCAGCGTCGTGACCTTTCCACCGTGATTTTCCGCCGTGGCCTTGATGACGGCATAAATGTGATTTCCGTCAGCCTCGGCTGCCGATAGCCGTTTGATGAAGATCGCACCGCTCCCCTCTCCGCGCACATAGCCATTGGCGCTCTTGTCGAAGGATTTGCATTTCCCGTCAGGGCTCAGCATCCCGGCCGCGCTGAACGAAATGTACGCGGCCGGGGTGAGCATGACCTGCACGCCGCCCACAATGGCCATGTCGCAACTGCGCGTGTGAATCGATTCGATCGCTCTGTGCAGAGCGACCAATGAGCTTGAACACGCCGTGTCGATAGGCGCGCTGGGACCGCGCAGATTGAGCAGGAATGAAACGCGATTCGCCAGCACCGAGTGGGAATTCCCAGCGGCGGAATAGCCGTCGAGGACGGCCTGCCGATCTCTCAGTACATCGATGTAATCATTCGTGGCCACGCCCACAAAGAGCCCGGTCTTCGTGCCGGACAGATCAGAGACCTTTTGTCCGGAATCCTCGATCGCCTTCCAGACGGTCTCCAGGAAGATCCGCTGTTGCGGATCCATCATGTGCGCTTCCCTCGGCGAGATCCCGAAGAACAGGGCATCGAACTTGTCGACCTCCTTCATGAATCCGCCCCACTTGGAGTTCGTCTTATTGGACTCCTTCAGCGGATCGCCGTAGAAGTCCTCCCATCTCCAGCGATCCGGCGGGATGAGGGTGATCATGTCCGTGGATTCCTTCAGGTTTTCCCAGAACTCGTCGAGGTCTTCGGATTGCGGCATGACGCCGCTCATGCCGACGATGGCGATCGGCTCGTTGACGAAACGATGTTCCGGAGAGAAGCCCCCGTCCGAAGATCGAGGCACTGCGTCGCGGTCGAGAGCAGCAGGAGTCCACCCCTTCTTGATTTCGAGCTTCGCCTCCTGCCGGCTGTCGAGCGGCATGACGTCAGCGACCGGCTGCGCCGGCGGCGAGGCCGTCACAGGCTCGCTTGCGGAGCCTCCATAGAAACGTCGAATCTCGCTTTCGTGCTCCGTGCACAGATACTTCGTTATCTCGGCGAGCGACGGGTAATCGAAAAAGAGCACCGGCGTGATGTCGAGCTGATATTTGTCGTTGATCGCGTTTGCAAATGAAGTCAAACCGATCGAGTCGAAACCGAGATCCAGAAGAATCTTGTCCGGCGACACGTCATCGGCGTCGAGTTTCAGGAATTCCATGACGATCTGCGTCAGACCGTTCTGGAGCCGCGCTCGAAGATCGCCGTCTAACTGATCACCGGCCGGCGCGCTGACGGTCTGGGTGGCGGATGCAGGTGCCTCCGCTGCAGGTTGTTTCTTTCTCAGTCCCCACGCCAGCTCCACCTTCTCTTGCACGCCCTCGAGCGCCGCGAACTGGGTTCTTGCCGATGCAAGACCGCGAACAAAGGCGTCGAGGCCGGCTGCAGCGCTCAAAGGCGATATTCCCAGCGTTTTCTTGAAGTAGGCCGCGGCCTGCTCATCGAGTCTCATTCCGCCGCCGGCCCAGATCGACCAGTTGATGCTGAGCGTTTTTCCGGACCTTGCTCCCTTCGCGCGAAGGAGCTCGCGGCCCGCCGCAAACGAGTCCATGAAGTGATTGGCGAAACTGTAGTCGCACTGCCCGGCATTACCGGTGACGGACGCCAGCGACGAGAAGGTCACGAAGAAGTCGAGCCCTTCGTTTTTGGTCACTTCGTCCAGATGAAGCGTTCCATGCACCTTCGGCGCAAAGACCGCACTCATCTCCTCCGCCGTCTTGTTGCGGATCAAGGAGTCTCTCAACACGCCGGCGGCGTGGATGACGCCATGGATCGCTCCAAAACGCGATTTCGCCTCGTTGACGACCTTCTCCACGTCCTCGTAGTTGGAGACGTCAGCAGGCACGTAAAGGACCTCGGCGCCTGCCTTTCGCAGCTCGTCCAACCTGGCCTCGCGCTCGGCAGAGAGTGTCGAACGACCCGTGAGGATCAGCTTCGCCTTATGCTCTTTCGCCAGGTACTCCGCGAAGATCAGACCCAGTCCGCCCGCACCGCCCGTAATCAGATAGACGCCGTTCTCCCTGATGCGCGCACCCTCGGAAGCCGGAGCGCCGGTGGCAGGTTCCAGATCGAACGCCTTGAGCTTCTTGATGGAACGCTCCTGCCCCTCGTACCGCACGGCCGCAGCATCCTGTGTGCGCGCCTGAAACTCCGCCGCAACGGCGTCGAGAACCGGTTCGTACCCGACACCCTCGCGCCGGACCTCGACCGTTTTGCAGAGCAGCTTCGAATGCTCCAGACGAAGTGTGTTGACGAAGCCGCGCACCGCGTCATGGTGCGGCTGAACCTCATCCGGTCTCGATGAATGGACATAGAGCAGTTGAACGGCGGACTCCATTTTGTGCTCGATCAACGCCTGGCACACGAAGAGGAAGGAGTAGACCCCTCTCTCCAAAGACTGCTTCAGAAAGTTCTGATCGTGGGGCTCATTGTCACCGAGCGGCCAAGCGAAACAGATGTCTTCCACGGGGCGTTGCTGACCGGCCAGCGTTCCGAAGAGCCGCGTGAAGTCGTCTTTGTCGTGGGGATTGACCGTGTAGGAATGATTGCCGGAGTCCTGAAATGCCTCTCCCGGTCTGACCAGGATGACATCATCGTCGCCAACTCCAGCTTCTCTGAGGCGCGCGCGATACAGATCGCGCAGCGTTTCGCTCGTATCGAAAATCAGGAGCCGGCGGGCGCTCTTCGCCGCACCGCTCGCGGCCAGCGCCGCTTTCTCCCATTCGTATGAGTAGTACAGCTTCGAAAATTCGCCGGCGTCCGCACTCTGAGCCGGTTTCTTGAAGATGTCGCCGAGAGGCACGCCGACGGATTCCCGAATCTTGACGAGAACCTTTCCCGTTTCGTCGACGATGAGCACATTGCTCTTCAGGACTCGTGAGCTCTTCTTGCCTTCCTTTGCCTCGGTGACATAGCTGAAGCAATTGGATACGAGAGGCTGCAGGATCTCGACCTCGCCGATCGAGTACGGCACGTACATCTCTCCCATCTGTCCGCCGAGCTGAGCGGCCATTCCCGCCTGTAAAGAACCGTCGAGGAGGGACGGCGGCAGAGCCATGCTTTCCAGGTCGCCCGCGCGGAGCTCCGGCAACTTCAGAGCGCCGAGGGTCTCGGTTTCGTTCTTGTAGACCTCCTGAAGCACTTGAAAGCTGGGGCCGAGATTCAAGCCGAATGATTTGAAGAGCGGATAGGCGGTCTTTCCGTCCGTCACTTTCGTGCACCTGGCGCGAATTGCCTCGAGGTCGATGGATTCCGGCTCCGCCGTGGTTTCCTGTAGCGTCTCGTAAAGGAGCGTCCCTTGCGAATGGAGAACTTTGCCGCCCTTATCGTCGTTGCTGAATACTTCGAAACGCACTGTGGCGTCGCTGGGTTTGAGCTCGACGAACACCTCCTTCGGTGTGGAGTTCTGAACGGCAATCGGGCTCACCCAGAGGATGTTCTTGATCTTCCGTATTTTTCTGCCCGCTGCGATCTCGCCGGCTTTCCGCGCCAGCTCCAGGTAAGCGACCCCGGGCAGAGTGGGAATGTCCGATACATGATGGTCGTAAATGAAGAAATCGCGGTCGTTGAATGTCTTCTTGAAGAGCTGACGCTCGAACGTCGACTCATTGCTGTCGAGCATCGGGTGTACGGCCGCCGATGACTGAAAAGCGCGTCGGACGGTTGACTTCTGAAACGCCCAGTGCCGCTTGTCGGCAAAGGGATACGTCGGCAAAGAAACTTTGTTCCGCGAGCCGTGCGACGGAAACCCCTGCCAATCCGAGAGCAGCCCTTCGGCCCAAAGCGCGGCGATTTTGTGAGGATCGCCACTCTGCGAAAACAGCCGGACGAATTCCCCTTTCTCTCGTCGATTCAGTAATCGGGTGATGCTCTCCGAGTTTTTGACATGGCCGACGACCACGTCTTCGGACTTCTTCGCCGTGATGAAGGAGGCCAGCTTTGCCAGCAGATCGTCCTTCGCGCTGGCGATGACCGCCACTCGATGATCGAATGACTTCCGGCCGGCTTGCAGGGTGTGAGCAATGTCGCGGAAATCTTCATCGCTCTCACGGAGGAAGGCCGTCAGGCGAGAAGCGGCCTCGCGCAACTGATCTTCACTTCTTGCGGAAAGAGGAAAAATCAGCGCGTCCGGTTCAGCCGGCTCCTCGGCCTGTTGTGCCGGCTCGTAGCTCTCGAGAATGATGTGCGCGTTCGATCCGCCCGCGCCAAAGGAGCTGACGCCTGCGCGCAGCGGCACGCGCACTCCATCCACTTCCTGTCCCTTCCATTCCTGCAACTGCTGTGGCACGTAGAAAGGCGAGTTGGCGAAATCGATGAACTCGTTCGGCTCGGAAGAATGCAAGGACGGCACGAGCTGCCGCTGCTTCATCTGCAGAAGCACTTTGGAGACGCTGACGACGCCGGCCGCCGCTTCCAGATGACCGATGTTGCTCTTGATCGAACCGATCGCGCAGCTCTGATTCGCGACGGCGTCTGCGCTGAAGGCCTTACTCAGACCGCTGATTTCGACGGGGTCGCCCAGGGCGGTGCCTGTGCCATGCGCTTCGATATACCCGATCGTCCGTGCCCCGATGTTCGCTCGTTCGAGAGCCTCCGAGATCAGGCTGGCTTGCGCTTTCGGATCCGGAACGGTATATCCGCTCGTCCGCCCACCGTGGTTGACCACGGCGCTCTTGATCACACCATAAACATGGTCGCCGTCCTGGACCGCGCGATCGAGAGGCTTGAGAAGGAGCGCGCCGACGCCCTCTCCCATCACATAGCCATTGGCACCCTTCCCGAAGCTGCGGCAGACACCGTCAGGCGACAGCGCGCCGCCCGTGTGATTGATGTCGAATTTGGCCTGATGGAGGTCGAGGTTCACGCCGCCGACGATGGCGGCCGAACACTCGCCGGCATAGATCGCTTCGCACGCGAGGTAGAGGGCGGTCAGGCTCGAGGAGCAGGCTGTGTCGACGGTCAAGCTGGGGCCGGACAGATTCAGGCAATAGGAGACTCGGTTGGCGATGCTCCACAGGAACGAATTCGGAACGATCTTGTTGGCGGCGTACTTCTCCTCGACGCCGAGCATTTGATACATCGCCCACACCGCACCGACGAACACGCCCACGTTTCGCGAGCCGTCATCCTGCGCGAGCGTGTCCGGGTAGTAGCCTGCATCCTCGATCACTTCCCAGGCCACCTCGAGGAACAGCCTCTCTTGAGGATCCAACATTTCCGCCTCGCGTGGAGAAATGCTGAAGAACAAGGAGTCGAACTTGTCGACGTCGTCAATGAAGCCTCCGCGATACCTCGCCGCGCTCCCATGCTGTAGACGCCATTCGCGACGATCCGCCGGTATTTCCTCGATACAGTCTCTTCCTCGAGCCAGGTTCTCCCACAGTTCTCGCGGAGTCTTCGCTTTCGGATAACGGCCCGCGATTCCCACAACGGCGACGTCTTGCTGCCGGCGAACGTTGTTTTTCACCGGAATCCGGGAAGACTCCGCTTGCCTGAACACAGGTTCGGCCGTGGCGGTGTCCGTCGAAGGGCTCGCCCCCGCCGGCGTCGGCGTCGGCGAGCGGTACGCACTCGTCGCCTCGTTCTCAGCGACGCTGTTGCCGGACATCCGGTGATATCGAACGAGCTTGTACGTCGCGTGGACATCGCCCAAAGCCCGCGGCGCACTGCTCTCGACGACGACTTCGGGAATGTTCACCTTTTGCTCGAATGCGTGAATCAATCGATCGATGATGCCGTCGATCTGGTCACGCTTCAGACCGACGGGAATCGCCAGTCGGACGAGATCATTGATCGGCGTACGCCTTTGCATGCCGGCGCTGTGCGCGCCCGCGCGAATTCCGGTGTTGAGATACAGCCAGGCGAGAAACGAAGCGACCGGATCGGTGAAATGATCGAATTCCGGGATTTGCTTGACATCGATCAGAATGCAGTGCCCGCCGACAGGGTGCGCGACCGGAACGTCGTGCTCTTTCAACGCGCGCCAAATCAGGCCAACGCTCTCCATCCTGCGCAAGACTCTCGCTTCGATCTGCTTCCGATTCTGGAATGACAGCGCAATCACTTTCTTCTCGATGAGATCGAGACCGGCTCCTTCCCGATCAACGAGCTCTTGAAGTCTCTGAAACAGCTTGACGTCATTCGTGGCGATGATGCCGCCCTTGTCGATGCAAAAGTCTTTGGTCAAGCTGCCGATCACGGCGTCGGCGCAGGAGAGAATTTCTCGCACGGCCGCCCATACGCTCTTGCCGGCATGTTCCTTGTCGCGATCGATCAGGAACTGCGCGTTTTCGACAACGCGTGTGGCGTCGATCACCAGCGGAATGGAATGTTCCGCCAGACGTGCTTTGACGCTCCTCAGATGCTGCATGGAAACGGGACACCCGCCCGCGGCGTTGTCACTCACCTCGATACAGGCGAACGCAATTGCGTCCGGATCGCGCTCGAGCTCCGTCTCGAGAGCATCCCACGCCATATTGCCCTTCCAGGGCTCCTCGGCATCGAGCTGAAAGACCGCCGGATGTGGTATTTCCCTGGGCGTGAAACCGTTGTCGATCTGATGAAAGATGGTGCTGGGAAACAGCAGGTTCTGAGGTACCAGCCCTTTCTTCGGCCACGCTTCGAAGAAAATGTGCTCGGCCGCCTGCCCGGAGCCGGTGAGCACGAAATGAGCGAAAGGAAAGACCGCTCTCAACGTGTCGTCCAGACTGACGGGCTGCTGAAGATTCCCATGAAGATGCCGCATTTGTGCCTCGATCGCAGGCATCTCCAATTGGGCCCAGGAATCCGTCTTCAGATCGGACTCGACGTGTCGAGACGGGATATTGAGCGGGTTGAAGCCGGACTCCGACAGGATGCGCGCCCGGCCATCTCCTCCGATCACCGACCGCTCGGTGACGTCTTCCGTCGATTCGGAAGAAGTGGGCCGGCCCGGCGCGGCGTAGTTCTGATTCTCTGCGTCTGACGTCTGCATCTTCTCCGGGTCGGCGATCATCATGATGATGTCGATGACGTTTCCTGGATTGGGAGCACCGACAGGGCGACAGAGGAATACAGTCTTGCTTTCGGGGCGGAATTTGTTCTTGAACTGAAGATTGCCCGCGTCGTTGAACACGTTCTGTTCACGCAGATCGTCGAGGATCTTGTCGATTTCCGGATCGGCGCTGTCGGAAGACTCGAGCTTGCAGCCATACGTCCCGCCGAGACTCAGTACATCGCAGCCCTCCCCGGCGAGACGTTCGATGATTCGTAAGATCGTGAGCTCCAATCCTCCCATCGGCATCTCCGGAGGATAGAATTCCAGATCCATCAGATAGCCATTTTCCGCGGCGGACATCGGCGTGATGAGGATGACGTTCTGCATTACGTCGTCGAGATACGTCGAAAATACGCGGTGTTCGGGCGCAAGCGTCCCCGCCAGGACGTCCGCCTTGAAGTCGTGAATGAGCGGGTTGACCATCGTCCTGGGTGCACACCAGCGGTCGATGATGCCGGCGATCTTCTGATCTGTTTCGCTGTTCGAACCGCATCGATACTCTTCAGTTCTGCACGTTCCCAGCTTCTGAAACTTCGCCACCTGATAGCGCAGACGGCGCATCGCGCCGCCGTCGAGAGTGAACTCTTTGAGATTGACGATGCGCTGCAGGACGCCGAAGGGCGTCGCCGAGAACGGCGTGCCGCCGATGGGCGGGAGTTGCTCGTCGGCAAGGACATTGAGCTGGAAGCCGCTCGCCAGGCAGTGCCGGTACATTTCCTCGGCGAGGGCTGGGAAATAGTGTCGCGGTCCAGTGTAGCCATATACGAGGACGATGTCCTTGCCGCGCCCATAGTTGAAATACCCGCGTCTGGCACTGCCGATGAAAAGGTTCGGAGCGATCTTCCTGGTCCCGCGGGAGACACAGCCCTCGTTCTTGTAGCGATCGAAGAGCGTCCGCACGAGGTCTTTCAGTTCAGGATGCGAATACGCCTCCTTTTCCAGGATGAGAATGGGCGCCGTTTCATGAACGACGACGTCGGTTCGGCTTCCTGACCGGAGGCCCGCTACCCGCGCGGCTGCGTCCGTCTTTCGTGGACGATCGATACGGACCACGGAATTCGCTGCGCGCGAGCCATTCCCGAATTTCGCGGAGAGAGTCTCCTCATGTTTGGCGACGAAGTAATCCGCCAGATCATTGATGTTGAAATTCTCGAAGAGCAGGCTCTTGGGCAACGTCCCGAAATCTGTCTCCAACGCTTTGATGATCTTCAGCACGTGGAACGAATCGATCCCCAACTCTCCAAAAGGAGCAGACGCATCGAAATCAGTATTCGAAGATCCCGATGCCTCGGCGATCACGGATTTCAGATACGACTCGGTCAGGTCGCGCAGTTGTTCCTGGTCAATCATGGTCGGTCTCTTGCCAAAAAGGATCCCCGTCGGTGCACGAGAACGAGCGGCGTCCGCTATCCTTCGCCTGCTGGATTTGCTGCACCAAGACGAAACCAAACATCTAACTCTCCTGTTGCGCGTGTTGCGATGAAACCATTCCGTATTCGTAAGACGGCGAAGCCATTCGCGAAACGACGCCGTGATCGTAAAGCGACAGAAACTTCTTTCCGGCGTCGAGGTCGAGTTTCTCCCGCCGCTCAACCTCGTTGACGTACCAGCGGGTCACGACATTGTCTGGTTTGTAGCCGTTGTTGACGTCGGCACGCTCGACATAGCCCTGAAACATCGCCCCGAGGGGAAGGGCGCTGCCGTAGTGATGAGTGACGTGGTGACCGAGCCCCGAGAAATTCGCTTTCGCGAAGGGGAATATTCCGGGGATGTATTGATGAACGACCATGTCGAACGCTACGACATAGAGCCACTTCAGTTGGACGACCACGATGCTATTCAAGAAGTCGAGCCAGGTGATTCCCCGATCGGTGTTCTCGAGGAACCCCGTTTCGGCGCCGGATCCGATGACGGCCGAAGGGATGGCATCGTGATGATGACCATGAAATACGGTGAAGTAGAATCGGGACACATGGTCGGTCGAGTGATTCTGATAGAAGAGACGGTTGCCGATGGCGCCCGGCCTTACGAGAATTCTTCGTTTTCTCAAGGGAGTAGCGATACACCACCATAGGAGAAATCCGGTAAGGAGCAGAGCCTCACGCAAGTAGGATGGATCGGTCAACATGAAGAACAGAACGCAAGGCACGACCAGCGAGAGGTGGCCCACCATGCCTGTGATGAACGCATGGACGATATGGTGATGGATCGACAACACCGCAATGGTCTTTTTTTGCGGCGAGCTTTCCAACACTTCGCGCACCACCGAAGCTCGCAGCAGATGCGCGATCAGGATCGTTACCCGGAACAGCGTAATGAGCAGGAACGGCGCCCAAATCGCCCACTGCCATGGAAAGGGTCTCAGCCATCTCGTGCCGGTGAGCGTGGGACGCAGAAAGTGCTCGACTGCGAGAGCGAGCGAAAATATGACGGCGATGGGCATCACGGCGTCGCGGGCGGTCCTCCAACTGCGGGCCAGGATCAAGGGATAGCGTGCTACGCCTTCGAGCGCCACGCGAAATACACTCCGGTCGAATTTCACGCCATGCCTGATCGGGAAGAGGCACGCCAGGTATGCGAGTGCGAGGACCAGCAGCATTTGTTCGAAGCGGTGCGGAAGTGCCAACCCGATAATGATCCCAGGGATCACGAGCGAAAGCAGATAAAGCGGAAAGTCTTCCGCCCGGTATTGCATGATGAACGCTTGACGCCGAGCCGTAGTCTCCATTAGGTCCCTCTGAGGCGGTTATTGATGGTCGTCTTCGGCGTGAAAGCGCTAGTGTCCAGTCGAGGACAACACCGCTGCCAGATTCTTCTGATCGAAACCGAAGGGCGTCAGAATCGCCTGCATCGTGGACTTGGTGGTCGCAGGCAGCCCGTATTTCAGGAACGTGGCCAGCGTACCGGCCGGACCGACGTCGATGTATCGGCGCGCACCCTCCTGCTCCAATCGTGCCGCAGCTTCTCGGAAGCGAATCGGGTGCCGCACGACATCCCAGAAATAGTCATCGGACAGGCCGGACAGAATCGTCGTGCGATCGCAGCAAACCAGCGGCAACCGGCCTTGCCCGCAGTGGATCGATCGCATGAAGGCGCCGAATGACGTTTTCGCCTGATCGATCCACTGCGAATGAAATGGGAAAGACACCGGAAGCCGCTGATAGACGATGCTGCGTTGCTTCAGGGCGGCCTCGATCTGCGCGAGCTCCGTTCGTTTTGCGGACACGACGAAATGAGAAGCAAAGTTGACTGCCGCCAACTCGCTGCGGCCGCTGAGGAAATCCTCCGCAAACAGCGCCGGATCCGCCAGGACAGCGGCCATTCCTCCGGGCTCGCAACATTCCTCCAGCGCAATAGCCTGCCGGATCACGGCAGTCAAGGCATCGTCGACGTCAATGAACCCTGCCACCGTCGCCGCGGCGAAAGACCCCATGCTGACACCCAGGACCATGTCCGGCCGTACGCCCGCCTGTATCAGAGTTTGCGCGAGCGAGTATTCCACCATAAAGATCGCCGGGTGCGTCAGCAGCGTGCGGTCGAATGGATCTGCCTTGCCATTCACGCCGGAATAGAGCGTCTCGATCACCGACCTGCCTGTCAACCCGTGCGCCACCTCGTCGAGCCGCAGCATCCAGTCGCGGAAGTCGTGGTTGCCATCGTACAGAGCCTTTCCCATGTGGAAATACTGCGAGCCCTGGCCGGAGAACATGAATATCGTCTCGGGCACGGAAGACTCCTATGCTCTCTTCGCAGAAACGCCGCGCCGGCGACGGAATGGGAAGGTCGTAGTCGCTTCGACCATGCCTCGAAAGCGACCAATAAGTGACTTGGCCGCGCAAAAAAACGGCGCGCCACCCGTCATCCCGTGACGACGGATCACGCGAGTTTCAGCTTCTTCAGGAACAGGTCGGCCAGCTCGCCGATGTTCTTCGGGCCGAACAGCTCGACGCGCGGGACGGCCAGGCCAAGGGACTCCTGCACGATCATGGCGATCTCCGCGCAATCCATGGAGTTGGCACCGAGGTCGGCCAAGCGGTCGGACGCGGCGAACTCGTGCGCCTCGAGCCCCGGCACGATGTCTCGCCTTGCCGAGCAATGAGGGCCAGCACGTCCGCTCTCGTCATAACACGCTCTCGGGCTCGTGATTCACGATCGCAGGCAGTTGGCCAAATCCGGCCATCGCGTCACTAGGCAGAGCCCCATCGGACAGGGCGGCCGGATTGGTATCGCCGGGCGGAGCAACGGCCTCCGATGGAGGGGCAGCGGCTTTCTTCTTCGGAGTCGGCTGATACTTCTCGTAGAGGCTCCGGGTTTGCCGATGCGTCGGGTTGTCCCAACGGAAACCATTCAGCTCTTCGTCCAGGTGGATCGAGTTCGTGATCTCCTTGGTCATCCACTTGAATTGATTCTTGAACGTGTCCGGAACATCGGGCAGATCGAGCTTCATGGCCATACCGTACGGCTCTAGCTGTCCATAATGGTGCGTCGAATGCTGCGTCACCTGCACCATCCGTTTCCCGAATTTCGGGAACACGCCGGGGATGTACTGGTGGAGGTCGATGTCATTCTTGACCTCGTACATGTACACGAAGAACGCGGCGAGTGGACTGTAGAAGGGAGCAGGCGTCCCGATCGAGTGCCGCAGACACCCTTCCAGAATCCCGTTTCCCGCCACGGCGATCATCCCGGAGGGGATGGCATCATGATGCGTTCCGTGCAGCCATACGAACTCCAGCTCGGAGTTGTGCCCCAGCCAGTGATCTCTGTAGAACCAGGAGTTATGGGTCGTCTCCATCCACCGCACGTGAATGACCAGATCGAGCGCCGCGGCGGCCACGAGGAAGAGCAGCGAGTAATGGGCGTGCGTGATCACGAAATACCACGGGGCGATCAGAACGATGTGCGTGACCAGCCCGGTGCAATACGCATGGACCATTTCGAAGACGATGTTCGTGTCTTCGTGAATGACTCGCTTCCAAGGCGTCTGCATCAACACCTCGTGCACCAGCTTCCTCTCCCGCAAATGGGCGACGAGGATCACCGTTCTGTAGACCGTGATCCAGAGGAAATGCAAATAGAACAGCCCAAGGGCACCGATGCGCGTCCACTCGACGTAATGCGGTAGGCCCGGCGTGAGGGCGATCACGGCGTTTTCCACGAGGAGCAGACCGAGGCCGGCGAAATACAAGGGTCTCAGGTTCTGCAGCTTGTAGAGAAACATGTAGAGGACGTCCTGGGGCTTTCTCAGGATCAGGGGCACCCGGAGCTCGACGCCGTGCCGGATCGCGAATGCGACGAGCTCCACGACGCACACCGCGATCCCGAGCCACGTCAGCCCGTGCCGGAAGCCATACAACACGCCCATGACCCCTGCGCTGAGCAGGAGCATCAAGGCGTAATCGATGAAGTCCGTCTTGTAGTAAACGGCCCGCGGCTTTCGGACGCCATACAGCTTGTGATACCAGGCGGGATCGACTGCTTTCATGATGATCTCCTGTGCAGCGCGGTCGAAAGAAATGATTTCCTCGCCGTACCCCGAACGGAACGTTACCGGCGGCAACGGACTTTCGATCTACGTCTGTCGGACCGAGCGGGATTTGCTTCTGATTTTGCCGCGCACGCGCATTTCGCATTCGGAACGCGGCGGCAGGTGGAGCTCCCCGTCAGGCGTGCGCGGGCTTGGAATCGCGAGACCACGCCCGGGCCCGGTCTTCGACGATCTTCCCGTCGAACAAGGAGATCTGGCGGTGGGCCTGCTCGGCCCAGTGCGGGTCGTGAGTGACCATGACGATGCTGCTGCCTCGCTCGTGAAGGCCGGCCAGCAGATCCATGACCAATTGGGCGTTCTTGGAATCGAGGTTGCCGGTCGGTTCGTCGGCGAGCAGAACGTTGGGTTTACCGACCAGCGCGCGGGCGATGGCCACACGTTGCTGTTGACCGCCGGACAATTGCGCGGGGAAGTGCTTCTGCCGGTCGGCGATATTGACTTGTTCGTGCGCCGCGACAACCAGCTCGCGGCGTTGTTTCCGGTTGAGGTCGTCGCGATAGGTCAATGGCAGCTCGATATTCTCGAATACGCTCATGTCGCCGATCAGGTTGAACGCCTGAAAAATGAAACCGATTTCCCGGTTGCGCACTCGGGCTTGCTCTAGCGGGCTCAAACCGGTCGTTTCTGCGCCGTTGAGAAAGTATTTTCCGCCTGTTGGGGAGGACAACAGCCCCATCACCGACAACAGTGTGGATTTTCCACACCCCGACGGGCCGGTGATGGAAACATATTCGCCCCGGTCGATGGTGAGGCAAATGTCGTCAAGCGCCCAGGTTTCCACGTCGTCGGTGTAGAACACCTTTTTGACGCCTTGCAGATCGATGAGGTGTTGGGTGGTCATTGGCTAGCTCCCACTGAGAATGATCTGAAGCGACGGTTACTCGTATCGCAGTGCCTCGCCCGGTTCCAGGGCCAGCGCACGGCGGCTGGGCAGATACGAGGCCACAAAAATGACGGCGGACAGGAGAAGGACGACGCCCAGCGTGACCAGGAGCACGTGATCGAGGACGTTGGTGATCGTTCCACTGAGGAGGTTTGTCACCATGAGTCCAAGGCCGACGCCGACGATCGACACGCCGAGGTACATCGCCCCTTGGCGCATGAACCTCGACGTCGCCCGCCACGGCGTGGCTCCCAGCGCGCGGCGTATGCCCACTTCCTGCGTGCGTTGCACCACCGTGCGGGTGATGAGGCCGAACACTCCGGATGCCGCAAGAAGCGCCGTCAGGATCGCGACAACGATGAAAGCCGGGATCATCGCGGTATAGGCGAGGTTCACCGCGGCCAGGTAGTCGTCGAACATCTGCAGGTTGCGCAACGGCACATCCCGATCGACGCCGAACGCCGCGGCTCGCAGCGTGGCCCGGCTATCACCGGCCCTGTCCGGCAATCGGACCAGCAACCGGAATTCGGATGGCACGGCCTGGCGTAAGGACTGATAAACGACCCCGGTGTCGTTGAAATACGGCCGTCCTCCCACGGCAGAGACGACGCCGACGATTGTGAGCCAGGAGCCATTCTCCTCGGCCTTCAATTGGATGCGCTTGCCCAGGACGTCCTGATCGGGCCAATAACGCGCGGCCATTTTCTCGTCGATGATCGCTACCGGCAGCGAGTCGCGGTTGTCTGTACTGTCGAAGAGCCGCCCCGAGCGCAGGCTCACTCCCAGCATCTTGAAATAGTTGTCGGACACCGCTGTGGTGCGCAGTCTCAACAATCCCGGGCGATCTGCGCCTTGCTGCGTTTCAATCGAGGCGGCGGCTCTCGAAGGACTGGTGGGTGCAGCGGTGGTGAAGGCCGCTTCGGCGCCCGGCATCCTGCCCTCGATTGCAGCCGCCAGGTCCTCCCAGTAGCGGAGGCGACGGGCCGGTTCGGAGTAGCGCTCGCCGAGGTCGGTGGGATTCGTCGACATCATCACGTTCGCGGTGTTCAGGCCGGTCGGTTTGTCCAGCTCGAGCTTGACCGCGACCAACATGCCCCCAGAGACCACGAGGGCGAGGGACGAAATGACCACTTCCAATCCGACAAGAAACGTCACGGTCTTGCTGCCGCCGCCACCGGACGTCCCTTTGCCGCTGCCCGCGAGCGCCGGCGCCGGATCCTGCCGGGCAATGCGCCATGCAGGAATCAGCGTACTGAGCAACCAGATCACGATGGCGGTCGCCACGGCAATGAGCACATCGATGGGCCGCAGGACCGCCCCAGCCGGCGAACGTCCCTGTCCGAGAACCCGCGCCGTAAAGCGATACAGACCGTCACCCCACCCGAGGATCAGGGAGGCCAGTCCAAACCCGGCCACGAGGCCCAGCGGTAAGACCAGGGCAGACTCCAGGAGGCATTGCCGCAGGAGACGGGAGCGCGATGCACCCAGCGCAGTACGCATGGCGAGCTCGCGGCTGCGCTCCAGCAAGCGGGCGAGAAACACCATGCTGATGTTCACGCAGCCCAGCAGCAACACCGTCGCGGCCAGGAAGATCAGCAGCGCCAGGATCGGCGTTTCGTCGTGACTGAACATCCGCAGCGCAGGAAACACCTCGAGGCGCCGCGCGGGGTTGAACAGGTCCGGATAGTCACGATTGACAGCGTCAACAGTCGCTTTCATCTTGTTCCGAAGAGTGTCGGGGTTTTGATTCTCGCCCAGCACGATGAGGGGGGACAGCGTCATCGTCGAGCCGCGCGGCGTCGCCAACTGCGGTATGTTGAGCGGCAACCAAACCTCGAAATCCTGAAAGGCGAAAAAGTCTTTAGGCATCACACCGACAATTCGCACGGGTGCCGCGTCGATTCTGGCCGTTTTGCCAATGATGGCCCTATCGGCAGCGAAGTAGGTCTGCCAGGTATCGAAACTGAGGATGGCCACGGGAGCGGCCCCGGGCTGGCTATCTGTGTTTTCCAACGTGCGGCCGAGGAGGGGCGCCACCTGCGTTGCCGCGAGCAGGCGAGGACTGATTGCCGCGGCACGCAAGGTCGTGCTCGCCTGGCCTTCGCTGAGAACGACAGCCCGGTTCGCGTAGGCGCCGAGATAATCGGCCGAGCGATTGTGCTTGAGCAACTCCTGATAGGTATAGGCATCGACGGCGGGTTGCGCTTGAGCCGCGGCGTCGGCGGCGATCTGCACGCTGTACCAACGCTCGGAACCGGGGAATCCGAGGGATTTCCACATCTGGTTGTACACGGCGACGCTCGTCCAGCCCGCCAGTCCCACGCTGAGTGCAACGACACTCCCGCACATCAGGGAGTAGCCCCAGTTTTTCTTCAAAAGGCGCCATGCGTATTTCAGTTCCAGTCCCATAATCACTCCTGGTTGAGCTCAGGCTGTTGACGACAGACGAGACCCGGCGACACCACAAACAATAGCTTTCATGAATTGCCGTCGGGATTTACTTGGTCGGATCATTGGGCTCCGGCCCGCCGCGACCATCAAGATACCCGCTTCAGCGCGTCCTGAAACGTCTTCGTGCCGGGACTCACGCGCAGAGCCGCCGCGTAGCTCTGCCGTGCCTCGGCCTTTCTTCCCTGCTTCTCATAGATCTGCCCGAGGTGATAGTGAGCGGTGGCGAGATCGGGCTCGTGGTCGTTTGGTTCGTACGTCAGATACCTCTTGAGCGCCTCTTCGCCACGCGCATAGTTCGTTCCGCAAAGCGCGGCGACCTCACCGAGGCGAAACCACGCGGGCATGTACGCGGGATCGAGCTGAAGTGCCTTCTCGATCTCGTCGAATGCGCCGCGGCAGTTCTTGTCGTTCCTGGCGACAAATATCCCGAGCGCCGCGTGGGCACGGGCGGAGGTGGGCTCCTCACGCACCGCGTCGACGTACTCCTTGCGCGCGAGATCGAACTTCTTCTGCACCGTGTACATACGGGCGAACGCGCGATGACCCTGGAACGAATCGCGGCGCTTGACCTCGACCGCCTGCTCGAGTGCTTTCACCTCACCGCCGCCCATGAAGCCGGGTGCCATGGCGTAGAAGCCGGCCAGATCGATGCGGGCGTCAATGCGGTTTGGATCGAGCTGCACGGCGCGCTCGAGCTCCGCCATCACTTTGCGGGCCGTTGACACCTGCTTGAAGGCATTTGCTGTCTCACCGATCGATGCGTACGCTTCGCTCAGCCGGTAGTGAAGCTCGGCGCTGTTCGGTCGAAGGGCGACCGCTTTCTCGAGGAGCTCGGCTGCGCGCGGCGCATCATTCTGGCGCACCGCCGCCTTCGCCGCGGCGAGGAGCTCGTCGGGATTCTGCGGCGGCGGCGCGGCGAGGGTGACCGATGCGAATAGAGCAGTGGCGAGGGCGAGTGTTCTCATATATTTCCTTTGTACGTACGTTGCGCGATTCACACGTCGTAGAGCCGGGTCAGGAGTGCCGTTGTGAGGGAATCAGATGACTGCGCGAAGGCGTCGATCATCCGCGATTTTCCCGTCGAACAACGACAGCTGTCGATCGGCCTGCTCGGCCCAGCGCGGGTCGTGCGTGACCATCACGATGGTGCTGCCTTGCCCGTGCAGCGCCGTCAACAGATCCATGACGAGCTGGGCATTCCTGGAATCCAGGTTACCGGTAGGCTCGTCGGCGAGCAGAACCTTAGGTTTGCAGACCAGAGCACGGGCGATGGCCACACGTTGCTGTTGACCGCCGGACAATTGTGCGGGGAAATGCTTCTGGCGATCGGCGATATTCACTTGTTCCAACGCCGTTACAACCAATTCACGTCGCCCTTTCCGGTTGAGGTCGTTGCGATATGTCAAGGGCAGTTCGATGTTTTCGAATACGCTCATGTCGGCGATCAGGTTGAATGCCTGAAAGATGAAACCAATCTCCCGGTTGCGCACGCGGGCTTGCTCTCCCGAGGTCAAACCGGTCGCTTCCGCGCCATTAAGAAAATATTTGCCTTCGGTGGGCGAGGACAACAGTCCCATCACCGACAACAGCGTGGATTTTCCACACCCCGATGGGCCGCTGACGGAAACGTACTCGCCGGCGTCGATGGTGAGGTGTATGTCATCGAGCGCCCAGGTTTCCACTTCGTCGGTGTAGAAGACTTTCTTGATGCCTTGCAGATCGATGAGGGACTGGGTGGTCATTGGTCAGCTCCGGTTAAGATCGATTGAAGGGCAGCTTCGCCCTGTCGGTTACATGAACCGCCGCCGACGACGAACGAAGACGAGCGATCCATATGCTGTTCGCACGGAAATGCTACGTTTCGCGAGAGATGGATCTCTGGCTTTCCAGTACGACGTTGTCACCATATGCGGGCTCCAGCAGCAATTCTGTGCGACAGGAGACATGCATCTGCTTATTCGTGCAGGATCACATCAAGGTACATCGACCGACTGGACGGCCGATCACCCGCCGAGACAGGCGTTCCCGCCGCGTGCGACGTGCCGATATCCTCCAGCAATCGTCGAGACGCGTTTAGGTGTCCGTTTGTTGCTGAATTTGTTGCACCATTCGCGTCAACACATTTCCCGGACCCATTTCGCTGAATTGCGTAACGCCCTGACCGATGAGGAAACGGATGCTCTGCGTCCATTGCACCGAATGCGTGATCTGATTCACCAACAGCGACTTGACCGACTCCGATGCGTTGTCGGTGGGATAAGGCTGGCCGGTGGCATTGGCAACGACCTGAGTATTGGGCGCAGCGAAAGACATCGGCGCCAGAAACTCAGCGAATGCTTTCGCGGAATCTGCCATATATCGTGAATGAAAGGCGGCACTGACCTGGAGAGGAATGTACATTTGCGCGCCTGCTTTTTCGAAGAAAGGGGCCGCGCGCTTGATATCCTCGACTGGACCCGATACCACCGTTTGCGACCGTGAATTGAAGTTCGCGACGTCGAGACCCGCCAGTCCGTTTTCGTCGATCACCTTCGCGATCACGCTCGCCTCCAGACCGATCACCGCTCCCATCCCGCCATTCCTTGCCTGCGACATCAGCTCGCCGCGCTTCTGCACCAGCCGCAGCCCGGTCAGAAAATCGAACACGCCCGCCGCAAGCAATGCGTTGTATTCACCCAGACTATGACCTGCCAGGTAGGCAGGGTGCGTGCCCTGACCTACGGCCTTGTAGTAATGCAGCGCATTGACCACATAAAGACTGGGCTGGGTGAATTGCGTTTCTTTCAGGCGATTATCCGCGTCCTCCAGACACAGCTTTCGCATTGAATAGCCGAGAATCGCGTCCACGTCCTTCTCGGCCGCGGCATATTCGCGCACGTCATCGAACAAGCCTTGACCCATGCCCCGTTTCTGGGAGCCCTGACCAGGAAATAGAAAAGCAATCATCGCACTCACCTGTTGTGATCGTTACGTCGTAGCCAGGGCACTCTCTTCTGATACCCGCAGAAAGTCGACGGCACACTGGTTGTCGCTCAGCATTGGAATTGCCTGCCGAACGATCAGGCTCGGAGATTGAGTACCGACTCGCTCGGCGCAGATCGCGACCAAGTATTCCGGCCTCGGACGGAACTGCCAGAACTGCCACCGCGCCGAATCGTCCGCCAACTCGGGATGAATCGCGATCTCGACGGTACGATCATCGGGGTAGTGAAAGCTGAACTTGTCGAGGGGCAAGGACAAACCCATGCCACGCGCCTTGATGTAGGCTTCCTTGAACGTCCAGTACTCGAAGAATCGATACTGCTGTTGATGCGGCGGCGTGGCAGCAAGTGCCGCAACTTCCCGCGGCGCGAAATAGCGATCCGCGATGTCAATCGATACCTCGCGCGCGCGGACATTCTCGACATCCACCCCTAACGCGCGCCGCCTGGTCACACCCAGGACGATCAAGTTGTGCGTGTGCGAGATATTGAACGATAACCCGGCATCCCTCGCCTGGGCATTGACGACGTCGGGGCGACCATAAGCATTCGTGGAAAAGATCCATTCTCTGGGATCGATGGATACGTAGCGCGACAATACCGTCCGCACCAATGCGCGCGTCACCAGATAACGACGCCGATCCCTCGCGAAATAGAATCGCGGCTCCTGCTCCTTCTCCGCAACATCGAGCAGTTCCCGATAGGCGGAATGCAGGCGCTCCTCGCTGATTTCATCGTAAAAAGCGAGCCACACATGAATCTCCGCCGTCGTGAGTGGGATGATCCCGCTCTCCACCGTGTCATGGGATGCGCGATCCGCGGCGCTAGCTTTCATGGATGCACATGAGGCGTTTCGACGTGATCCAGGTTTCGCTCGGATAGCCGAAAGCATTGTTGATGTAGGACACGCCGTCGATCTTCACTTGACGATTGATGTGGCTGTGTCCGTAGACGTGAATGTTTGCGTTGAGCCTTCGCAACTGGCGATCCAGTTGCGTCGAGCCCAGGATCGGATACAGGAGCTTGCCTGCGCCCGGCATGAACCCCGGCATCAAATCGATGCGCGGCAAAAAGTGCGAGTAGGTGATGACCTTGTCGCCGGCCAGGCTGACCTGTTTGTCATTGAGCGCCGCAAAGTGCGCGGCGACGTCTTTTTCCGTGTATCCGCTCGGCCAACGGCAGGCGTGATAGTCCATCCATATCGACCTCAGCTCTTCGCTCGGCTCACCGAAGGAGTAGTCGTACCATCCCAACAGCGGAATGATCGACACGCCCCGCCGGCGAAAGGCCTGCATCGACGCACCGCTCGATTCGACCACCGCGCTGACGTCGTCGAACTTCTGCAATGAATTCTTTTCCCGGCCTTCGCGTATCACCCATAAGTCGTGGTTTCCCGGTACGAATAGCACGTCCTTGAAACGCCTCGCGAGTGTGCTGAGGCACCAGCCGAGCAGTCGCAGGGTATGGGTCACATCGCCGGCAAGAATGAGCACGTCGTCCTGATATTCAGCGATGGATAGATTTGCAATCCACTTGGCGTTCACGTCGTAATCGATATGGATATCCGACAGGGCAAATACTCGCATTGCGGCTTGTCTTCGGCGCGACAGCGTTAATGAATGCTGTCCCGGTCACGTTACTTTTCCCAGGGAAATACGCCGTGTTCGACGTACCGGGTGATCGCTTGCAGATTGCCGGCGTCGGAGAATACTTCCAGATTCCCGGCAACCGCCGTTGATTTCAGGTCCCGCAACGGCATGCTGATGCGGCTCATATAGTTCTTGTAGCGTCGAATCGCGGTCTTCGACAGTCGCCGCAACCGTTGCAGATGACGACGCAACAAAACCTCGCTCTGCGGGTCGACTGCGTCCACCAACCCCCATTCGCATGCTTGTTTCGCCGAAATGGGCTGGGTCATCAGAGTGAGATAATTCGCCTTCTGAAACCCGATGCGGCGGATCAGGAACGGCAGCACGCAGGCGGGGTAGAGCCCGAACAGCAACTCGGACAAACTGAACTGTGCGCTCTCGTCGGCAAGAACGATGTCGCTCGCGGCGACGAATCCGACCCCTCCGGCATTCGCCTGGCCGCGCACATGCGAGATCGTCACGTATGGACCGGTTGCCATGCGCAGCCACAAGTCGTACATCGCCCCGGGCCCGTCGTCCTGCTCAGGCGCTGTCTTCGATGCGCCGGCAATGGTTTTGAAATCAGCGCCGAAGCAAAACACCTCCGGTGAGCCGCTCAGCACGACCACGGTCGCGGACTCCTCGCACACGGACAAGACGTCATTGCACTCGGCGATGAGCTGACCGCTGATCGCGTTCCTGTACTCGGGCCGGTGGATCTGTAAGAAACAAACCGACTCCTGGAACTCAACTTTGAGGGTCTCGTAGGTCATCTCATAGGTGGCGATGGTCATGGCTAATGATGGCGCTGCCAGCATAGCGCCGTATTGATCCCGCCGAAGCCCATGCTCAAGGTCAGCGCATTGTCGATCTGATGCTCGATCGACTTCTCTTTGACCCAATTGAGTGCGGGGTCGATGGGATTTTCCAGATTGCGGGTCGGATGGAGCCGGCCGGCCCGCATTTGCAGCAGCGTTGCAATCACTTCAACCGTACCGGCGGCGCTGAGACCGTGACCAATAAGTGACTTCGTCGCGTTCAAAAAGACGCCGGCCAATCCACAAGCCTGCAGTGCCTTCAGCTCCGTTTCGTCGCCTACGATCGAGCCCGTACCGTGCGGATTGACGTAGTCGATCCGGGCCGACGTCCATCCGGACGCATCGAGTGCGTTCTGAATGGCCTGCGTTTCTCCCTCCAACGAGGGATCAGGATTGCGATTGCCGTCCATCGCGATTCCCCAGCCGCGCAACGCAGCGTAAGGCTCCAGACCTCGGCACTGGCTCGACTCCAGCGACTCGACGACCACCGCGCCGCAGGATTCGCCGAAGATGAACCCGTCGTGATCGCGGTCGAAGGGACGACACGCGAGCGCGGGCTCGTTCGCATAGCGATCCGATCCCATCGCCCCGAGTGCGCGCAGTCCCCGGCACTCCCAGTGCGACAAATCCATCAACGCGCCCACCGCGATACATACATCGACTTGATTCGTGAGTACAGCCTGCGCCGCCTGAACGATTGCCAATTGACCGCTCGCTGACGCGCCGCCCACCGTGTAGGCCAGACCGCGTATCCCGAACTGCGCCGTGCAAAAGCCACACAGATCCGAATCCATGAACGACAGCGCATACGTCGGGCGCAGGAACGCCGGCGAGTCGCGATAGGCCTCGTGAACCTGCGTCAATTCGCGCTGCTGAATGTTCGAGCCGCCGACGATGAGACCGATACGACGAGGATCGACGTCGTACAATCGCGCCTCGACCCACGCTTCCAGCAGCACGAACAGGGCAGCCTGCGCGGACAGCGAGGCCGCCCGCAATGTCTGCCTGGTGATTTCCTGAGAAAACCCGATTTCGCGAATTTCCGCACCGAGATAGGCGGACTCCCGCTGGCGGCCCCGGCGCTGCATCACGCCAAAGGCGGTCTCACCGGCGAGCAACGCCTTTGCAAACGCAGCCTTGCCTTGCCCGATGGCCGAGATGACGCCCATCCCGGTGACGACCGGATTACGCGGCATTCAGTTTCTGCAGGAACAAACCAGCCAACTCGCCGATGTTCCTGGGTCCGAACAGTTCGACGCGCGGAACCGATAAGCCAACGGACTCCTGCACGAGCATCGCGATTTCGGCGCGATCGATCGAGTTGGCGCCGAGGTCGGCCAGGCGGTCGGAGGCGACGAACTGATGCGCGTCGAGGCCGGGCACGATTTCTCGGGTATGCTGCGCGATGAGATCGAGCAATTCCATCTGGGTCATGACAAAGTCCCGGCTTTGGTATCTGCTACTTGCCTGTCGATCGATCTATGGAACCTGGCAACGCTACTTCAACAAGATGCGCTCCTGATTCTGCCACTCGCCGATTTCCGAGGTGATAATGCGATCGCCTGGTTGTAAACCTTGTAACACCTGCAAATAGTTAAGCGACACCTTGCCCGCTTTGATCGTGGTTCTCGTGGCATAGCGACCCGCCGGATCGAGCTTGTACACGGCAATCGCCGCATCGTTCTTGACGTAGGCGGGTTTGCCCACGTACAGGGTGTTCGGCAGTTGGCTGATATAGATCGTGCCCTCTACCTCCAGCTGTGGGCGGGCACCCGCGGGAAGCGCACCCTGTAGATCGACATCCACGACAACGGTACCGTCCGTCACGCCGGGGTCGACGCGAGTGACGACCCCGTTCACGGTCCCGTTGCGGGTATCGACGATGACGTTTTGCCCCGCTTGCACCTGTGTGGCCTCGCGCGCGGGAACCTTGAGCTCCGCGTAAAGTTGCTCCCGCTGCGCGATGCGGCCGATCGGGCTGCCCGGTTGCAATTGTTGCCCCACCTCGACGTTGATCGTCTGCACGATGCCGCTGATGCCGGCGACGACCTTCAGGTCCGCGGCTTGCGTCCTGGCGCGATCCAGCGCTCGCGCCAGCTGGGTGACGTGGGATCTCTTGACAGCCAGTTGGACTTGAATGTTGTCGCGAACCTTTTTGAGGCGACTCCCTTCGATTTCGTAGGTCTTCTTCAGCTGGGTCAAATCCAGTTGAGAGCGCTTTAATTCAATTCCCGAAAGCAGGCCCTCACGAGCCAGGGCCTCGTCCGCTTCGGTTTTCACTTGCGCTTTTTCCGAATTGAATTGTGCCCCGGTGAGTACAACTTCCTGGTTCAACATGTTGGTCTGCAACTCGGCCTCTGCGGATTGCAGTTCCGCTATCGCGCCTTCCCAGGCCGATTGAGCTTCCTCAGCGCTGGCGATGAGCTGCGGGTTAGCGAGCTCCACCAATACCTGTCCAACCTGCACGACCGCGCCCGGTTTGATATCCGCCTTCGCTACCCGGCCAGAAACTTGCGCGGCGAGTTGTTCTATGTGTTTGGGCAGCAATTGACCGTTGGCACCGACCTTGACTTCCATCGTGCCCTGCTGAACAGTTTCGATGCTGAGTTTTGTCCGATCGACTCGTTGCGTGCGGAAGTCGATGCTGGCGAGCACCACGCCGCCGCTGACCAGTACGAGCGCGGCTCCGGCGATGGTCGCCGGGCGTTTGATTCGGGACGCTTTGGATTTTGTTCGTGCGAGATCCATCAGAAACCACCGTTTGTTTTGAAAACCGTAATTGTTGAAATTGACGGCCGCATCTGACTTGTGATGGGAACAGAACGTCTGGCATCACGATCGCGTGAGCCTTTGACACGAGGAGCGGTCGAGTTGGCGCGGGTGGCCCGGCCACGCGCGATCGTGAGGGCGCGTTGAGCGGGCGATCACTCACCCCCGTGCGTCACGCCGCCGACGTGCCTGCATCCGGGATGATCGTGGTCAGGACATATCGACAGAATATCTAGCCAGTGCGGAAAGACGAGACGCTCACGAGCCAAGCTTCGCCCCGTCGGTTACATCAACCGCCGCAGCCCATCGAATGAATAAATGAATAGACAAGTGATCCACATGCCATTCGGACGCCATGCTACTGTTCGAGAAAGATGAATCTCTAGCTTTCCATAAACGGTCAATGATGTCAACACTAAAGTACGTCGACGGAGCTGCACTGGCGAGCACATCACGGTGATGTGCACGACGTTGGCGACCATACGCGGCGTCCAGCCGTATTTCTGTTCAGAAAGGGACAGTTCCCGCTTTAAGTCGACGGCACCACATCGGATGGATTGACCGAACTGGATGTCCGTCCGCCGCCACTCGGAAGATGGCGTGGAACGTGCGCGTTGATGTCCCGTCCTGCTCAGCCCGTTTCCATCCGGCGGGATCGGACAGCTCGGTCAGGTTTGGCGAGTGCCGAATATCCGGGAATCCGTAGATGGGATACGTGGGGGGTCGGGGGATCGTTCCCAGCCGCTCGCGCTCGGCACGAAGCGGACAACGAGGTTCGGCGTGTGAATCAGACCGTCAAACCAGGTCAGTTTCCCCGCCGATCGCGGCCGGTCTCCCCCGGTTTCGACCGCGCAAGGAAGTCGCGCGGAAACTCCACGGTAACCGACTTTTTGAGAATCGACACCGACACGATCAGCCGCAGCGACCCGCGCTCTTCCATCACGATGCCGGTGTAGCCGCTGAACGACCCTTCCTTGACGCGCACCGGGTCGCCCGAAACGAGATCGATGCGTGGCGTTAGAAAGGCGCCGCTGGCTTGAAGTTGCCGGATCTGCAGCAGTTCGGCGGTGAGCTGCGCCTGGTCCGAAACCTCGATCATATTGGCCACGGCGCTGGTACGCCAGAGCGTCTGTCGAAGACCCTCCACCCGGCGCAGAAAGATATAGCCCGGGAACAGTGGCAGATGCGAGACGAACGTCCTTCCGGAATGCTTCTTCGTCTGTTCGATCTGCGGGAGATAGAACGGCTTCCCGCCGTCGAAGAGAAGCCGCGCCACGGACTTCTCCTGACGGCTGCGCAGATGCGCAATCTCCCACGGCGCATCCTCGGTCGGCAGGTCGAACAGGTCGGCGGGAAAGATGTCGCTCTCTTCGCGCAGAATCGGCATCGCGGCGGCTAGTACGTCTGATCAGACCAGCTTATTCCAAAATCCGCCTCTCCATCCGGACCGGGGCAACTCCCTTCCGGAGATCAAACTCGGTGAGGACTCGGCGTTCCTCCGGTAGGCCATGCGGCGATATCTGGCACGCCGCCGGTAGCGGGTCGGCGGCGACGAGCTACTCCTTCGCTTCCGTCCGCCGCTCGGTGAACACCCCGATCAGTTTCATCAAAACGGGCAGGCCGGTCGTCAGCGCGGTGGCCAGGGCAGTGGTCGTCGTCAGCATGTCTTTCTGCGTGGCGAACAGGAGCAGGATGAAGGCGATGATGATGACGAAGAACGGGACGCGGAGAGAGTCCCAGGTGCTGGCGCCGCGCTTCTGGCGATCCACCTTGACGATGTTCTCGCGTTGCGCGGCTTCGAGCACATAGAGCCGGAACGACTCGCTGAAGAGCTCCAGATTCGGATTGCGGCGCACCAGGCCGCGCGCCATCAGACGGCGGATGGTGCGGCGGGCGCGCGCGTTGGCCAGGCCGTTGTGCGCGAGGTGGTAGAGGAGCAGCTTCTCGTCCTCCCGGCAGGTCGACCAGAGGCCGGCAAAGTACGTCTCGGCGCGTTCACCAAGCTCGTCGAGGAAGCGGCGCTGGTCGGTATCAGGATCGCTCTCTTTGCGCTTGCGGCGCAGGTCGTCGTCCGCCTCGAGCTCCTTCGAAAGATGACCCAGGAAGGCGTTGTACGCCGTCTCCTTCGCCAGCCAGCTCATCGGCGGCGTAATCTGACTCACGGTCGCGTTGCGCCGCCTCGATTCCTCGTGACGCAAGTCCAGCTCCTCCGCCGTCACGATCACGAAGTGGTGCAGAAGCGCGCGCCAGCGCTCGACGTACGCCGTCGCGTCCGTATCCGGCGGAGCCTGCGTCGTCATCACATATGCCGGGGTGACGTTCGAGACGACGATCACCGTACGGTCGGCCAGCGCCAGCAGACGCTCGATCCACTGCAGCTTCTTCGCGTTCACGGCGCTGTCGTTGATACCATGCTCGAAATCGATGACGCGAACATTGCGGCCGGCCTCGCTGCTGTCGAGCTTCTCCAGGACGGCCGTCCAGTTGTCGTCCTGATCGAGCGAGGCGAAGGAGACGTCGACGAAGGCCTGGTGGCTGGTCAGCGTATTCACGTCGCGATCGCGGCGCACGAGGAAGATGTGATCGCCCAGGGTGGGGCTGAGAGGCTTGCGCGCCAGCCAGTCGGGCTCGTGGATATCGATCAGCAGGACGCGCCTGGCCACGAAACCGGCCGCGTACCAGAAGATCGAGAGAAGGGGCACCCCGATGAGGATCATCGTCAGAAAGTGAAGCGCTGAAGAATCGGCCGGTTCTGCTCCGACGGCACCGCGCGCGTTCTCCTGGGACGATTTCCAGAACGATGCGCGAGGCAGGTGCGACTCGATCACGATCTTCTCCGCCGTCTCGTCCTTCTCCTGGCCGTTCCAGACCACCGCGGCCACATCGCGGTCGAAGCGAATTTTGCGAACGAGCTTGATCAGTTGCCCATTCACGCACCAGTGCCACAGGTTGTCGGACGATCCCGCTTCGAAGAGTGGCTGAATGGCCAGCGAGTCTTCGTACAACGCCGGCAGCCAGTCCGACGCCCACGTCGGAATCGTGCGGTTCTTCAGATCCGTCCGACCGGCATTCTGTACCTTGGGGCACGATCCATCGTTGCTCTCGCGCGGCACCGCCGGGTTGGCCACCGGGGGAACGAGTGACCAACGACTGCCGAAGAGCATCTCCAGCCGGTTGGTGAACATGTCGTCGAAGAGATGCCGCGTAACTTCCGGCTTCGCGTCAGGAGGCAGGACGCTCATTGTCACGATCTGATCGATGCGTTGCTCCAGGCCGGCCGCGGCGCGCAACTGGCCGTACTTCACCATCAGCTCCAGCTCCACACTACGGCTGATCCGGAAGAAGCCGACCACCGGAAGAGCCGCGCCGATCAACATCAGCAACACGCCGCAGACGCGGTAGAGCGTCGAATAGCCGTACCGCGACTGGAGGCGGCGGAGCTGATTCGAGACAGGCCCGCCGTGTTTCCAGCCGCCGATCAGCATCAACGTCAGCGTGGCCACGATGACCGTCGCCAGCACCAGGAAGGCTCGCGAAAGAACCGGGTAGTCGACGAAGGCGCGCTCAGGATGGATCCTGGCAAACGACATCTGAACGATCAGCAGGACCGTGACGATGATCCAGACCGCCAGTCCGATCGCCAGCCGCCGCGGCGCGCCGGTGCGGTGCAGCATCACGTACGTCGTCACGATCGACAGCAGCGGGATGAGCACAATGCCGTAGAACGATGACCACGGGGCCAGCGCGTAGTTGTTCAGGCAGGAGAGCAACATCAGCGCGATGAGGATCAGGACCAGGCGCAGGTAATCGCCGTGGCGCGTTTCGTCCGGCCACAGGCGCGGCGCGCGGTACCTCGGCTTGAGGATCAGCACGATGATGTAGACCAGAAGGTACGGCGTCGAATTGAACAGCAGCATCATCAGCGTCAACAGCGTCGCCTCGACGTTCAGAACACGCGTGAGACGCTTCGCCCGGAACGTCACCAGCGTCCAGCTCGACCCCGTCAGCGGACGGACGTACATCGACTGATCCTCGCCCCAGTACGTCGCGCTCACCAGCCGCGCGCGCCGCGCCACCACCGCCGCTCGCAGATCCAAGTTGCGGTCGGCCTCGGCGAAGAAGTTCTCGTAGCCGATCCGCTGCGTGTCGGTGTGGTAGATCACCTCCCCGTTCTCATCGATGATCGCCATCTGCACGCCAGGCGGCGGGACGGCGTGCGTGATGTCGATGAGCTCCGTGGCCATAACGATCACGGTGAACGGAGGAGGCGGACCCTTCACCTTTTCCACGCCGGACTTCTGGTCCCACGCAATCGCCTCCTTCGTCTTCTTCGCCAGAATGGCCCGCACTTCGCCGGTCGCTTTCGAGCGCACCCACTCCAGGACGTAGGGCACACCCGACACGGACCACGTCCTCTCCAGTTTCGCCAAGTGGAAGTACTGCCTCCCGCTGACGTCGAGGCGCGGACTGGGGAGGATGCGCGCAAAGCGCGCTTTCTGCATCCCGTCGTCGTCGAGCCATGCGATCGAGTCGATGTACGGATACTCGCCCACGCGTGGGTCCTCGACGAGCTCCCTCGGCAGCGGCTGCGTCGGATTGGAAATGTTCTTGAGTGCCAAGTCCCGCGTTCGTTCCTCGGCAACCGTTAGGACATGCATCGCCCGCACGACATCGCGGCCGAAATCGCCGTCTACGTTCCCGCTGAACTTCTCGATCTGATCGTCGGCCGTGGCGGTGATGCCTCGATAGGCGAAGACGTCGAGCAGCGCTAACGTGAGCACCCCCGCTCCGACGATGGTGCACATAATAATGAGCACGACGTCGGTGATCGTCAGTGCCTGCGCCGGGTCGATGAGCGCGATCCGGAGGAACGGCCAGCAACAGAGCACCAATAGCGCGATGGCGATGCCCAGGAGGATGACCGTCGTGGAAATCGCGGAGACGTCATAGCGGAACCGCGACGCCGACACCAGCCCGCACACCACCCACTGACTCCCCCCGTCCCTCGTGCCCGGGACCGCTCGGGCGAGGGTGTAGGGCTGCGTGAAAAGGACATAGTCGGTACCGCCGAGGGTGACGGTGAGTTGACCTGTACCTCGGGTCAGAGAGGCGAGATCGATATCCACCGGATCGGCGCGCCACCCTTTCCGGATCTTGAGGGCCTTCAGGGTGGTGATGGAGAGGGTCGAGCCACTTTCCCGGTCAGCGATGGCGCTGTTTGCCGCGTTGGTCGAGGGAGCTGCTTTCTTCGCCTCCTTCCCCTTCGTTCTCTGCGCAGGCTTCGGCGCAGCGCTCGTCGTGGTCACCGTCCCCGTCGTGTCAGTCGGTGGCGGCTCTTCCTCCTCATCGATCCATTCCTCATCATGGTGGAGGAGCGACGACGACGCCTGAGGCGGCCGGACGTTGTAGAGCACTGTCCCGTCAGCTTTGGCCACCAGCAGCATGTCGAACGCGGCGCTTACCGGCCGTTCGAAAATCGGACGGATCAGGTCGTCGATCTCGACCGTTGCGCATGTGGGCGCTGGTTGCGTTGGGCCGAGACCTTGTTTTGCGCTCTCCGGCTTTGCCGCCGTCTGCAACCGCAACAGCCAGCCATGCTCCGTCTCGTCGATACCCCGCCTGACTTCGCCGACCGGGGCATAGCCCGCGCAATCGCCGAACTTGATCCCGGAGCCCGCATAAGGGTCCGGTCCTTCCGAAGCGCCGGCACTGGCCTGCGCTTTCACGAACTCCGAGAACATCTCCACCCGCCCTTCGACCTGTGCGGTGAGCATCGACAGAAGGCGCAGATTGCGGCCGGTGAAGTACTCCACCTGCCGGTTGTAGTAGCCGTAGTACAGACTCCCCACCACCGCCAGCACGACGACGGTGATCACCACCGGCGCACGCCGCGCGCCCGGCCCGGTCTCCTTGCCGTCGCCGGCGTCGTCGGTTTTGGATGTGAACAGGGGCATTCACACTAGGAGTGTCCGGGCAGGCCGATGTCCCTACCTGCGCAGGCAAACGCGAGCTGGAGATGTCCTGACCGCAGGACTGAGTCGGCTACTATATTTGGCGCGCACCTCGAAGGATCACGATGCCTCTCTATCATTTGAAGGAAGACGATATCGAAGCGGTACGCCGTGAGACGTTTTCAACACTCGGAGTCGGCGAGCGAACCCATCTTCAGCGTCTCCTCCGCTCACGGCTTGAAATTGTCGCTCCGGAGTGCTTTCTGATTGCCGAGGAGTTTGGCGATTGGGACAAAGCGTGGCGACGGATCGACCTGCTGGCGATCGATAAGAACGCCCGTCTCGTGGTGATCGAGCTAAAGCGAACGGAAGACGGCGGCCATGCTGAGCTTCAGGCGATTCGATACGCGGCGATGGTTTCGACGATGACATTCGACCAGGCCGTCGAAGCGCATCGGCGTTACCTCGCGGCGAATGGTCTCGCTGGCGAAGCGCGAGAGCGATTGCTGTCCTTCCTTGGATGGATCGAACCGCAGGTCGATGAGTTCGCTGCGGATGTACGCATCGTTCTCGTGTCAGCCGATTTTTCCAAAGAGCTGACAACCGCGGTGTTATGGCTGCGCGACCGGAAAATAGATATTACCTGCGTCCGGCTACGGCCTTACGTGTTCGAAGGAAACACGCTTCTCGACGTCGAGGTACTCATCCCCTTGCCTGAAACGGCTGAATACCAGGTGAAGTTGAGAGAGCGAGAAGAAGTCCGACGCGAAGCTGCTGCATCTGCGGCCCGGACTCAGAAGTACGACGTGGCCGCGGGTGATTCCGTCGAGGAACAGCTAAACAAGAGACAGGCCGTTCATCGCATCGTCAGAGCGCTGGTAAAGCGGGGAATCCGTCCGGAGCAGATGATGGAGGCCGTGCCGAGTTACAACCGCTATCTCTTCGTTTCGGCAGCAGGCACTCTGAAAAGCGAGGAGTTCACAGAGGCAGCTCGCGCCGAGTGCGATCGTGACCATCGCTCCTTCGACCCTCGCCGCTTCGCGCTTAGGGACGACGAGCTGATTCATTTCGGGGAGCGCACGTACGCCGTGACCAATCAGGTGGGCGCCAACACTGAGACGGTACTCGAGCAGCTAACGAGCAGCTTTCCGTTCCCGGATATCCGCTGGCAACGTTCCGCGACAGCGTCGTAGAGCTGGTGTCCTTGACGACGGCCATAGCCATCTTCGACGAAAGCGCGCGAGGGGGCAGACCTTCGCTTTTCGGTGTACGGACGCTCAGATCCAGTAAGTGCCTTCGTTAGAATACATTACAGATATTTTGCCGATTCCGGTGGGGCGTTCGGTTCGAGGTCGGGAAGAACAGTAAGTTGTTCTTTTTCAATCACCTGCCCTTCGATCGGTCGGTCAAAGCGGCATCGGGACGATTCGTCGTGAATCCACGTAAGCGTTTGAAGGAGCGTGGGTTACACAAACGCCGGCAGCAAGGCCGTTAAGTCCGAAGGTCTGACCCTCCGAGTTCCTCGCCCCCGGTCTTGCCCCTCGCCAAACATTCACTCGTAACTCAACCCCAGCGGCGAGACGCCGCTGGGCCAGCCGGCGAGACGCCAGCGCTCCGATCCGTCAGCGCGCCTTTTTTGCAGCGACGGTGACTTCCTGACTCCTTAATGTGTCTGAGCTGACAGGGGGACGACCATGCGCCTGCGCCAAACCGCAATCGACGACGAACGTGACTGGTACCGCCGCGGCGTGGAAGCCTATCTCGATGCCAGCTACCGCACCGGTACGCGAGCCACTGCCTCCGA